>DXRF01000075.1:468-9384 GCA_019411205.1 Parabacteroides sp. | reverse complement strand
AAAATATGGATTCGCTGCGTACATTAGTGTCGAACCCTGCGTTATATCCCAAGATCGACACGATCGATATGCTGATCGAACAGAAGCGTTGGAACACACGCCGCCTGTTGGAAACTTGGCGCGAAACGAACGCGGAACATCTGTACGCTCAAAACATCGAGAAGGTGATTGCCCGACAAGATACGATGGTCCGGCAGGTCGAAATACAGGAGCGCGTGATCGTGCACCAAGATTCCGTAAAGACTCCCCAGCCCCATAAGCATCGTGGCTTTTTCCGTCGTCTTGCCGATGTTTTCTCACCCCCTAAAGAGGATTCGACCGTTGTCGTGAATACGACACGGCAGATCGTGACTGACACGCTGGTGAACGTCTTCAACCCGGCAGACACGATCGTGACGGTCCTGAAAAACCTGCAAGACAGTGTGGCCGATCAGCGTAAACAGCTCGTAGACCAGCTGTTGGAACGTGCTGCCAATCTGCGTTATAATAACAGCATCATCACGAGCCGGATCAACCAGATGCTGCGTGACATAGAGGAGGAGGAAATGAACGCGTCGATGGAACGTGTCATGAAGAAACAGGAGGTGCTACGCGAAACCTCTTATCTCATTGGCGGTATCGCCGTCCTGTCGCTGATTATCGTGATCGTCTTTATCATTTTGATCACACGTGATATCTCTAGAAGCCAGTATTACCGGCAGCAATTGGAGAAAGCCAAACAATATGCTGAAGATCTGCTCCATAGTCGGGAGAAACTGATGCTGACGATCAGCCACGATATCCGGGCACCGCTCTCGTCCATAATCGGCTATATCGAACTGCTGATGCGTCGTCATCCGGACGAAAGGCAACGTTATTATTTGGAAAACATGACCGGATCGGCCGATCATATTCTTTCGCTGGTGAATGGTTTGCTTGATTTTCATCGGTTGGAATCAGGGCAGATGGAAATACAGAACGTGCCTTTCAGCGTGCGTACGCTTTTTAATGAAATATACGGGAGCTTCCGCCCGATAGCCGAAGCAAAAGGATTGGCTTTTATTCTGAATATGAAGGAGGAGGGGATGGATCGTATTTATTCCGGTGATCCGATACGCCTTCGCCAGGTAGTCGGCAATCTTTTGTCCAACGCTGTCAAGTTTACTCACGAAGGCCGTATTGTTTTGATAGTCAAATTGTCAATTGCCAATTCTCACTTGTCAATTACTGTCTCAGACTCCGGTGTCGGGATTCCGGAAGAAGAACAGGAAAAAATTTTCGGCGAGTTTGCTCGTCTGTCGGGAACCGAAAAAGAAGAAGGTTTCGGCCTCGGGCTTTCCATCACCCGCAAGCTGATCGAACTGATGGGAGGAAGATTATCGCTAAAGAGTGTTCCGGGAAAAGGAAGTGATTTTACGATTATCCTACCTTTGCAGGAATCGGAAGTGCAGACATTGCCAGCCGTGCCTGTCATAGGGGAAGACGAAACGGAAACCGGAAGCTTCGAAGGGCGCGAAATCTTTTGTTTGCTGGTTGACGATGATCCGTTGCAGTTGGCGCTGACGGAAGAGTTTTTGAAACGAAACCATGTGGAAGTTGCCAGTTGTTCAAATCCGTTTGCCGTAGTCGATATTTTGCGTAATAGCTCTTTCGATGCGATCATAACCGATATACAGATGCCGGGAATGGATGGTTACGGTCTGCTCAACGTCATTCGTTCGTCAGGTGTCCCCGGAACAGATACCGTGCCTGTCATCGCGCTTTCGGCCAGTGTGGAAAACGAGCATACCCATTATTTGGAAGTCGGTTTCACCGGATTCCTGAACAAACCTTTCACGGCTAAGCAGTTGATTGCCTTGTTGAATAACCTGTTGCAGGCTGATATACAAGCCGAGGTGTCGCTTGAACTCAATTTTGATTCGCTTACCGCTTTTGCCGGCGAAGACAAAGAAGCCTCTGCGTCCATTATCCGGACTTTTGCCGAGGAAACGAACAAGAGCATTTCGTTGTTGAAACAAGCTTTGGAGAAGACTGAGAGGGGGCCGGCTGCCAAAATCTCCCATAAGCTGATCCCTCTTTTCACTATGTTAGGAGCTTCCGATTTGGTGGCTCAGCTGAGAATCCTTGAGAAGAACGACGAAGCGTTGACAGACGACGGTTGGAAGCGGCTTTTATCCGAGGTGATCCGGCAGGCGAGCATTGTTGTAAGCCAGGCTGTGGAACGGTATCTGTAGAAAAATTCCCCAAATATGTCCACAATTCCCCATCCGTGATGTTGTAATAATAGCCTCCGTAAAACATTCTGGATGACTTACATGTTAAAATAGAACAGTTTACAAAAAACAGACCGTGTGCCAGCCGAGTTTGGCACGATATTCGCTTCTTTTATAGTAAGAAGCGGAAGTGGACGTTTCTACATTAAAAACCGTTTTAAGTTACTATGTTCGAGTATATATTTTAAGTCTGCAAACAAAAAGAGCGCCTAAAAGGGTGCTTTTTTTGTTTTATATGACTTCTTTATCTACCTTTGCCCTCCGTAAAATCATAAATTAAAAATCTAAATCATTATCATGAGTGACGGACTTTTGGCTAAGTCGCCTCGTATCGAGGTGGTGGATGCACTACGCGGTTTTGCCGTTATGGCTATTATGTTACTGCACAACATCGAGCATTTTAATTTTTATGACTTCCCGGCAGCTTCTTCAGCCTTTATGGAGGCGATGGATAAAGGAATATGGGAAACATTGTTTTTCCTTTTTGCAGGGAAGGCTTATGCGATTTTCTCCCTGCTGTTCGGATTCAGTTTTTTCATTCAATATAACAACCAGGCGAAGAAAGGAAAAGACTTCCGTCTGCGTTTCCTGTGGCGGCTTTTTCTTTTGTTCATTATCGGCTGTTTCAACGGGGCGTTTTTCCCCGGCGACATATTAGTCCTTTACTCTATAATCGGTGTGGTGCTCGTGTTAGTTTGCAAATGGAGCGACCGGGCGGTTCTCATTACCGCTATTATCCTGATGCTCCAGCCGCTCGAACTCGGTAAGTTTTTCTATGCGATGATGAATCCCGACTATGTACCGGCAGCCGGTGTATGGCGTATTCATAGCCAACGCATGTATCCGTTCCTTTCGCAGCCGGATTTCTGGGCGATGGTCAAGTCCAACCTTTGGGACGGCCAGTTGTTCAGCCTGTTGTGGGCGTGGGGATATGGACGTTTTTTTCAGACTGCCTCTTTGTTCCTGTTGGGTATGCTGATCGGACGCAGGCAGCTGTTTGCCAACCTGTCCGAACATCGTGTTTTCTGGATGCGGACGCTGGTTATCGGTGCGGTCTGCTTTGTCCCGTTGTATTTCATTACGGCTTCTCTTCCGGATATGATCTCCAATAAAGCGATGCTGACTCCGATGAACACGGTTGTCTCCTCTTTCCGAAACTTCTCTTTCATGTGCGTGTTAGTTGCCTGTTTCGTCTTTCTGTGGCAACAAGTTTCGGTCTATAAAGTGTTGCACGGTTTGGTTCCGTATGGAAAGATGAGTTTGACTAACTATTTGACACAGTCTATTATCGGGTCGTTCATTTATTTCGGCTACGGCTTGTCGCTTTATAATGTTTTAGGTACGACAGCCAGCTTCGGTGTCGGTGTCCTGCTATTCATCCTTCAGTTAGGTTTCTGCCATTGGTGGTTGAAGAAGTTCAAGCAAGGGCCGTTCGAGGGAGCGTGGAAAAAGGCAACGTGGGCTTTTTGAATTGACAATGGATAATGGACAATTGACAATTACGGCAAGCGGTATTTAATTGTCAATTGTCCATTGTTAATTGTCAATTCTTAGTTATCTTTGTGTACGAAACAAAAAAGAACGATATGCCGTCTATCCTGATTTTAGAAGATGATATAACATTCTCGTTGATGCTGAAAACTTGGCTTGGAAGGAAAGGATTCGAGGTCAGTTCGGTATCATCGGTTTCGGATGCGCGAAGCCGGATAGAGGATGCCTCTTTCGATTTGATCCTGTCTGATTTGCGTTTGCCGGACGGGGATGGAATTGATCTGTTGAAATGGATAAAAGAAAATAATTTTGAAATTCCCTTGATTATGATGACCAGCTATGCGGAGATACATACCGCCGTGCAAGCCATTAAGTTAGGGGCGTCCGATTATATCGCGAAGCCGTTGAACCCTGAAGAGCTTTTAGGCAAAATCAAGGATGTGATAAAGACGGAAACAGGCCGGGCTGCTTCTGCAACCAGACCGGAACATTCTGTGCGTTCAACCAAACGTCCCGGATCGTCGGGAGGAACGAACAGTCAGTATGTGGAGGGACAGAGCCAGGCTGCTCGACAGCTTTACGAGCATGTACGTCTGGTTGCTCCGACAGATATGTCCGTATTGATTACCGGTTCGAGCGGTACGGGGAAAGAGTATGTTGCCCGTCGTATTCACGAACAGAGCAACCGCAAGAAAGCCCCTTTTATTGCGGTTGACTGCGGAGCGATCCCGAAAGACTTGGCTGCATCCGAATTTTTTGGGCATGTGAAAGGTTCGTTTACCGGAGCTATCGATAATAAAGAAGGTGCTTTTGTCGCCGCCCAAGGCGGTACGATCTTTCTGGATGAGATCGGTAACTTGTCTTATGAGGTGCAGGTACAGCTTCTTCGTGCCTTGCAGGAGCGGAAGGTAAAACCGATCGGCAGCAATCAGGAGATCGCGATCAATGTCCGCCTTATTTCCGCAACAAACGAGAACCTGCGTTCTGCCATCGATAAGGGGGATTTCCGCGAAGATTTATATCATCGTGTCAATGAGTTTACAGTCCGCATCCCCGATTTGAAAGAGCGGAAAGAAGATCTTTTGCTGTTTGCCAATAACTTCCTGGACCAGGCCAATATGGAATTGCAGAAAGATATTATCGGTTTTGATAATGAAGTGATCCGGATTTTCCAGTCTTATTCTTGGCCGGGCAACCTGCGCCAGATGAAGAACGCCATCAAGTATGCTACCCTATTGGCGACCGGCCGTTATATTACCCGCAACGAACTTCCGGAAGAACTGATTGCCGGTCCGGTTTCCGTTCCGATCAATATCCAGCTGAAAAACGAATCGCACGAATGCGAAATGATCAAGCGCGCTTTGCAAGAAGCCGGAAACAATAAGACAAGGGCAGCCCAATTGTTGGGAATCGACCGCAAAACGCTTTACAACAAATTGAAGGCGTATGGGATCGCTTGATCGATCTTGTTTACAAGATGAAGGTATGCCGGATCCTTAAATAAATATGATTTCTTTTGTTTTTGTGGAAAAATACATATATTTGCTGCAATCATGCACTTAATGTCGAGTGTAGATTTTTAAATTGTCATGATATGTTCGTTAAATCTTATAGACGACTATTCAATTGCCTGATTTCTTGACAGGCGTTTTCCTCTTTTTCCTTTTCCCGTTTCCGGATAAGAGCCCTTTCTGTTTGTATTGGTATCTGAAGTCATTGGTCTGCGCCGGTGTTTTTTTATCTCTGTATCATTTTGTCCGGGATTTATCAGATTAAAATAATAGAATAAAAATAACCTTTTATATAATATGACTACAATCACAGCTCAACGTGCACCGCACAGTGCATCCAATTTCGCCCCCGCAGTAGAGGTAAATGCCTATGGAATGAATGACCGGATCAAACATCTTCGCCAAGAGACGTTCGATGCCGAGCCCTCTCTGTCTATTGAACGTGCTTTGATAGAAACTCGTTTCTACAAGGAAAACTATGGAAAGTATCCGATTCCGATTCTTCGTGCCATGAATTTTTATGAGATCTGCAAACAGAAGACGATCTATATCGGTAAGAGCGAGTTGATTGTGGGCGAACGTGGACCGAAACCGAAATGTGTGCCGACCTTCCCGGAACTGACCTGCCATAGTGTGGAGGACCTGCATGTCCTGAACACACGTGAATTGCAGCGTTATACGATCAGCCAGGAAGACATCGATACTTATGAGCGTGAAGTGATCCCCTATTGGAAAGGACGTACCCAGCGAGAACGTATCTTCAGCCATGTGCCTCAAGAGTGGAAGGATGCCTATGAGGTGGGGATGTTCACCGAATTTATGGAACAACGCGCTCCGGGCCATACCGCTTTGGACGGAAAGGTGTATAAATACGGATTGCTGGATTTGAAAGAGCGCATCCGGAAAGAACTGGATGGACTCGATTTCATGAATGATCCCGAAGCTACCGACAAGCAAGAGGAACTGACCGCCATGTCCATCTCGTGTGATGCTGCCATCCTGTTTGCCGAACGGCATGCAGACCTTGCCGATGAAATGTCGCTGACGGAGAAAGACCCGAAACGGGTGGCCGAGTTGCACCGTATTGCCGAAGTTTGCCGCCGGGTTCCGGCCCATGCTCCCCGCGACTATTGGGAGGCGATCCAGATGTATTGGTTTGTCCATTTAGGGACGATTACCGAACTGAACGGCTGGGATGCGATGAATCCCGGCCATTTTGACCAGCATCTGGCTCCTTTCTACGAAAAGGGGATTGCCGACGGCACGTTGACCCGCGACGAGGCAAAGGAGCTGATGTCGTGCTTCTTCATCAAGGTGAACAACCACACAGCTCCTCCCAAAGTTGGTATCACAGCGAAGGAAAGCGGCACGTACAACGACTTTACGAACTTGAATATCGGTGGGGTGAAAGCCGATGGAAGCGATGGGGTGAGCGAGGTCTCCTATATCATGCTCGAAACGATTGAAGAACTGCATATTCTGCAACCCGGCAGTGCCATCCATATCAGTGCCTGTACGCCGGAACGCTTTCTGCGTGCCGGCTGTAAGGTGATTCGCCAAGGGCATGGTTATCCGTCTGTTTTCAATCCGGATGTGTATATCCAGGAGTTGATGCGTCAGGGAAAATCCTTGCTGGATGCGCGTGAAGGTGGGTGTAGCGGCTGTATCGAGGTCGGGGCGTTCGGTAAGGAGGCGTATGTACTGACCGGTTATCTGAATGTGCCGAAGATTTTGGAGGTGACGCTCAACAACGGTGTCGATCCGGTTTCCGGACGTAAGGTCGGACTGGAAACGGGTGATCCGCGCAGCTTCGGCAGCTATGACGAACTGTATGCCGCTTTCATGAAGCAGCTCCGTTACTTTGTGGATATGAAGGTGCGTGTCAGCAATTATATCGACCGTATGTTTGCCAAATATGCGCCGGCCACTTTCCTGTCCCTCTTCATTGACGATTGCATAGCGAAGGGACGGGATTACTATAACTGCGGTCCGCGCTATAATACGACCTATATCCAATGTACGGGTCTCGGTACGATTACCGATAGCCTGGCAACGCTGAAAAAACATATATTCGAAGATAAACGCTGGTCGATGGACGAACTGCTGAAAGCGATGGCCGATAATTTCGAAGGGGCTGAGGCGATGAGACAGACAATCCTGAACCGCACACCGTTCTTCGGAAACGATGACGAATATGCCGACAGTATAGCCGTGAAGGTATTTGACGATCTCTATGGTACGATCGAAGGAAAGCCGAACACCAAAGGCGAATGTTTCCATCTGAATATGCTATCTACCACCTGTCACGTGTATTTCGGCAAGGTGATGGGAGCGACTCCTAACGGACGCTTGGCCGGGCGTGCCATCTCGGACGGCACATCTCCGTCTCATGGTGCTGATACGCACGGGCCGTCTGCCGTCATCAAGTCGCTCGGCAAGCTTGACCAGGTGAAGAGCGGGGGGACGTTGCTGAACCAGCGTTTCCTGCCGAGTCTGCTGAAGCGTGAGGAGGATATCTCCAAGTTGGCTTCGCTGATCCGTAGCTATTTTGCCTTGGGCGGGCATCATATCCAGTTCAATATCGTGGATACGGAAACGCTTTATGCCGCCCAGAAATGTCCGGAAGATTATCGCGACCTTCTGGTTCGTGTAGCCGGTTACAGCGATTATTTCAACGACATGAATGACGATCTGCAGGCGGACGTGATCATGCGGACGGAACAGGAAACGTTTTAGCAATTGAAAAAAGATGTTTGTTTTCGATATAAAACGATACGCTATCAACGACGGGCCGGGTATTCGGATTACGATTTTTATGAAAGGATGCCCCTTGTCGTGCGTATGGTGTCATAATCCGGAAGGAATCTCCAGCCGGAAGCAAAAACTCTATACGAAAAAGAAATGCATCGGTTGTCGGACGTGTGTCGAGGCTTGTCCTGAGCAGGCGTTGACACTCACACCGGAAGGGATCGTGACGGACGGGGCGCGTTGTACCCTGTGCGGAATCTGTGCCGAGGTGTGTCCGGCTATGGCGATGGAGATATCGGGCACGGAGTATTCGGCTGAAGCCTTGATGAAGGAGATTGAGAAGGAGATCGTTTTCATGGATCGTTCGGAGGGAGGTGTGACGTTTTGCGGAGGAGAGCCGTTGTTGCATCCCGGACCGTTATTGGACTTGTTACGCCGTTGCGGGGAACGGGGGATACATCGGGCTGTCGATACGACGCTGTTCGCCCGGCCGGAGATCGTACGCGACGTGATGGATAATTGCGAGCTTTTCCTTGTCGATTTGAAGCAGATGGATTCGGCCAAGCATGCGAAATATTGCGGTGTCCCGAACGAATTGATCCTGTCCAATCTCCGGATGGTTGCAGAAGCCGGACACGATTTCTATCTTCGTATTCCCTTGATCGAAGGCGTGAATGCCGATGAAGAAAATATAACACGCAGTGCCGCTTTCCTGGCTTCGTTGCCGTGGGAGCACCGGATTGTGAACCTGCTCCCGTATCATGACATCGGCAAGAGCAAACACGAGAAGTTAGGTACGGTCTACAATCCGGATCGATATGCTTTCGCCACCCCTTCGGACGAGACACTCGGACGTTGCCGGGAGATATTCGCCTGCTACGGGATCGAAACGACGATCGGGGGATAATTGAAGG
>DXRF01000075.1:0-458 GCA_019411205.1 Parabacteroides sp. | reverse complement strand
TTCCTCTGTCACTGTATCACTGATTCCTTTTTATCAATTGATATTCAGCTTGTTTTATTTGTGATATATGCCTGTTTTCTCTATCACTACCCTATCACTGGCAATTCAGATAAATAATAGGTGTTTTGCTTGTATATATCTGTATATAAGTATATTATAAATGATATAAACGATAAACATCCTATTCCCATCCCTACAAATCACTCGATTATTTTATGTAAAAACGGCTATAAAATAGGTAAAACCGGGTGGTTTTCATTGCTCGGCAAGGTACTTTAGTTGCCGGACACCCCCTTGTTGCTCCCTCTTACATCCGGGTGTACCGGCTCCCTACACCCGGATGTAAAGGATGGCAACATGGGGGTGTTTACGGAATTATGTGCTTGTTTCATAAACAAAAATGCCATGTGTCTCGTCCTGAAATAGGTTGACTTCATAAAAGTCAACAAAGATGAAAA
>DXRF01000074.1 GCA_019411205.1 Parabacteroides sp. | reverse complement strand
TCGGGCCCAGTGTTACTTTTACTGCGTTAGCCAATTCATCCACACCTTTCTTCAAAAGGTCGCGGGCATCCATATCGTATTTAATTTCTTTTGCCATGATTTCTATCGTTTTATATAAATGTATAAATGTTTTTTAATTGTCAATTGTTCACTACCAATTGTCAATTGTTTAGATAATAGCCAAAATATCAGACTGACGCATGATAAGATATTTTTCACCGTCCAGTTCGATTTCTGTACCTGCATACTTACCGTACAGTACAGTATCGCCATTCTTTACAACCATTTCTTCATCCTTTGTTCCGTTACCTACGGCGACAACTTCACCTTTTAAAGGTTTTTCTTTTGCTGAATCGGGAATAATGATTCCGCCAAGTGTCTTTTCTTCTGCTGCAGCCGGCTTAATCAGCACTCTATCTGCTAATGGTCTAATGTTCATCGTTGTATATTTTTTAGTTGTTAATAATATTACGTTAATCTTGTGCTTTCTTATCGCACGTAAATGTCTATGCGAATATTGTGCCAAAACCGTTGTCAGGGAAAAGACTGACAATTTTACATTCCAGAAAGGCAGACAATACAAATATATCTGACAGGATGACCATCCTGCCACAAAAAAACTTCCCCATTACAACAAGAAAATGAATGGGGAAGTTCTATTATCAGTCTATTAAAATTAGTAGAAACGGACTGTGCCGAAAGGCACGAGATTGAAATGTACAGTTAGAATCTTTCGATCAGTTCTTCTAATGTAACGAGAGACTGTTCGCCTGTCAACATGTTTTTCAGATTGATCTTACCTTCATTTATTTCGTTTTCGCCGACAATCGCCACAAACGGGATCTTCTTCGTATCAGCATATCCCATCTGCTTCTTCATTTTGGCAGATTCGGGATACAACTCCGTACGAATACCAGCAGCGCGCACTTTCGAGATCAGAGGCAACAAATAGTTTTCTTCCTTCTCTCCGAAATTCACGAACAGCAGTTGCGTGGTCTTCAAAGAATCGGCCGGATAAAGTTCCAACAGGTTCAAGACATCGAAGATACGATCAGCACCGAAGGAGATTCCGACACCAGACACACCGTCCATGCCAAACACACCAGTCAAATTGTCATAGCGTCCTCCACCTGTGATACTTCCGATCTGGACATCCAACGCTTTCACTTCAAAGATAGCACCCGTATAATAGTTCAAACCACGTGCCAACGTCAGATCCAGTTCCAACTCAGCTGTCAGTTCCAACTTCTCGATACGGTCCAGAATAAATTCCATCTCGGCAATACCTTTCAGCGCAATTTCCGATGCTGCCAATTCTTTTTTCAGAACAGCCAGCTTTTCGCGGTTCGTCCCTTTCAGCATAATAATAGGTTGCAAACGAGCGATTGCATCTTCGGACAATTCCTTGGAACGCAATTCTTCATTCACATTTTCCAAACCGATCTTATCCAACTTGTCGATGGCAACTGTGATGTCGACAATCTTATCAGCTTCACCGATTATCTCGGCAATACCGGAAAGAATCTTACGGTTGTTCATCTTTATGCAGACACGAATGCCGAAACGATGAAAGACCTCATCCATAATCTGGATCAGTTCGACTTCGTTCACCAGAGAATCAGAACCTACCACATCTCCGTCACACTGATAAAACTCGCGGTAACGTCCTTTCTGCGGACGATCGGCACGCCATACCGGCTGTATCTGATAACGTTTGAACGGGAAAGTGATATCATTACGGTGCTGTACCACATAACGGGCAAAAGGAACTGTCAAATCATAACGCAACCCTTTTTCGCAAGCTTTCACTCCAAATCTCACGGCGTTGCGTTCCAGCAATTCTTCATCCGTTATTCCGGAAAAACAATTTCCGGAATTCAATATTTTGAAAAGCAACTTATCGCCTTCTTCTCCATATTTACCCATCAACGTAGACAGGTTTTCCATAGCCGGTGTTTCGATCTGCTGAAATCCGTACAGATGGTATACTTCGCGGATAGTATTGAATATATAATTACGCTTCGCCATTTCTTCAGGCGAAAAATCTCTTGTTCCTTTAGGGATAGACGGCTTTTGCATGATTCACTTATTTATTTATTTGAGGTGCAAAGGTAATGCTTCCTGTTTAATCCCGGCTTCTTCCACCCAGGAAAATCATGATATAATATAACAATGTAGCAAGAGAGCCCAAGGCAGCCACTACGTACGTGTAAGCAGCGGAACGTAAGGCATCTTCAGCTTTATCATGCGTATAGACATTCGTAATACCGGCATTGCTTAACCAAACCAATGCCCGCTGGCTTGCATTGATCTCGACCGGCAGCGTAATAAAACTGAACAGAGTAGTCGAAGCAAACAGGATAATACCGAAAAGCAACAACTGAGGAAAACTATTTATCAACAGCATACCACCCAATAACACCCATGTCATAATGTTGGAAGCAAAGCTGACGACCGGAACCAAAGCCGAACGCATCCGGAGAGGCGCATAAGCCGTAGCATGCTGGACAGCATGCCCGCATTCATGAGCCGCAACGGCAGCAGCAGCAATACTGTTACTGTAATAAACCGATTCGCTCAGATTGACGGTTTGGTTTGCCGGATTATAATGATCCGTCAAATGTCCAGGAGTAGAAATCACTTTTACATCATAAATACCGTTATCATGCAACATCTTTTCTGCCACATCTTTCCCTGTCATGCCATTTGGCATAGGAATCTTGGAATATTTCTCAAACTTATTCTGGAGTCTGGAAGAGACCAGCCAACTAAGAAGGGCAAAACCGATAAATATAATCCAATACATACTCATATTTTTCTAATTTATATAGTTAAACTAAATCACAAACGACAAAAAGTCTGCCAAAAACAAAAATGGCAGAAGATCATCTTTCCAGGATGTGGTCTTCTGCCATTTTGTATTATTTCCAGATTTTATTCTTCGGTATATCTGACAATTGTTTGCTCACGGTCAGGACCGACAGAAACAATCTTGATCGGAACTTCCAATTCTTCTTCAAGGAAAGAGATATAAGCGTTGAACTCTTCCGGGAATTCGTCTTCGCTCTGCATCTTCGTCATGTCGACATTCCAACCCGGCATTTCCACATATACGGGTTCGATACCTTCATTGATTTCAAACGGGAACTCTGTTGTTTCTTCACCATTGACTTTATAAGCAACGCAAGCCTTTACAGTTTCAAAGCCATCCAGCACATCGCTCTTCATCATGATCAGTTTCGTCACACCGTTGATCATGATTGCATATTTCAACGCAACCAAGTCAATCCAGCCGCAACGACGTTCGCGTCCGGTTACAGCGCCATATTCATGACCGATCTGACGGATCTTGCTGCCTGTTTCATCAAACAGCTCTGTCGGGAACGGACCGCTACCGACACGTGTGCAATAAGCCTTGAAGATACCATAAACTTCACCGATGTTACGCGGAGAAACCCCCAAACCGGTACAGCAACCAGCACAAATCGTATTGGAAGAAGTCACGAACGGATACGAACCAAAGTCAATATCCAGCATAGTGCCCTGTGCACCTTCGGCCAAAACAGACTTGCCTTCTTTCAAATAGTTATTGATCACATGCTCGCTGTCGATCAGGCGGAACTGTTTCAGATATTCCAATCCCTTGAACCATTGCGCTTCCAATTCGGTAATATCATATTCATAATTCAGAGAACGCAGAATAGCTTCATGTCTTGCTTTTGCTGCAGCATACTTTTCATCGAAATTATGCAACAAGTCGCCTACGCGCAGACCGTTACGGCTGATCTTATCCGTATAAGTCGGACCGATACCTTTACCGGTTGTACCGATTTTGCCCGAACCTTTCGCTGCTTCGTAAGCCGCATCCAATATACGGTGAGTGGGCAAGATCAAATGAGCTTTCTTAGAGATACACAGTTGTTTGGTCAGGTCGTGTCCGCTGGCTGCGAGTGCTTCCGCTTCCTGCTGGAACAACAACGGATCCAGTACGACACCGTTACCGATAACGTTTACCTTGCCTCCCTGGAAAATACCGGAAGGGATAGAACGCAATACATACTTTTCACCGTTAAATTCCAAAGTATGTCCAGCATTGGGACCTCCCTGAAAACGAGTTATCACATCGTAATTCGGAGTCAAAACGTCGACTACTTTTCCTTTGCCTTCGTCACCCCACTGCAATCCTAATAGAACGTCAACTTTCATCGTTTATATTTATATAGATGTTAATATTCTTATTTCTTCCGCTGAAGCCGGTACTTACACTTACTGCACAGGCCGTAAATGTAAAGCGCATGATATTCCGGAGTGAAACGCGGTATCTTCAACGCCCCGACATCTTTCTTCAATGTCGCATCCTTCAACTCCCTGATCGCCCCGCATTTCGTACAGACCAGATGCAAGTGTGTCTCTGCCAGCATCCGTAATTCATACTGCACAGCCTGGGCCGTCAGTTGATGACGCACAATCAAGCCGCTGTCTACCAAAACGTCGACCGTATTATAAACAGTAGCCCGACTGACATGAAAATTCATTTCCTCCAGTTTCCGATGAAGCAAACACATATCGAAATGACCAGGGAAACTGCATATACACTCCAATATGGCATATCGTTCCTCCGTCTTTCGTAGTTTTTTCTCAGCAAGATACCTGGTGAACCAGTCTTGCATCTCTGTGTACTTTTTTGCATCCATCTTCAAGTTGCGACTCCACGCGACCGACAAAGTTAGCGCATTTATTTTAAACGCAAAGCCTTAACGGCAATATTCAAATTCAAATTTTAAATCATTATATATTTCCTGCCCTTCGGACGTCTGCATGAATTCAGGAAAATCGTCGAACCCGCCCAACATTTGCTGTGCCTGATCGGCCGACTGCCTTCCATAAAATTTCATGGCTTTCACCGCAGCCTGCTTTTCTTTGAAGGACGCCTCGAAATCAGTCTGGGCAAGCGTCCGCATACATTCTGCGACAAATGCGGTCCTCACCGGTGCTATCAAATCCTTTCCTTCCTTAAACAGTTCGGCCCAGACAAGATAAGCCACCGTACGTGCATATTCGTCTTCCACATTAAAAATCAACCCGAGCAGCAAATCCTCCACATCTGGCAACTTATAAAACAAATTGTGGCTGCACTGCTCTGCAATTTCCAAATAAGGTATTTCTTTCACCCATTGCTTCGCCTCTTGGGACGAGAACTCGTCTACCGGCTGCAAGAAAGAAGCCAATATCTTGAATTCACGGATATCTTCTTTCCACAAAGCGGCGGCCAGCTCGGAATCCGGTTTATGCGTAGCGGCAATCTGCTTGATTTCGGGCAGAGGAACACCGAAATTAAGTTTATAGGCAATGCCCTTCTCCCGCATGCTGGTAGAGATCACTCCATTCATCGCCAGGCGAAGCTGGGTCCGTATTTCTTTTAATTCATTCTGTAACATACGCTTTATTATTCATTATAGGAAGGTAAAAACGAATACTCCTTGCTGTAACGAAGCATCTGATCGGTATACCCTTCGGTATAATCCAGCACAATATCCGTTACATCTCCCTTATCGTTCTTGACTTCCTTCATCACCGGATTCACGAATCCCTTATACGGAGCCAGATTCAACTTGGCATAGCGCTCGAGCACTTCGGCATGAAGAGCCGGGTCGACCTTTACGGCATACTCTTCCACCAGTTTCTTTCCAGCGGAAAAATCACCTTCACTCTTGATACGCTGTACTTCCGCCAACAAAGTTCCGAACAGTTCACGCAGCTTGGCATAGTCATTGACCACCACGTATGTCTTGCCATCCCGCTGTTTCAGCTCAATCACGTTATCGGCCTTTCCTTTTTCATAGACCCATTTGGCAATCAGCTGGCGGTTGCGCATATGGGCTTCTTCGACATTCTTGCCCTGCTCGATCCGGACCAGCTGTGTCATCAGGCCATTCATTATATATTTATAGTATTCGGCCTTATAAGCTTCTGCATCCGGCACAAGTCCGAGTTCCACCAGCTTGGCATCTCCGAGATAGTACAAACCGAAAAGATCGGCACGCGCCTCTTCCAAAGTCGAACTGTAGGCCTTCAAAGCATCCGGATCGGTATCGGGAAGCAATTTACCGGAACCATGCCCCAAGCATTCATGCAAATCGGTATGCAAATTGTCGGTGATGAATCCGTATTTCTTCAATCCTTCGCGCTCCTTATCGCTCCAGACAAATTCCTCATTGAAACCATTTCCCTGAGAAGCTTTGTCGTATGCCTCGGTGATATTCTCGATCGTAACGGATTTCGAACCATGATCGCGGCGAATCCAGTCGGCATTCGGCAAGTTGATGCCAATCGGAGTTGCCGGATAGCAATCACCTCCCAACATGGAAACAGTAATTACTTTGGCACTGACTCCTTTTACTTTTTCTTTCTTAAATCGTTTATCTACAGGAGAATGATCTTCAAACCACTGCGCATTGTCGCTGATCACTTTTGTTCGCTTCGTTGCCTCCTTATTGATAAAGTTCACGGTCGACTCCCAGCTGGCTTTCATTCCTAACGGATCTCCGTATGTTTCGATAAAGCCGTTCACAAAGTCGACATCCGATGCCGTATCTTCCACCCATAGGATCGAATAGGCATCGAAGATTTTCAAGTCGCCGGTCTGATAATATTCGATCAGTTTCCCGATGATTGACTTTTGCGCATCGTTCTCGGCAAAAGCCGTGGCTTTCTGCAATTCCGACACGATCTTTTCGATTGCCGGCGAATAGAGGCCGCCTACCTTCCACACTTTTTCGACCAGCTTGCCGTTCTCTTTTACCAAACGGCTGTTCAAGCCGTAAGAGATAGGAGAAATCGTGTCTTTCCCAGCTTTCATCCGGGCATAGAAATCCTCGACTTCTACTTGGGTAACCCCTTCGCCATAATAATTATTGGCCGAAGCCTGGATCAGGTCGACATCGCCACTCTGCACCGTACGCTTCGCCATCACGGCCGGATCAAAGATCACGGGACTGATCTCGGCAACAAACTGTTCCACCGTCTGTCCTTCACGTAGCGGAAGTGCGGAAGCACCGACCTGAGAGATGCAAGTCTGGAAGAATTCGGGCGTAAAACCGGGGACAAATTTGTCTTCCGCATAATGATGATGGATGCCGTTGGCAAACCAAACCCGTTTCAGATAAGTTTCCAAAGCAACAAACTGCGGATCCGTACGATCTCCTTTATAGCCGGAATACACAGCCTCCAGCGCACGGCGGATCGGCAGATTATAACGACAGTTCTGGTCGAACAAAATATCCCGGCCCATCAGGGCGGCTTCCGACAAATGATATAATAATTGTTTCTGCTTCAAAGAAAGGGATTCAAATCCCGGAACCCGATAACGCAGTATCTGAAGATCAGCAAACTGATCCACGACATAATTGAAATTATCCTGAGTAGCTTCCGCCTTCTCAGCCTTCTGCCCCGTACAGGCAGTCATAGCCATTGCAGTCATAAGCGATAACATTATATTTCTCATATACTAACTTTTAGCTTTTCCTATATTATTATTTAAAAGGTTTTCTCGCAAAGGTACAGATATTTCGGAAATTATACTAGTCATCTTCCTTTATTGCAATCTGAATACAGATAACTTATAAGGCAGAAATATGAGTAGATTTGATTTTTTTCTTCCAAGGACATAGAAAGAGAAGAAATTTAATAACTTTGCCTATAGTAACGTTGACATAAAACAAAACGCAATGAAAACAAACATTCCTGAACGTATTGCCGCCCTAAGGGAAGCAATGAAACAGCATAAAATCGATGCTTATATTATTCCGACTTCCGACCCTCACATGAGTGAATATCCTGCCGATTGCTGGAAATACCGCGAATGGATTTCCGGATTCACAGGTTCGGCCGGAACAGTTATAATCACAGCCGATAAAGCCGGGCTTTGGACCGACTCCCGATATTTCCTGCAAGCCTCTACCCAACTGGAAGGGACAGGCATCGAACTTTTCAAAATGATGTTGCCCGAAACCCCGACAATCCCAGAGTTCCTGACACACGAATTAAAAGAGGGACAGACAGTCGGACTGAACGGCGAGACATACAGCCTGGCAGATGCCCGCTCACTGGAAAAGGTGCTGGCGGAAAAAGAGATCAAACTGAATACAAACGCTTCGCTGATCGATCCGATCTGGAAAGAACGTCCCGCCATCCCGGAAGCTCCGATGTTTGAAATGCCGGTCGAGCTTAGTGGAAAATCAACAGAAGACAAACTGATAGATATCAATAAGATGCTACACAAGGCAGGAGCCGACTGCACCATTCTCTCCGCATTGGACGAAGTGGCCTGGACCTTCAATATCAGGGGTACGGACGTTGCCTATAACCCGGTCGTCATCAGTTACGCATTCGTTTCCGAGAAGGAAAGCGTACTGTTCGTGAATCCGAAGAAGATCCCTGCTGAAATAGCAGAACATCTAAAGAAAGAAGGAGTGACACTGGCCGACTACGGCATGTTGGCGACCTTCCTGTCACGGCTGCCGGAACGGACACGGGTGTTCATCGACAGCAAACGGACCAACGTAGCCATCTACAATGCACTGCCCAAAAGCAGTATCCTGATAGAAGGAATCTCGCCCGCCAATCACTTGAAAAGCATCAAGAACGAGGCAGAGATAAAAGGATTCCGCAATGCTGTCCTGAAAGACGGTATCGCCATGACCAAATTCTATTTCTGGCTGGAAAAGATGCTTAAAGCCGGAGAAAAGGTGACGGAGCTGAGTGCCGCTGCCAAGCTGACGGCTCTGCGCTCCGAGCAGCCCCAATATGTTATGGACAGCTTTGCCTGCATATCCAGCTACGGCCCTCACGGAGCGGTCGTACACTATTCTCCCACACCCGAAACGGACACGGAGCTGAAAACGGACAGTTTGTACCTGCTCGACTCCGGAGCCCAGTATCTGGACGGAACAACCGACATCACCCGTACGATCGCCCTTTGCGACGAGCCAAGCGAGCAGATGAAGAAAGATTTTACCCGCGCATTGAAAGGCACTATCGGAATTGCCAAATGCAAATTCCCCGCAGGTATACGAGGCTGCCTGATCGACGCCTTCGCCCGTAAAGCCTTATGGGATGCCGGCATCAACTATCTGCACGGAACCTGCCACGGCATCGGCCATTGCTTGAACGTGCATGAAGGGCCGCAAAGCATCCGCATGGAAGAAAACCCGGTAATCCTGGAACCGGGCATGGTGATGAGCGACGAACCGGCCATGTACCGCCCCGGCGAATACGGCATCCGTACCGAGAATATGATCCTGATCCGTGAAGACAGTGAAACGGAATTCGGAAAGTTCCTCGGTTTCGAGACTTTGACGTTATGTTACATCGATACGAAGCTGGTTATCCCGTCCATGCTCTCCGTACGCGAACATGCCTGGTTGAACAAATACCACCAGATGGTGTACGACTTGGTAAGCCCGCATCTGAACGAGGAAGAGAAGGCTTGGTTAAAAGAGAAAACGGCAGAAATTTAATCAACAGACAATTGACAATGGACAATTGGTTTGCCGTTGTCCTCCTTAAATTGTCAATTGTCAATTATTAATTGTCAATTAAAAAGTTATGGCTTTAATAAAATCAGTAAGAGGCTTTACTCCTCAAATAGGTAAAGACACGTTTTTAGCAGACAATGCCACCATCATCGGCGATGTAGAGATAGGCGAAGGTTGCAGCATCTGGTTCGGGACTGTGTTGCGAGGCGATGTAAACTCCATCCGGATCGGCAACGGGGTGAATATACAGGATGGTTCCGTCCTGCACACCTTATACGAAAAATCGACGATTGAGATCGGCGACGATGTGTCGGTCGGTCATAACGTCACGATCCACGGGGCAAAGATATGCAACGGCGCCCTGATCGGGATGGGTTCGGTCGTACTGGACCATGCCGTGATCGGTGAAGGAGCGATCGTCGCTGCCGGCTCGGTCGTACTGAGCAAGACCATCGTCGAGCCGGGAAGCATCTACGCCGGTGTACCGGCCAAGTTCGTAAAGAAAGTAGACCCGGAACAGGCAAAAGAGATCAACCAGAAGATAGCCAAGAACTATCACATGTACTCATCCTGGTATAAAGAAGAGCACTGACCCGCTATCACGAAACAGGGTAAACAACACAATTAATTGCAAATGAAAGAGTACAAATACATCCTGCTGGACCTGGACGGTACGATTACAGATCCGATGATCGGCATCACCCGATGCGTCGAATACGCATTGAACCATTTCGGCATACAGGTAAATGACCTTCGCGAGTTATGTCCTTTTATCGGTCCTCCTCTTCTGGACTCGTTCCGGGATTTCTATCATTTCACAGACGAACAGGCTAAAGAGGCTACAGAAAAATACCGGGAACGTTTTGCCGACACCGGCATTTATGAAAACAAACTGTATGACGGCATGAAAGACTTTCTTGAAGAGGCAACCCGGCAAGGGCGCATCCTGATGCTGGCGACATCCAAACCGACAGTCTTTGCCAAACGCATCCTGGACTATTTCGATATCGCCCGTTACTTCACCTTCGTCGCGGGCAGCGGCCTGGACGGTTCCTTCTATACAAAAGGAGATGTGATCCGTCATGTATTGGAAAGCAATAACCTGACGGACCATCCATCAGCTGTCATGATCGGCGACCGCAAACATGATATCATCGGGGCCAAAGAGAACAGGCTCGATTCGATCGGTGTGCTTTACGGTTACGGTGACCGGGAAGAGTTATCGCAAGCCGGGGCGGACTATATCGTAGAGGATATCGCCGGACTGCGCAACCTGCTGTTCCATCAATAGCACACCCATTTTATCAGATAGCGGCAAAACACGTCTCCGCCGAAGATCCCTACGCAGTAGAGGATTCCCAACCTGTAGCCTTTCAGGTTACAGGACACTTTCAATGCCTGGAACATCCAGACCAGCGCCCAGATCAAAAAGACAAAAGAGACCAGCGACAGCCATATTCCGACAAGGAATCCGGGCTGTTGCATGATCTCCGCCGGAGGCATGTTCACATCTATCTGTGCGAGTTTCTGCATAGGCGGCAAGAAGTTGAAAAGGTTCATGACAATCAACGGCAATTGTGCGAAAACGACCGTTCCCAACACATCGATCATCCGTATGCGTGAACGGGAAAGCAGTAATCCTCCCAAATAAAACATAACAGCCGGAATCAGCCAGACGGCAAGGTGCTCCACCGCATAGCACCACCACGCCGGATTCGGAGCCGGACCAAAATGCAGCAACCCGTGATAATGCCAGCCGGAATAAAAAGAAAGAGCTGTCGATACCACCATTCCAGCCAGTCCCCAAAGCAATGCTTCCAGACCGGCAATCC
The DNA here is from genome assembly GCA_019411205.1 of Parabacteroides sp. Classification (GTDB taxonomy): domain Bacteria; phylum Bacteroidota; class Bacteroidia; order Bacteroidales; family Tannerellaceae; genus Parabacteroides. The sequence continues at coordinate 373 of DXRF01000074.1, read as the reverse complement.
GTTCAAAAGGATTAATCAATCCATAAAAATGTTGTTTGTTCATAACCTATTCTATTTTATTCAGTTTATCAATCAGATCGTCCAAGATGTTCCGGACTGTCGGATAACTGACTCCCATATTCTTCGCCATATCCTTCAGGCTGCCGCTGGATTTGATGAAGTCAATTACAAACTGCTGTTCCTTATCCGTCAGTTTTGCCAGTACAGTCAGTTCAAATGTACCGCATACCTCCGTATCACATTGCCCACAAAACATCCGACCCACTTTCAAAGGCGCGTCACAAGCCGGGCACTGCAAGGGGAGTCTTCTTTTGATCTCGTTATTCATAGGTTTCTTTCTTATTCTTGTTTATACTTGACTAAAAGATTACTT
>DXRF01000073.1 GCA_019411205.1 Parabacteroides sp. | reverse complement strand
GAGCATCTGCCTTACAAGCAGAGGGTCGGCGGTTCGAATCCGTCAACGCCCACCTCTTTTTAATAGCAATCATGTTAATCATGATTGCTTTTTTTATTCTCCCAACCAACACAAAAAACACCTTATTCTCTCACTATTTTTTTAAGAGAAGGCTAACACAACAAAAAAGGCAGGAATAATAATTCCTGCCTTTTTTGTTTTTCGTACATGCCTCACGACTTCTTCAAGACAGCCCTCACCGCTTCTTTTCCGATAAGGCTGAGGATATGATATGATCGATAGAAAATTTACCGGGCCCCGTCACATACATCAGTACAAACACCACCAGATAAATAAAGGACAGCTCCTTCGCAGCAAACGGGTCATTCCCATGTATCACAAAAAAGGCTATTCCCATCGTAAAGACCATCGGGATCATAGCCAAGCGATAAAACGCACCGAATATAAAACCCACGGAGCAAAATACCTCACCGAAAATAGCCAGTCCCAACGACAACGTACTTCCTACACCCAACGGATCCGGGAAAGACTCCGAGATAGCGCTAAAATTCGTCCATTTCTGGATACCGTGCGAAAGCAGCAACACTCCGAAAAGGATACGCAACGCCAACAAAAAAAAGGAAAACGCATATCCTTCCGGCTTGGAAGGAAAAAGAAATTTATAAACCACTGACATAATCTTTGTTCTTTCTTAAATTAGTTATTCATTTATAAAACATAAATAAAAAAGAAAAGTTCACACGCAAACCCATAAAAAAAAGGATTTCCAGTACATGGAAATCCTTTTGTGACCAGGGTGGGATTCAAACCCACGACCTTCAGAACCGGAATCTGACGCTCTATTCAGCTAAGCTACCCAGCCAAAGACAGCGCAAAAGTATATATAATCTTGCAGGAAAACAAATGAACGGGCAAAAAAAGATTACTTTTGATATTTTGCAAGCATCATAACGATAATTACTTCCATTTTGCAAATAAAAAAAGGCATAAAATTGTTATTTTGCCATTAATTAGTATCTTTGTCACGCATTATTCACAAACATAAAGCACAACAAGTATATGAGTTACTTAATTAAACCAACAGGATATAAGGCTTTATTGAACTTATCGCAGACCGAGATGGGTATCAAAAAGATCAAAGACTTTTTCCAGCAAAACCTGTCTTCCGAATTACGGTTGCGGCGCGTCACAGCTCCGTTGTTCGTTTTAAAAGGGATGGGTATCAATGACGACCTGAACGGTACGGAACGCGCTGTCACGTTTCCGATCAAGGATTTGGACGATGCCAAAGCTGAAATCGTCCATTCGCTTGCCAAATGGAAACGCCTTACTCTCGCCGATTATCAAATCGAAAAAGGCTACGGTATCTATACCGACATGAACGCTATCCGCTCTGACGAAGAGTTGGGAAACCTACATTCTTTATATGTCGACCAATGGGACTGGGAACGCGTCATGGGAGCCGAAGAACGGAATGTAGATTTTCTGAAAGAAATCGTACGCCGCATCTATGCAGCCATGGTACGTACCGAATATCTGGTCTATGAGATGTTTCCTGAAATCCGTCCGACACTGCCCCAGCAAATCCATTTCATACACTCTGAAGATTTACTGCAAAAATACCCCACCTTCACGCCGAAAGAACGGGAAGATGCAATTACGAAAGAATATGGAGCCGTTTTCATCATCGGCATCGGTTGCAAATTAAGCAACGGGAAGAAACATGACGGACGCGCCCCGGACTACGACGACTGGTCGACAGTTGCGGAAAACGGACAAGTCGGACTGAACGGCGACCTGCTCGTCTGGGACGAAGTGCTGAACCGTTCGCTCGAACTGTCTTCCATGGGTATTCGCGTGGACAAGGAAGCCTTGCTCCGCCAGTTGGAAATTTGCAACGCAGAAGAAAAGAAAGAACTATATTTCCACAAACGTCTGCTGAACGGCGAACTGCCCCTAAGCATCGGGGGAGGTATCGGACAAAGCCGTTTGTGTATGTTCTACCTCCGCAAAGCCCATATCGGTGAAATCCAAGCAAGTATATGGCCGGAAGAAATGCGCCGCGAAGCCCGTGCTGCCGGCATGCACTTGATCTAATTGATAATTAAAAATTGAAAATTGAAAATTAAGGATGGATTATTGATAATTATTTCTGATATTCGCGTGACAAAGATAATTTTCAATTTCTAATTTTCAATTTTCAATTACCATTATGGACGTCAAGATAGAACAGAGCTGGAAAGAACGATTAAGTTCAGAGTTTGAAAAGGATTATTTCAGCCAGTTGATCACATTTGTCAAAGAAGAATACCGTCAAAGAACCATCTATCCTCCCGGCCCCTGTATCTTTAGTGCGTTCGAACACTGTCCGTTCGACAAGGTCAAAGTAGTCATTCTCGGACAAGATCCCTATCATGAACCCGGCCAGGCCCACGGACTCTGTTTCTCCGTCCAGGACGGGACGCCCTTTCCTCCATCACTCGTCAACATCTTCAAAGAAATCGAAAGCGATTTAGGCAAACCCGTACCGCAAACCGGCAATCTGCTCCGCTGGGCGGACCAGGGCGTCTTACTTCTTAACGCAACCCTGACGGTTCGTGCACACCAAGCCGGCTCACACCAGAATAAAGGTTGGGAAGAATTCACGGATGCCGTGATCCACCGTCTGACAGAAGAACGAAACCACATCGTTTACATCCTGTGGGGCTCGTATGCACAACGGAAGGGAGCTTTCATCGATGCCTCCCGCAATCTGATATTGAAATCGGCTCATCCGTCTCCCCTCTCCGCTTATCGCGGATTTTTTGGGAACAAGCATTTCAGCAAGGCGAACGATTATCTGATTGCAACCGGACAGACTCCTATCGAATGGTGATTCATCAATCCCATTTCTGTCCGTCACGATAGTTGCTACTCTGGCGCCATTTCAGGTCTTTCAGCAGAGACGAGCTTACTGCAATATTGAAGGTATAAGACTTATAAGGTCCCACCGGTACAAAGCTGGCACTCATTTGCCAACAATGCAGGTCGCGGGTTATATTACAAGTCATATAGGATATCTTATGCGTATCGAAGTCATAAGTGGCATTAAAGTTAAAACGCCAATTCTTCGTCGGCTGGATATTACCGTTAAAACTCAATGCATGCGTAAGCTTGTACTTATATTCGAGCTTGCTCGGATCAAAATCTCCATAACGCAATTGCATGCTATAGCTGAATGAAAGGCTCCAGGGTACCTTATTGACCATATAGCCATACGAATCGAACTCGCCCGTATCCTTCTTGGCACCACGCAAGCGGCCGCCTTCCATTTTACCCTGCTGGTCCCCTTCCTCTCCCGAAGAGATTTGTTCGAATTCCGGATCGTTCGATGCATTGGGGTCTGTCGGAGGGTTGTTGGAAGCGTCGTTATTATCTTTCTTGCCGAACAATTTGCCGAACGTATCATTATTAAAGGTATAAGAGAAACTCGTACCGGTCTGGCGCAAACGGCCTAATCCTTTACCGGCCTGCCAACGAGGTATATCCAACCGGCGAACGGTCTTCGTCGCTTCATCGTAGCCATAGGTATAGGTATCGAACGTACCGTTCAGGTTCAATGTATAGCTCTTCGAAAACTTGAGACGCAAGCCTACGCTCAAGTCACTCCACTTGAACGAATCGGCCGCCATATTATAACTCATACCCAATGACAACTTATCGATCAGGCTGATCTTACGCTCTCCTGTCGAATCACGATCCGACTTGATCTTCATTTCAATGTTGTTATCCAATTGAAAACTCAAACTTCCCGACTTCCCATTAGGAGCCGTTCCAAACATACCGTTTTCAAAGGGCGAATAAGAGATCTGCTGCGTCTGTCCGTATTGATCTTCATACATAAGATCTTTCCAGAAACCATATTTGGAAGCTCCAAAATCAGGCGTATAACTCAAGGTTACCGAAGGTTCGAAACGATGACGGATCATCTTGATCTTGTCTCCCAAAAACGGCAACGGTTTATAGAAACCATATAGCGTAGTGGAAGCCGAAACCGACGTACTATAATCGAATACGCGATAAAAACCATAAGTCGTATCACGCGCAACCACCTGCTTCTTCTGCATGTCGTATGCTTTTTCCACCTTATTGGTGTACCAACGTTCGGTATAGTTGAACGACGGAGAGATATTCAAATACTTGAACAGAGAGAAAGTCGCACTCACCGGAATCTGGTGCTGCATGGCATTCCGCCAATCCTTCACCAGACTCGACTTAAACAATTTGTCTTCTTTCGTATCGATACTATTACGCAGGTAACCGTTGTAACTCATGGAAATTTTTTCATACCAACGTTCTTTACCGACCGCATTCTTCCGCTTGAACGGGAAGATACGACTCATCGTAATCGTAATATCAGGCAACGTCAGCGAGATCGTCGAGTCTTTCGAGCGCTGGTTCACATTCATGGTAGCCGAAATACTGAACGGATTATTCGGGAAACGCTGCGTTATACTGATGCTGGACCCTTTGGTATTCTGGTTCGCATCCGCAAATCCCTGCGAACCAGGATAGAAACTGTTCAAGTTGTTACGGTCATAACTACTGGTTGCAAAGTTCACACTCGCCGAGAAAGTCCGGTATGGATTGGCTTTCGGGTCCTGCGAATGTGTCCAGTTCAATTTGAAGTCCTTAGACAAGCTATAATCGGGAAGCCCCTTGTCACCCAAACGGGTAACCAGATAGGAAGCATTGAAACTACCCGAATACTTATACCGCTTCCGATAAGAAGAACGGGCCGACAATCCCCAGGAACCTTTCGTATAGATTTCACCGGTCAAGGCCAGATCCATATAATCGCTCAACGCAAAATAATACCCACCGTCGCGCAAGTAAAAACCACGCGAACTTTCATCCCCGAAAGTGGGCATGATAATACCCGAAGAATAAGAACTCGAAAACGGGAAAAAGCAGAAAGGCAGACCGATCGGATAAAGCGGAACATCCTCAAACACCATATAGACGGGACCCGTCACGATATTCTTCTTCGGGCGGACTTTCGCCTTTGTCATCTGGATATAGAAGTGAGGGTGATCGTGTTCGTCGCAAGTCGTATACCGTCCACCCTTCATATTCAGAACATCGTTGTCCATCTTTTTGGTACGTCCGGCCGTCACATAGCCTTCGCCTTGCTGCGTGATCACATCCGTGATGTATCCTTTTTTCGTACCGAAATTATAGCGCATGGTCTTGGACTCATACTGTTGGTCACCATCTTTGAAAAGAGGATAGCCGAATTCCTCCCCGATCGAGTCGAGACCGAAAGTGGCATACACCAAGCTACTGTCCATATTCATCTCGATTTTCTCGGACTGAAGTTCGATCTGTTGATATTTCACATCGCTTTCCCCGAACAGATAAGCCCAGTTCGCCCCCGTCATGATGATGGAGTCTTTCGCCTGGTAGGAAACCGGAGCGTCCAACCCCGTCTGCTTCTTCGGTACGCTATCCAACGCAAGCACACTATCCTGTCCGGCAGATACGACCGTATCTCCCACGACAGTCATCACGGTATCGGTCGAGGCTATAAGTTCCTGCGCCTCAGTCATCATGTTTCCGGTGAGGAAAAGCAACAAAATAATCAGGCATTTGTATTTCAAAAACATTCCGTCGTTATTTGCAGTGTGTTACAGCGGGCAAATGTATAACAATTTAGCGAGTCAATCCTTTTTTATTCCCCTAAAAAGAGTTTACACCAGTTATCAAACCGTTCGACAGTTTCGTTTCCATACTTGGAGAGGCCTTGTTTTACCTTTTCGATTGATTTTTCTTTGTCCAGTTTCGTTTTACTGTAGAACTTATCGGCAAAACAAATCAGTTGTTCTTCCAAGGTTTCCGGCATAAAGTCCCGGTGCGGAAGAGGCAGATCGCGTTCTTCGATCATTGCCAACGTGATACCTGTTCCGGTATGTCGTTCGCACACACGGGCATGACGGAGATAACCTTCCGTTCGCATCAATTCGGCCCCCAGATAACCGTGGCAAATATATTCCGCATCCCCATAGCAATCGATATCGGGAGCATTACAACGAAAAATACCGATATCGTGCAGCATAGCTGCTTCTTCTATAAAAGCAAGGTCAAGATTCATTTCCGGATGCATCCGGGCTATAGCCAAAGCTTTATCCGCCACACTTCTACTATGCTTAACCAAAATCCGGTATGCCTCCGAGCCCACCGGGTAATATTTGGCAATAATATCTAAAGGGTTCATAACATTCAATCGCTTTATTGAGAGACAAAGATACGCAATAAACAAAAAGAATCGTTACTTTTGCAGAAACAAATAGTAAGGAATGAGTCTATGAGAACAGTTATCAGGTGTGCCTTCTGGCTGTTAAGCCTGTTCTTAATATCCGGAATTCAGGCCGTCACTCCACAGAAAGAACCTCTAAAATTGGGGGCCGAACGTATGGATGTCGTTACCCGTCTGTTGAAAGACAAACAGGTCGGATTAGTTGTGAACCAAACCTCCATCCTCGAAAAGCAGCAGAAGCATTTGCTGGACGCCTTGCTGGAAGAGGGTATCAACGTGAAGAAAGTGTTCGCTCCCGAACACGGTTTCCGCGGGACAGCCGATGCAGGTGCCGAGATCAAAGACAGCCGTGACATAAAAACAGGAGTCCCCATCATATCCCTATACGGAAAGAACAAAAAACCGACAGCCGAGCAATTGGCCGGCCTGGACGTGGTTGTATTCGACATTCAGGATGTCGGAGCCCGTTTCTATACCTACATTAGCACCATGCACTATGTGATGGAAGCCTGTGCCGAAAGCGGAGTCGAGTTTATCGTACTGGATCGTCCCAACCCGAACGACTTTGTCGACGGTCCCATCCGCCAAAAAGGATTCGAATCGTTTGTCGGCGTAGACCCGTTGCCCATACTGCACGGCCTGACGATTGGAGAACTTGCTTGGATGATCAACAAGGAAGGTTGGCTGAAAAGTACACCCGACACCTGCAAACTGCATATCGTCAAGATGGAAAACTGGCGTCATGGCGATCCGTACTGGTTGCCGGTAAAGCCCTCTCCCAACCTGCCTAACGATCAGTCGATCCGCCTCTATCCTTCGCTCTGTTTCTTCGAAGGGACTAATATCAATGTCGGCCGCGGGACCTACTATCCGTTCCAGATCTTGGGAGCACCCGATCCCAAATACGGAGATTTCACCTTTACACCTGCCTCACTGCCCGGCTTCGACACAAAACCGTTGCATAAAGACAAAGAATGCTACGGCACAGACTTGAGAGAATATCCCTTTACCGGAGGACTGACACTGAAATTCCTCCTCGATTTCTACAATAAAGCCGGCAACGACCAAGCTTTTTTCTTCACCCGCCCGCAATGGTTCGACCTCCTTGCCGGGACAAAAGAGTTGCGTTTCCAGATTGTCCGCGGCTTAAAGGAAGATGAAATACGCGCAAGTTGGCAACCAGCATTAAATAAATATAAGAAAATCAGAAAGAAATACCTGCTATATCCAGATTATCGTTAACTTCAAAACAATACAGAGGCAAGCTTCAAATCAGAAATGCCCCCTAAAAGTTAGACAAAAAACTTTTAGGGGGCATTTCATAACCGGAACCGCCTTTCAAACATTTCACAATGAAAGTCACTTCTTTTCGATTACCATCAATTTAGTATTGTCCGTGCCATATAAAGCTATTCTATTGACAGGTTTCACATCACTTTCCGCTTCAAAGCGAACGACTTTATCCAAAACCTGCAACAACTCACGCTCACCATCCATATCCGGACAAGCCATACGTGTTGTCGCAACCTGCGGGAATTTAATGATATTCTTGTGGGTATCGCTGTATTCTATCTGCCCCATCATCCGGTTACATCCGGCTTTTCCGGAAAGGGTATGACGGGCCACGTCGAACTCAATGACTTGATTCGTCTCAGCAGGATTCAGCCCCTTACCGTTCAACTCGACAATATTCCAACTGCCATCCAAATCGGAGAAAGTAGCCTCCACACCCTTTTTCGTCTTACAGGAAGCAAAGATACCGATGCTCAACATTGCAAGACAAAGATATATGTACTTCTTCATTTCCGTCCAATTAGTTTTTTGACAAAACCATCAATACATTACCGTCAGCATCGACCAGCAGCATTTCATTTTCGGACTGGCTTGCCTTCACTCCTTTCACAGATCCTATAGCTTTCAGGACCGCATCTTCAATCTCCATATCCGGACAAGCCATCATGGTAGTGGCTGCGGGATTGATCGTGAAGGAAGAAATATCCTGATCGTCCAGCACGACAGTCGAATTAAAGATATTACATCCAGCATTACCGTGAACTTTATTATCTTTCATATCGAACTCTATATTAGGCAAACCTTCTTTCAGTATTTTTTCTCCTTTTACTTCCACAATATTCCATTTACCTTCCAACTTCTTCGCATCTGTTTTGACTTCAGAGCAAGAAAACAACATCCCGACAAAAGCAGGAATCATCAAAAGTGTCAAAATAGCTTTTTTCATCTTTTTACTTTTTCATTTATAATTATCACTCGTAAAGATAAGACGCCGAATTACTATAAAAAGTTCCCCAAGGTGCCATTATTTAATATAGCTTAACATATAAAGTCTGTAAATAAAGCAGGTTTAATCCATCCGTCAAAAATAAAACTATACCTGCCAATCAAGAATGCTTATGGATTAATTTTGTATATTTGTTGCAACGTAAAAACTGGGAAAACAAAAGAATCTGAAGTCAGAAAATGAATAAGAGCATCGTCCTATATTTGTTACTCGCAGGATTGCTTACCTGCTTATCCTGTACACATACGAAACAACAGCCCGAAGAAGAAGGAGTCGACAGCGAATGGTTGGACAGCCTGCAACACGTGTATCAATATGGTGTTTGCATCGACTCGTTGGACGTGACGGAGTATAAGATGAAAAACGGCGATAACCCCGCCTCTATCTTTTCTGCTCTTGGTTTCTCCGCTTTGAAAGCGGACAGCATTACGAGAGCCTCCAGCAATGTTCTGGACCCGACCAAGCTCCGAGCGGGCATGAACTACTATACATTTACAACCCAGGACAGTGTAGCCGATATCCGCTATATCGCTTTTGCCAAATCACTTGTCGACTATGCCGTCATCGACCTGACAGGCGATTCGATCCTGGCCTACGAATTCAACAAGCCGATTACCATCAAACGCCATTACACAGAAGGAACGATCAATTCTTCCCTTTGGAACGTGATCAAGGCGAACGGGGCAGACCCGTTGCTGGCAATCAAGATTTCGGATGTCTATGCTTGGCAGATCGACTTTTTCGACGTGAAGGAAGGGGACTCGTTCCAAGTACTGTACGATGTTGCCTATATAGACGATACAACAGCCTTGAACATCACCTCCATCGAAGGAGCCGTCTTCACGCATCAGGGAAAAAAATTCACTGCCATACCATTCACCCAAGATAGCATTTTCGAATATTTCGATCTTGAAGGAAACAGTCTTAGGAAAGCCTTCCTAAAGGCTCCGCTGGATTTCTTCCGCATCACTTCGCGTTTCACAAACGCCCGCTTCCATCCGGTCTTGAAACGCTATCGGGCACATCATGGGGTAGACTATGCAGCCCCCGTCGGGACAGAAGTCAAGAGCATCGGAGCGGGGACCGTCATCGCCAAAGGCTATATGGGCGGAGGAGGCCATACGTTGAAAGTGAAACACAACTCCGTATATACAACTTCCTACATGCATTTGAGCAAATATGCCAAAGGCATACAGGTCGGCAGCCATGTGCAACAAGGACAGGTTATCGGCTACGTCGGCTCGACAGGACTTTCGACAGGACCTCACCTCGATTTCCGGGTATACAAGAACGGACAGCCGATCAACCCGCTACAGATGGAAGCTCCGCCCTCACTGCCGGTCAAACCGGAATTGCGCGACAGCTTCGCTATCGTGAAGCAGACGGTATTGGCGGAATTGGACAGCATGAGAATAAAAAACAACTTATAATATTGACGCTATGAAATTTTTGGGAAATATCATCTGGCTTATCTGCGGTGGATTACTTACCGCTGTGGAATATCTGATATCCAGCTTACTGCTGATGATTACGATAATTGGTATTCCTTTCGGGTTGCAGACATTGAAGCTGGGAATGCTGGCTCTTTGGCCTTTCGGCAGCCGAGTGACGGACAACGGTAATTCTGGCGGTTGCCTGTGCCTGGTCATGAACGTGATCTGGATCTTCATCGGAGGCTTTTGGATCTGCCTGACACATCTGTTTTTCGGGTTACTGCTGTGTATCACGATTATCGGTATCCCTTTCGGCAGACAACATTTCAAAATGGCCGCATTGGCTCTCACGCCGTTCGGAAAAAATATCGTTTAAGAAAAAAGGATTGCCTATTACCGGATAGTCCAGTCGTACTTCTGCACGGATATAAGTGTTGATTGGCAATCCGATTGACAGAGATTATTCATTCAACCAATCGAATCTGTTCCACCTCCACCGGATGATTCAGGAAAACAGAGGCGGCATCAGAGAATTTGGTGGCGGATTCGGTAGTCAGGAAACGACACTTCCCCTGCTTTGTCAAACGGATATCCATTTCGGGATGGCGGTATAGATAGTCGGTCAGGCTCTCGGCTACATATTCCCCCTGCGAGAATAAAGTAATTCCCTCAGGTAAGAACGCTTTGATCTTTTCGATCAGCAACGGATAATGCGTGCAACCCAAGACGAGCGTATCAATCTCCGGATCGGCAGCCAAGATGTGTTCCAGATGCTTTCGCACAAAATAATCCGCTCCCGGCGAATCGAACTCATTATTCTCGACCAGCGGTACCCACATCGGACAGGCTTCACCCGTCACCGTCATATGCGGAAACATCTTTTTTATTTCCAAGAAATAGGAACCGGATGTGATAGTGCCGGTCGTCCCTAAAATACCGACATGCTTGCTCTTACTGATCTTATCCATCAACTCCACCGTCGGACGGATTACGCCCAACACCCGACGAGCCGGGTCCCACTGCGGCAAGTCCCGCTGCTGGATCGTACGCAAAGCCTTTGCCGACGCCGTATTGCAAGCCAGAATTACAAGCTGACATCCTTCATTGAAAAGCGTCTCCACAGCCTGCCTTGTAAAACGATACACGACCTCGAACGAACGCGTACCATAAGGTGAACGGGCGTTATCACCCAAATAAATATAATCATACCCCGGCATTGCTTCTCTAATCTTATCAAAAATAGTAAGCCCTCCGTAACCGGAGTCGAAGATACCAATCGGACCTGGTGCTGATGAAAACATGGAAGAAGTTTTTAATTCATAATTGAGGCACGGATTACATGGAGAACACGGAAAGAAAATAAATTTATCCGTGTAAATCCGTGTAATCCGTGCCTTAAAAGACAATAGCGAAGACTTTTGTCTTCGCTATCTTATATTTGCTAATTATATTAGTTAATACCTAACTTAGCTTTTACGAACGGAGTTGCATCAACTGCAGCGTTACCCTGATAAAGAACAATCTGCGGATCCAAAATATAAATATATCCTTTTTCGTCACCAACTGCCTTGATTGCATTTTTCAGTTTGTCCTGGATCGGAGTGAACAACTCACCCTGCTTCTTCTGGAAATCCTGCTGGGAAATCTGGATGAAGTTCTGTGTACGCTGTTCCATATCCTGCAATTCCTGCATTCTTCTCATTTTGATATTTTCTGTCAATGAATCCTGCTGAGCAACAAAATCAGAATACTTCTTATTGTATTCATCCTGCAT
>DXRF01000072.1 GCA_019411205.1 Parabacteroides sp. | reverse complement strand
CTCTCTTTTTTTAGCAAAGACAAGCACATAATTCCGTAAACACCCCCATGTTGCCCTCCTAAACATCCGGGTGTAGAGAGCCGGTACATCCGGGTGTTTAGGAGGGTAACATGGGGGTGTCCGGCTACTAAAGTACCGTGCCGGACAATAAAAACCAACCGGTTTTACCTATTTTACAACCGTTTTACATAAAATGATCGAGTGATTTGCAGGGATGGGAAAAACTGCTATTGCCAGTGATAGAGTAGTGATAGAGAAAACGGGCATGTATCACTAATCAGACAAGTTGAATATCAACCGGTAAAAAGAAATCAGTGATACAGTGACAGAGGAAATGGGAAAAACCTATATGATAAGATCCTGTTTTTTCTTTGGTATAGTTCATACGATTTCCGAATTCTGGCGCGGTTGCCCTGCATTACTTTGGGAGACTTTCGGACAGCCTCTCCCCCAAATCTTTCACCCATTAACAACGTTTAACCAGACAGATGCCTCTACTCTACTTAATCTAAGTAGATTTGCGAAATAATAGTAGACTGTTATTCAATAAAATAAAAAATATTTTCTTCTCTAAGGTCTTATAAACTTCTTAAATCTATAAATATGAAAAACGTACATTCCATTTTAATCATGTTCCTGTCCGTCATGACCGGATGTGGAAAGAACAACCAACCGGCAAATGAAGTAAGCACGGTAGATGTCACAGCAAAATATCCTTATAAAGAATTGATTCTCCAAGATTTTATGGATGTAGAGTATATCCCGTTGGAAACAACAGATGAATTTCTTTGTATGGGGAGTTTGTGGGGAGTCGGCAAGGATGTCATCGTCGCGACAAATTTCAATGGCGACGGTAACATTTTTATCTTCGACCGAAAAGGGAAAGCCTTGAAAAAGATAAACCGAAAAGGTCAAGGCAATGAAGAATACAGTTCTTATTCAAGAATCATTTTAGATGAAGAAAAAGGGGAAATATTTGTCAACAACAGTTTTGCAAAGAAAATACAAGTCTATGACCTGGAAGGAAGTTTCAAACGGGACCTACCGATTCAAAAAGAGTTCTCGCTTTTTGAAATATACAATTTTGACAAGGATAATTTAATTTGCCATGATGATTTTCCGAAAAATACCGGACAGTCGTTCATGCTCATATCAAAACAGGATGGCACCATCACCCAAGAAATCACAATCCCTTTTAAAGAGAAGAAAAGCATCTATGTCAGGATCGAAGATAAAACTGTAGAGGGGCAGTATTTTGTTTATTCTCCTCAATGCAAACATCCGATCATGCCTTATTATAACGGTTATATTTTGACGGAATATTCGGCCGACACCTTGTATCAGTATTTACCGGATCATACCTTGACACCACTTATCGCAAGAACCCCTTCTATCCAATCCATGACCCCGGAAGTAATTCTTTTGCCGAGCCTCTTTACCGACCGTTACTATTTTATGGATGCAATCGAAAAGACAATCGAGTTTTCAACAACTAATTTATTGTACGACAAACGAGAAAAGGCTTTCTTCAGAAGCAAAGTCTATAATGGAGATTATACCGGCGAAGAAACAGTCTACTTAAATTCAAGAAGACCGATAAATGGCGAAATTCCTTCTTGGCAACATTTAGAAGCGGCAGATCTCATTCAAGATTATGAGAGAGGCCGGCTAAAAGGCAGATTGAAAGAAATCGCTTCCGAATTGAATGAAGAATCCAACCCGGTCATCATGTTGATCAAACAGAAACAAAAATAAAATTTCCGTCAAAACTGCAACTCCAACTGTTCCGGCAGCAAAGTAAATGTTTTGCGATGATAAGGGGTTATCCCGCATTCCCGGATGGCTTCACGATGGGCTTTTGTGGGATAGCCTTTGTTTTCCTTCCAATGATAGGCGGGATATTCCCGATCGAGGCTGTTCATATAGTCGTCACGATAGGTTTTCGCCAGAATGGAAGCGGCGGCAATGCTTAGATATTTGCCGTCTCCTTTTACGACAGTCGTATGTTTGAGACCGGGATAAGGCGTAAAGCGGTTCCCGTCGATCAACAGATGTTCCGGCTTGACCTTCAACTGGTCAATGGCCCGGTGCATGGCAAGGAAAGAGGCTTTCAGGATATTGATCTTGTCGATTTCTTCGGGCGTAACGATACCGACAGACCAAGCTATCGCCTCACGCTCGATAATCGGACGGAGCGCATAACGTTTCTTTTCGCTCAATTGCTTACTGTCGTTCAAGTCATCATTATGAAAATCCGGCGGCAAGATAACTGCAGCAGCATACACCGAACCCGCCAAACATCCACGACCGGCCTCATCACAACCGGCTTCTATACGATTTGCTTCTATGTAGGGTAGTAACATGGTTAATCAACTTCTTTTATCAAATCCATCAAATGAATGAGATCTTGTCTGCAATCCCAATAAAGATGAATAAATATGTAACCGTCTTCTACTGTATAAATCAGTTTAGCAGGTCCTTCAACAATACGCTTAGCTACACGCTTTCCAAATTGCCTCAAACAATAATCCATTGCTTTTTCAAATTGTTCTTGCGCCTTCTGATGCCAAATCACCTCCATCAACGCCACTTATTAAAAAGTTGCTGCATCTCTTCATGAGGAATGCCTACTTTGTTTTTTGCGTCTTTTTGAGTCTCCTTCAACATCTCCTTCACCTCCTCCAACGTGAAGCAATTCGGACGTTTCAGTTCCGCTTTTTCAATCTTAATCAACTTACGGGCAAGACTTTCCATATAGGATATCGCCTCCTCGCTATTGCAAGCTTGCAAAATATCCAACGCCCGGTTTTTACGTTCTTGTAATTCCAATGCAGTCATAAGACATCTGAATTTCGATACAGTACAAAAGTAACACTCTTCTGACACATAAACTAATGAATACCAGTCTTTCTTTTCATCATCCAGGGACGAAGGATGAGATAGGAGAAGAGTGTTGCAAGAGCGACACCGCAGATATTCGCGAGGAAATCGAACCAGTCGCCACCACGATGGGCCGTACAGTATTCCTGCAAAAGTTCGATTGCTCCGCTCATCAAGACCGGGCACAGGACAGCTCCGATCCAAGCATGCCACAAGACATCGTCGTATTTGCGATGGTTACGCAGGAACTCGATCCACAGTATACCAGACAAACCGGCGTACATACAAATATGGGCCACCTTGTCTATCCCCACAATCTTGCCCACCTCCAGAGAAGGCGGTTTAAAGAAAGAGAGATAGATCACCACTGCGATAATCGTCAGCGAGATCGGATATTTCTTCAGGTAATACAACATCACTATTACTCCATCCCATATATTCAGAACATCTTCCGCACCCGTTCGATACCGGCGGCAAAAACGTCTATTTCTTCTTTTGTATTGTAGAACGAGAAAGAGGCGCGAACCGTCCCCTCGATACCTAAATCCTGCATCAACGGCTGGGCACAATGATGTCCGGTACGGACTGCGATGCCCAGACGGTCCAACAACATTCCCATATCGTAATGATGGATGTTACCTACCAAAAAAGAGAGTACCGCCCCTTTATGCGCCGCCTGTCCGAAAATACGCATACCGTCGATCGCATTCAGCTTATCGGTCGCGTAACGAAGCAGCTCGTCTTCATAGGCAGCAATATTGTCCATCCCCAAACGACCTACATAGCGCAAGGCTTCCGCCAAAGCCGTACTGCCTATATAATCAGGCGTTCCGGCCTCGAACTTGAAAGGCAGCTCGTTGAAAGTCGTCTTTTCGAAAGAAACGGAAGCGATCATCTCTCCTCCTCCCTGATACGGCGGCAGTTTGTCCAACCACTCTTCCTTGCCATACAGGACTCCGATACCGGTAGGCCCGTAAACCTTATGACCGGAGAACACATAGAACTCAGCATCCAGATCCTGCACATCCACTTTCAGATGGGGAACAGCCTGCGCTCCGTCGATCAGTACCGGGACACCGTGATTATGGGCTTCTTCGACGATCTCCTTTACCGGATTGATCGTACCGAGTACATTCGACACGTGCGTAACCGAGACAAGCTTTGTCCGTTCCGAAAAAAGACTGCGGAACGTATCCATACACAATTCACCCTTTTCATTCATCGGGATCACTTTCAACGCAATCCCTTTACGGGCAGCCTGTATCTGCCAAGGGACGATATTGGAATGATGCTCCATCACCGAAACGATCACCTCGTCGCCGGCTGACATACATTCGTCGGTAAAGCTGGAAGCAACCAGATTGATCGCTTCAGTCGTTCCACGTGTGAAAACAATCTCGTTGGAAGAGCGGGCGTTCAGGAATTGCTGCACGGTCTTGCGTGCATCTTCGTGTGCTTCCGTCGCCGCCTGGCTCAGGAAATGGACGCCACGGTGAATATTGGCATTCACATTATAATAACCACTCTCGATCTTCTCCACCACACAGCGCGGCTTCTGGGTTGTCGCCCCGTTGTCGAAGTAAATAAGTGGCTTATCGTATATCTTATGATCCAGAATCGGAAAATCCTTCCGGATGGACTGTACATCTAACATGACTGTAACTATTTAACGTAATAACAAGCGTCAAAGATAGTATGTTTATTAGGGAAACGATCAATTACTGCAACTAAAAAAGCCTTCCGTAAGAAACGAAAAGCTTTTTTAATATCTGATAGATACCTATACCTACTGATTTTTTCGATAGAAACGTACCCAGTCGATCTCCATCTCGACAGGTAGATCGGATGAGTCAACTGCCCCCACCCAGCTTCCCCCTAACTGCATATCGAGCAGAAGATAAAAATCTTTGTCTGTGAACGGGAACTGTCCTTCCTTATCCGTTTCGATACGAGGATAAGCGAAAGTACGGGTATTGTTGATAAAGAAGACAAGACTGTCCCGATACATTTCCACACTGTAGACATTATAGTCGTCGCGGTTGATCGCACCGATCCCTCCCTGTTTCGGATTGTCTTTGATCCCCAACACGTGGGTATAGGCAGAATGAACGGTCTGATAGGCAATCGAATCATTATTCAAGCGTTCCATAATGTCAATCTCACCACCATCCGGCCAACCTTCATTTTCCGGCAACAGCCAGAAAGCAGGCCACGCACCGGTCGCACCGTACAGTTTGGCACGGATATCCAGGCGACCATCGGAAAAACCGACTTTTCCCTTCGTATAAACACCACCCGTGACAAAAGGAGCCGTATCGGCCGGCAAACTATAATTGACTAATCCACGCAAAACCAAATTGCCATCACGCATAGCATAACAGGAATCGAAATCCGACATATAATTATTCCAGTCCGACCTTCCACGCGGTATCTTACTCCAAGAAGCCTCATCGAAATGATCCGCCTGGTTGAAGTTCTCCTCCCATACCAACTGCCATTCTTCCTGTTGCGGCCGGCAACCTGCCATGACAGACAGGGCCAGCGCAACACCTAATCCTAATAATCCTTTCCTCATATTCGCTTATCTTTTGTTAGATTCACAAATATACGAAAATTCATTGTTCTTTCTCGCCAAACTCCGACTGCTGCCGTTCCACCTCTTTCAGTTTCAAGGTGTTCAGTTCCTTGCGCAGACGCTCCACTTCCCGCTCGGCATCTGTTTTGGAAGCAGCGTTCTGTCCGGCCGAGACACTGCCAAGCGGGATGCGGGAGGCATCCGCTGCATCATAGACCAGCGGGAAAGCAGACGGCTTCGATTCGAACTCCAGTTCACCACTTATCGGCATTTGCGAACCTTCGAACAGGACACTCGCCGTAATCCGTATCTTACCGGGTTTCAAGGTCGACTGAACCAGGACAGGAGCCGTTCCCCACTTCACGGGAGCCGGATTTGCCAATACCTCGGAACCGCCTAACAAACGTCCTTCACCTTCAACGGAGAAACGGATATTATAGTTATTCAGCCGTTTGATATTTCCATTCTTATCCGCAACGGCCGCCACTACCGTCACGAAATCGGAACCATCGGCCTTTAGGTCCGTGCCTTCATTGTCCACCCATAACAAGATCTTTTCGGGGCGGCGGGCAGGAACGACTTTATGCGTAGCCACGACCTCTCCGCCGATCAGACCTTCAGCAAGCAGATAGACATCATCTTGTTTTTGGGCTCTCGAAAGCGCCTTGTCGACCATAAAATCATAGACATCCGGGAAAGTAATAACCGGCGAAGGCATTCCGGAGCGGTTCTTGTCTTTCTTATAAGTATACGTCTGCCCACCCTTGTTGAACGTAAGGCGGACCTCGTCGCAATTGGAATAGACTGTCACATCTTTACCGGAGAAAGGCGTCATTTCATGTGCGATATACACCATCGGTCCACTTCCGGCAAGTTGTGTATCCTTCACTGCCGGACGTTGCGCCATAAACATATAATATGAATATTTAGGCTGGCGGAAAACATCCATCAGACCACCGTAAAACGGATCGGGATGATAACCGCGCTGGTGGTCAAACGAATGCCAGAGACAACCACCGACATGCTGCGGAGACTGCTTGTAAAGGACATCATAGCTGGTCACCGGATAATAAGGATTCGCATAATGACGGGCCTGTACACGCATCGGCTCTTCCCCCCAGTTACGGGCTACACGGCTCGGCGAATTGTGCGAACTCCAGTCATCCACATTATCTCCCCATTCACGAGTGAAATAGGTCTTTGACGGATCAATTTCTTTCGAAGCGTCCTGCATATTGGCGGGATGGGCAAAATAGACTGGGAAATTCTCATGCCCGCGCGCTTCGCTGTCACTCCCGCTATAACAATAAGGATATGGATATTCGGCATCCACGATATCACGGGTGTTCTTGGCAAAATCAGCCGGATACCAAGTCTCATTCAGGATCGGTTCCCACAGCCAGACCGAAGGGTGGTTACGGTCGCGGCGCACGACATTGCGGATATCGCTATACACACGCTGCGCAAATTCGGGCGCATCATTCCAGAACTGCCAGCCGGGCGTATTGACAATCACGAACAAGCCCAACTCATCGCAGGCATCCATAAAAGCCGGGTCCTGCGGACAGTGGGCGTTACGGATAATCTCCATCCCGACTTCTTTCAGTTTCTTGGCATCCCACCAATGAATACTGTTTGCGACAGCGTTTCCGACAACTGCAAAATCCTGGTGGCGGTTGGCTCCAATCAACGGTTTGCCGTACGGTTTGCCATTCAGGAAGAAACCGTCTTTCCCTTTAAACTCAATACTACGGATTCCGATACGACGGCGGTAACCGTCGATCACTTTTCCTTCTTTATCGAGTACCCGTACCAGCAGGTTATACAAAGTCGGCGTTGAAGGGGTCCAAAGCATCGGTTGCTTCACCGGCATCCGGTTGGAAACGGTGGTTGCCCTACCCGCCTTCACCTGTATCCTGTCACTCAACCGGGTAACTTCAGTGCCATCCGGCTGCAACAACGTATATTCCACCCGGCCGGAAAAAGATTTATTCGTGGCATTACGCACATGTATCTTTAACAGTACTTCCGCCAAGGTGTCCGATACCTTTCCGAAAGCGACAAACAAACCGCCTCCCGCCACCTCGTTTTCATAATTGGGATCAGTGATGAACACTTGGTTATGGGCAACCAGCCAGCAATCCCGATAGATGCCGCCAAAGTAGGTATAGTCCAACACATCCTGCGCCTTTCCGGGAGGATAAGAAGGATCGTCGCTGTTATCAGCCCAGACGGCAATCACATTGTCGCCGTTCCAGTCCAGTGCCTCCGTCACATCAACCACGACAGGCAGGTAACCGCCGAAATGTTCCGTCAACAGTTTGCCGTTCACGAACACCTTACTTTTCCCCATTATGGCTTCGAAATGCAGGAAAAGTTTTTTCCCTTTCAAAGCGGCATCGGGTGTGAAGTGCTTGCGATACCAAACTTCTCCCTGGTAATTGATGCAACCGCTCGCTTCGGTCGGCAGATATTCGATGCCGTTCGGTAAAGAGACGACCGTCCAGTCTTTATCATTAAAATCTTTTGCCTCCGCATTATTGACTGCTCCTTTATGAAAACGCCAAGCCGGGTTCATCGAAAACACTTCACGCCCGCTATTGTCCAGCCGGAAGAAACCAGCTGTTGAAAATTCGGGCTGATGGGACGCCCACAAAGAGAGGCTGAGCCATATAAACACGAAACTGAATATAATTTTCTTCATCATTATAGATTTTTTATAATTTATCATCCAAAGGTGATGTGCATTCAAAATATACGGCTATTTCATCCAAGCCCGTACTTTCCGAACCATCGGAATCTCATAATAATACCACCAATCACTATTGTTCGTCTTGGAGGCCAGATGATTATGATGGTTCAGATCGGAAATAAAACCTTCGGGCTGCTGCATGAAACGGGTTTCGGAATAAACCGACTCCAAGTTCGCTCGCATGACATCGAAGTAATCGCAGACCTCGGCGATCCTCGTCAAAGCAACCCTCCGGGCAGTTTCATCTTTTGCCGTATCGTAGGCATTCAAAGCCAGGATCAGACGTACCGGATAGTTTTGCAAGTTGTTCGTTTGTTCATAGACTTGTAACGTATAGCGATTGCGCAACGCCTCTGCCTTCGCCGTACTGATCCCTTCGGCAATCTTCTCATAGCGAACAGATTCGATCTTTGCCTGCGCAATTTTATCTTTATACTGTTCGCTCCATGCACCCGGGTTCGCCTTGTCTGGCAATCCGATCAGGGTAAAGTCCGACGTACCCCAAGCCGGATTCCGATGTCCGGATGTCACCAATGCACTGTCGAAGAAAAAGACCGCCTTTTCCAGTTCGTCCAAAAAGTCCATCCGATTATCCTTCGGACGGAAACCATATTCGCGCTGTGCATGTACCTGCTTGAACGTCTCGATATCCCGTGCCGACGGGTTCCATCCGAACTCACCTTGTGCGATAAAACCTCTCCAGACCGTTTCCAGATGCGGTGAACCATCGTCCCAGGCAGTCGCCAATATTCCTTCCAATTGATTGTCGGCAACCAACTGGTTGAATCCTTTCACATATTCCGAGCGAGTATTCCGGCGCGGCATGAAAGGCGAGTCACCGGCAGATGCAGCTGTCGCTCCCATCACCTTCAGTCCCTTATCGTGATACCATTTCAAAAGACGTTGATGGGCAGGAGTCGTAGCATCCTCATATTTCCAACGCATATACACGCATTCTTTCGGGAACAGACCAATCGCCTCATCCAACTTGTCGGTGTTCCAGACCTTCGCCACTTCTTCTTCGGATTTATCGCTCAGCACAAGCTCCCAAATACCGGCATATTTCAATGGCATATCATCCCAAAATACAGGAACGCGACCATGCTCTACAGCAAACTGACAGACTTTTTTCAACCAGATCATCTGCAACTCAAAAGCGGTCTTGCCGGTCGCCTTGCAACGGTCGTCGATTCCGATAGCCGTGATCTCATCTCCACCGACATGCAGGTATTTCCCGTATGGCATGGCTTCGAGTGCATCCAAATAAAGATCGAACTGCACCTCGTATGTTCGTGGATCAGACGGACAGAATTCCCAGTCGCTAGCCGGATTCTCACGCAATTCCCAATGATGTTTCAAGATAAAACCGGCATGACCGAGTCCCTGCACAAGCGGACTGATCTCGACATTCCGTTCTTTCGCATACCGGCAGAGTGCCTGCATCTCCTGCTTACTAATCGCATTCGGGGCACCTATTTCCGGACGGCGAGTAAAACGCAGTTTGTCTTCCAGTTCCCAGATAACCGCATTCACCTTATAACGTGCCAACCGGTCGATCATCCGGTAATAATATTCCATCCGGTCCAGATGATGCTTCGTATCGAGATGAACGGCGCGATAGGCAATGGCCGGATAATCGGTTATCTTCATCTGCGGAATTTCCTGTCCGAAATCACGGCTATCCTCCAACAACTGCTCCAATGTCTGGCAACCATAAAAGAGGCCAGCTTCCGTACGTGCTGTCACAGTCACGCCCTTGTCATTCACCACCAAAACATATCCTTCGGGCGAATCGGGTACGTTCTGTCCGGACAGTTGCAGATACACCCCTTTTCCCGTACGTTCGGCTCGGGGAAGGACATCCGTCAACATTCCCAATACAGGGACAGGAGTGCCGGGTGCAGCCGAGACAAATTTAAGATCGGTATGCATAACACCTTTTCCTGAAAACACCTCGACCGATTGAGGCTGAGGCAGGAGCTGAAACGCCTTGTCCAAATTTCGGGCTAAAAGGCCATTTACCCCCAATAACAAACCAATGAGTAAAAATTGAATTTTCATGATAATAAATTAAAGAAGAAAAGGGCCGGCTATAACTCTATTACAGCCAGCCCCATAAACTAATACCTAATTAAAAGATCTTATAATCACCAACCTTCGTTGGGTGTACACAACGGATTTGTTTCAATCTCTTTTGAAGGAATAGGGTAATAATAATAGCGATTCGTATCACCCACCTTACCTGTCATCAACTGTTTGTAGCGAGCTGCATTGCAAGTCTGCATTCTCTCTTCCAACAATCCCCAACGACGCAGGTCATAGAAACGTTCGCCTTCCACAAAAAACTCTATCGCACGCTGATGTTCCAAATCATTGAAAACAGCTTCATACGTTTGGGCACCACTATACGGATTCAAGTTTGCTCGTTCGCGAATCTGGTTCAAGTAACCAATTGCCGTTGTCAGGTCTTGTTTGCCACGCAAATACGATTCAGAAAGCAACAAAAGTACATCGGCATAACGGATAGCGCGTTCATTAATCACAGACATTGGCGGGTCGGCCTCTGTTTCTGCAGCCTGCCAATTCTGATATTTCAAAATCCAATATGTATTCCACTTGTTTTCGTTAAACTTTTCGCGGAAAGGTTTCAAATAGTACATACATCCTTCATAATCCCAAGCAACCGAAGAGCGGGCACGATAATCAAAATTGCCATCTTTGTCCTTTTCTTTCAAGAAAATGTTCATCATCTGCTGAGTTGGGTTAGCCTCATACCAACCGCCGGCCTCCGGAGCTGCATATTCTTTCGGGCGAGTATTCGTCTGAGTTGAGTTGATGTTTTCACCATCCCCCCAAATATCGGTACCGCCAACCGGCTCCATCAGCAATTCAAAAATACTTTCTGCATTGTTCTCATGAACATCATCAAAATTCCAAGCAAAATCTTCAACCAAACGATAGGCATAAGGAGATTTAGTCAACGGTTCCAAAACTTCAATTGCCTTGTCAAACTGCTCCTCATATACATAAATCTTACCCAATACTGCATTAGCAGCACCTTTAGTCGGCTTTCCTACCACATCGTTCGTCACAGGCAACAAAGAAGCTGCCGTAATCAAATCTTGTTCAGCCTGGGCCCAGATTTCAGCCTGAGATGATTTTTCCAACGGGAATGTAGACGGAGATTGAGAAGCAGACAGACGCAAAGGCGCGTTCTTAAACTCTTTTCCCAATTGAAACAGATAAAAGCCACGGATAAACAAACATTCACCTTTTATCTTATTGATAAAATCTGCTGAAAAGTCTGCCTGCTTTTCTTCTAATTTCTGCATAATAGAATTAGTCCGGTACAACGCGTTGTAGAATTGATAGAACATACCCTGCGACAAAGAGTTCCCATTTGTATTCGTGAAATAACAAGCCTGAAAAACATCACTAATATCATTTCGGAATTCCACCTCATCGGCACGGGCAATACGCATCATCACCCCACGTGTTCCATAATACCCACCGTTCAAAGCATTCTTTAACGGCGTATAACATGAAGTCAAAGCCAGTTCAAAATCAGCCTCATTTTTCCAGAAAGTATCCTCTGTTGCCTTATTAGGGTTCATCTGATCCAACTGGGC
>DXRF01000071.1 GCA_019411205.1 Parabacteroides sp. | reverse complement strand
CGCTTCAGTTTGCAACTGAGGACAAAATCGTTTGGCGTCATGCCTGTCAGTGCCTTGAACTTGGTGTACAATGAACTCCGGCTGAGTCCCAGTTCGCGGGCCATCATGTTCATGTCGAAGTCGATATTATCCAGGTTCTTTTCAATGATCGAGTTGACCGTGTCCAGGAATTTCTGGTCTATCGGGTTGCTTGCCAGCGATTGTGCATCGAAATCTTTCTGCTGGCTGAATTTCTTTTGCAAGATAATACGGTTGCGGATCAGGTTATTGCAGCGTGCTAACAACACCTTTGCATTGAACGGTTTATTGATATAATCGTCGGCGCCCCGCTGCAACCCTTCGATGTTTTGCTCGGCGGAAGTAAGTGCCGTAAGCAAGACGACCGGGATATGGCATACGTCAAAATCGTTTTTGATCTTCAAACACATTTCCGTACCGGACATTTCCGGCATCATGACATCGCTTACGATGATGTCCGGTCGCTCCTCGCGTGCCTTTTCCAATCCTTCTTTACCGTTTCGTGCCAGCAGGACGCGGTAGATGGGCGAGAACAGGGAGTTGAGTATCTGGAGCAGTTCTTCGTTGTCTTCGACCAGCAGGATCGTATGGGGAGAATCATCTCCTTCGATCAGTTCTTCTCTTTGTTCTGTATCGGAGAGTTCTTCCATATGATCGTTCAAGGCGACCGTGTCGGGAATCAAGTTTTCCGTTTGTTTTTCCTGCTGCTCCCGTGCCTGTTCTTCCTCGGTAAAATGCGTGCATCCTTTCAGGAGACTGACAATGAAAATGCTGCCGTAGCCAGGCGTACTTTCCACTTGTATCGTCCCGTGGTGCAACTCGATGATATTTTTCGTCAATGAAAGTCCGATCCCCGTGCTGGGAGTCTTGGTGATATTTGAGATGCCGTTTTCTGCCTGATAGAAGCGGTCGAATATCTTATCTATATCTTCTTTGTTGATACCGATACCGTTGTCGATAACCTTAATGATAACTTCATTCTCTTTGTTCTCCAGAATCATTTCAATGGTAGCGTTCGGCTTGGTGTACTTAAATGCGTTGGAAAGCAGGTTATAGAAAACCTTTTGCATTTGTTTCGGATCGAAGCAGCACAAGACACTCTCCTCAGGAGCTGTGAAGTTGTAGGTGATGGAGCGACCGGATGCGTATTCGTAAAAAGACAGGTAAATCTCCTTTAGGAAGGGAACGATGTCTTGTTCGTACACTTTCAGTTTCATATGTCCTTGTTCCAGTTTACGGAAATCCAGCAGTTCGCTGATCAGGTTTCGCATATGGTAGGTGTTCTTATACACTTTCAGCAGTTTGTTGTATACGGAAGGAGACAATGAACTGCTCTGCAACAGGAGTTCGATCTGGGAAATGATCAGTGTCAACGGTGTCCTGAATTCATGCGAGATATTGGAGAAGAACTGTAGTTTTGCCTGGTTAAGTTCCTCGATCGCCTCTTTTTCTTTCCGTTCCATCTCCAGGGAAGTTTGCAGCATGTACTGGGATTTTTTGAAACGGTAGATACTGTAAAGGATGCTTATGATCAGTACCAGGTAGATGAAATAAGCTAAACCGGAAGCATACCAGGGAGAATGGATGTGGATATCCATCTTGATGGTACGGGGTTGTTCCAGATCCGGGTCGTATTGTATTTCCCGGACGATGAGGGTGTACTTTCCGGGGTTCAAGTTCGTATAGAAAATATTGTTATCTTTACTGGGAATCCATTTTTTGTCGAAACCTTCCAACATGTATTCGTAAGACGCCTTTTTCAGCGTATTGACATAGTTGTTCGATGTGAAAGTGAAAATCAGGTTATTCTGATTATAGGCCAGCTCTATCTTTTGAGTGAAGGGCAGGGCGGCGGTCAGCACCTTGTCGGGGCCGCCGGGGAAAACCTGCTCGTTGTTGATGAACAGGTCGGAAAAATACAGTTGGTAATCTTTGGCGGAGTTGAATAACTGCTGTTCGAAGAATGTTGCCATGCCATTGCTGCTGCCGACAAATATTTCTCCGTTTTTGCAGATTAGGATTCCGCAACCGATGTTTATGCCTGACAGGGGCAGGGCTGTCCCCAGCTCCACGACCTTGAACAGGTTTTGGTCCGGGTCGAAAAACGTGATACCTTTGTCGCCTGTTATCACCAATTGGTCCAGAGACGACAATGCCAGTTCGTAGCAGTAGTTACTGGCGATGAAACTGTTTTCGGTCGTATATCCGGTGAACCGCCTGTTTTTCTCATCGTAGCGGAACAGGCCGGAACCACGGGTTCCGAGGAAGATCCGCCCTTCTTTGTCTTCGATTATTTGAGATATGGGAAATGCTCCCAATCCGTTTTCACCGGAACGGAATAGCACCTGGTCTTCTTCGTTTTCGAGGTTGATCTTCCAGACACCTTTGCCGTAGGCCAGCCACATATATCCTTTCGAGTCGATGAAAAAGCAGGTGTTCCCGTAATACTTGCCGCTTTTGAACAATGGAGATGCTTTTTCCGTCTCTAAATTCATTTTGAAGATTCCTTTCGGTCCGGTGCAAATCAATTCGTCCTTGTAGATTCTCATCTGGTTGATCCGGTCGCCGGCTATTACGGCATACGACGGATCTTCGAAATAAGGGTTCTTGAACCGTTTGTTTTTGATGTCGTAGATGGACAGTCCTCCGGTATGTGTTCCGATATACAGCTTGTTGCGTTCAGGACTATAGGCTATTGCCTTCAAGTTGTTGTGAGCGATGGAGTTGCGGTTCTCATCGGCCATGAAGTAGGTGAATTTCTTCGTTTTCCGGTCGAAGAAGTTCAATCCGCCTCCTTCGGTACAGATCCAGATATTATTGTCTTTATCTTCCACCATCTTGCCGACGAAAGGATAATTCAGGCAATCGTTCCGGGTGTTGTTGGCTGCATAGACTGTGAAAATATCTGTCTCAGGATTGAAATAATTGACGCCGCCATAATAGGTCCCCAACCAGATCGTACCTTGCCTGTCTTTGTAAACGGGGAATACGGATGAATGGGTCATACTGCCGGGCAGAGGGTTGCGGGCATAGACCTCGAACCGGTTGCTGATCGGATTGTATTTGTTCAGTCCGGTGAAAGTGCCGAACCAGATGTTCCCGAAGTTGTCTTCCACGAAATCCCGGACTTGGTTGCTCGATAGGTTGTTGGGGTTGGAAGGATCGTAGCGGTAGCGGGTGAAATTGCCGTGCACGTCCCTCTTGTACATGCCGTTCATGCGGATGGATATCCAGAGGTTATATTTGGAGTCTTCGTACATGCTGTAAATGTCTTCACCCATGATTATACAGGTAAGGGATTTGTCGTCATTCATCCTGAAGAGTCCATCCGTAGTACCGATCCAGTATCGGCCGCCGGAATCTTCCAGAAAGCAGGTAGCATGCTGGTTCCGGCTTTCCAGCTTCGTGACGAAATCGAATTTGTTCTTATCCGGATTCCAGGTGAATACGGAGTCGGCTATTCCTACCCATATCGTTCCTTTGACGGAAGCGACGGTATATACGTTTGACTCACGTAAGCAGGAGAATTTCTGTGTCTGGATGTCATAGCAGATCAAGGATTGATCGGAGTCGAAGAAAACATTTCCTTTTTTGTCGCCGGCAATGAAATGTGTCTGGTTGCCTATCGGATTAGCGTTTTGGCGATGAAATTCGGATGGTTTGTATACTTTGGTCTGTACGCCGTCGTATATGCTGATTCCCTCTTCCGTCCCGAACCACATTCTACCCAACTTGTCCTGGTAGATGGCCATGACGGAAAGTTGCGACAGTCCTTCCTGCATGCCTATATGTTTGAAATAGATCGGATATATGCCGGAACAGAATCCTAAAAGCATTATGAGTGATAAGATGATTTTTCTCATAGTATTATACGATATATAACATTAGCAGTTCTGTTGTTTGAGGGGCTAAGGTAAAGATTTTTTTCCAAAATTATTATCTTTGCAGGTATGAAAAAGCAAGCCTTCATTTTTTATCCGTTTTTGTTGGTTCTCCTGCTGATGCTGTTTGCCGGTGGGTTGGTGTATGGTGCCGTCTCGATACCGGTTGAAAGTGTGGTGAATATATTGCTGGGAGAAGGGACAGAGCGACTTGCGTGGCAGAATATTGTGTTGCAGAGCCGTTTTCCCCAGGCTGTGACGGCATTGCTGGCAGGCGCTTCGCTGGCAGTTAGCGGATTGTTGTTGCAGACGTTGTTCAGGAACCCGCTTGCCGGTCCTTCTATCTTGGGAATCAGTGACGGGGCCAATCTGGGAGTCGCTGCGATCATGCTTTATTTCGGAGGTTCGCTGAGTATGGTGACCGATTTGCCGGTCAGCGGCTATCTGGCGGTGATCATGGCTGCGTTTGGTGGCGCGGCTTGTATTTTAGGATTGATTATTTATTTTTCGGCGAAGGTGAAGAATAACGTCATGTTGCTGATTATCGGTATTATGATCGGTTATCTCGCATCGTCATTGATTTCTGTTCTGAATTATTATGCCTCGACAGACAAGGTACATGCGTTTGTGATGTGGGGATTGGGGAACTTCTCCGGGGTATCCTTACAGCAGTTGCCCTATTTCGCAGGTTTTACATGTATAGGATTGTTGTTGGCGATCCTGTTGATCAAGCCATTGAATGCACTGCTCCTGGGAGAAATGTATGCCGCCAATTTAGGAATCAGGATCAAGCGGACGCGCATTCTGATCCTGTTGTGCACGGGGCTGCTCACTGCGACTACGACTGCCTTTTGCGGTCCTATTTCTTTTATCGGGTTGGCTGTTCCTCATGTCGCACGTTTGATGTTGGGGTCATCCAACCATAAGATGCTTGTTCCTGTTACGTTGCTGACCGGTTCTTGCATTGCCTTGCTTTGTAATCTGCTGATGGTACTGCCGGGCACTCATAATATTTTACCGCTGAATGCCGTGACTCCGATGCTTGGTGCCCCTGTGATTATTTATGTGATTGTGAATCGGAAGAACATCCAATACTTTGACTAATCAATATATGACAAAAATAGCTGCAATAGAAACAAAAGGACTCGCTATCGGTTACCTGCTGAAAGGCGGTAAGCGGAAAGTGGTTCATGACGATTTGAACCTGCAACTCGTTTCGGGCGAGGTGACCTGTCTGCTGGGGCTGAACGGAGCCGGTAAGTCGACCTTGCTTCGTACGCTCTGCGGTTTCCAGCCTCCGCTCGGAGGGGAAATTCGTTTGATGGGAAAACCTCTTTCCGGCTATTCGCAGGCAAACTTTTCCTTGACAGTCGGTGTTGTACTGACGGAAAAGACCAACGCTGGGGGGATTACCGTCTATGAACTGGTTTCGTTGGGCAGACATCCTTATACCGGCTTTTTCGGACAATTGAAGAAGCAGGATCGTGCCATCATCGAACAATCGCTCGAAGCTGCCGGAATCGCTCATAAAGCCAGTAACTATGTTTCGGAACTGAGTGACGGTGAACGGCAGAAGGCTATGATTGCCAAAGCCCTTGCCCAACAGTGCCCGATTATCCTGCTGGACGAACCGACTGCCTTTCTGGATGTGACCAGCCGTATCGAAACAATGGTCTTGTTGCATCGCCTGGCTGTCGAGCAGGAGAAAGCGATTCTGCTTTCTACTCACGACTTAGACCTGGCTATCCAAATGGGTGATTGTCTTTGGTTGCAGGAGAAAGGGCGTCCGATGGCTTGCGGGACTCCCGAAGACCTGATTATGAGCGGAGCTTTCGAATCCTTTTTCGGAAAGAAAGGAATTGTTTTTGATCCGGCAACCGGAAAGCTGAATACGGAAGCCCCCACGTCGCCCATCGGTGTGGAAGGTGACTTCCTTACTTCTTACTGGGTAGGAAATGCCCTGATCCGTAATGGCTACCGTCCTTCTCCCGTAAAAGAAGGACAGTTGAATATCACTTGCAAGAGTCCGCATGAACTGGTTGTGGCTTTTCCCGAAGGTGGTAGGGAGGAGCTTCGGACGGTAGCGGAACTTGTCTCTCTTATCAGCATGAGAAAATAAATTTTTCCCCGCTGGGAATAAAAAGTTTTGTTTAAGATTAAAAGGAATAAATATGGCAAACGAAATAACATGGCGGCTGGAGCATGAGAAGATCGGTCGGTTGTTGTTGCATTATGCGATACCGGCAGTGATCGGTACAATGGTGAACGCTCTTTATAATATCGTCGACCGTATCTTTATCGGTCAGGGAGTCGGTCCGCTGGCGATGGCCGGGCTGACGTTGACCTTCCCTATTCTGTTGTTCCTCCAAGCATTCGGAATGCTTATCGGAGCGGGGGCCGCGACGCGTGTCTCCATTTATCTGGGGCGAAGGGAAAATGATATGGCGGGAAAAGTATTGGGGAATGCTTTTACTTTGACATTCATCATAACACTTGCGACGGTAGTCCCCTGCATGATCTGGATGAAAGATTTGTTGTTGGCTTTCGGAGGAAGCGAACAGACCATCCCGTATGCACAGGATTATCTGAATATCGTGGTTCCGGGAACGCTCCTGACCTCCCTCAGCTTTGGCTTCAACGCCGTTATGCGTGCTTCCGGCTATCCGAAGAAAGCGATGGTTACCATGCTGATCGGAGCGATAACCAATGTGATACTCGATCCTATTTTCATTTTCTGGCTGGATATGGGGATTAAAGGGGCTGCCATCGCGACGATTATTTCGATGCTGCTCTGTACGCTTTTTGTCATGAACCATTTTGTTCAGAAAGACAGTATCGTCCGTTTCCATAAAGGGACGTTCAAGCTGGAAAAGCATGTGGTCTGGAATATTCTGACGATCGGCGTTTCGCCTTTTGCAATGCAGTTGGCGGGAAGCTTGGTGGTAGTGATCCAGAACTATGCGCTCAAACAATATGGGGGCGACTTGGCATTGGGAGCAAACGGCATTATCACCAGTGTCGGAATGCTTTTGGTGATGCTGATTATCGGGATCGCGCAAGGGATGCAACCGATTGTCGGCTTCAATTTCGGGGCAAAGAAATACGGGCGTGTTCAGGAAACACTGCGTCTGGTAATCATAACCGCTACCATTATCATGGGAGTCGGCTGTTTTTGTAGTGTGGCGTTTCCGAAACTGATCGCCCGTGCCTTTACGAACGATCCGGCTTTGTTGGATGTTACGGCAAATGGCTTGCGGATCAGTTTGCTGGTATTTGTGGTCGTAGGTTCGCAGATCTCGATCAGCCAGTTTTTCCAAAGTATCGGGATTGCCTGGAAAGCTATGTTTTTGAGTTTAAGCCGTCAAGTATTGTTCCTGATACCGGCGATGTTGCTGTTCTCCCGCTTTTGGGGGTTGGACGGTGTCTGGTATGCTGCTCCCTTCTCTGATTTTGTTGCAGCTGTAACTGCTTGGTTCTTTTTGTGGTATCATGTTAAAAACATGAAAAGAAAAAAATTGGATTGAACTTTTTACTATCTTGTTTGTCTACTATATGAAAGTAGATTGATTAGGTTTCAACTAAAAGAATGAGAAGTATGAAAAGAGTATTATTATTATTGGCTGTCCTGCTCTTTAGCGCAGGGACAATGATGGCCCAGCAGGATAAAGCTGCCGAGAAGGCCGCAAAGAAAGCTGAAAAAGAAGCGAAGAAAGCTGCCGAGGCGGCTGAACAGATGGCCTTGTTCGAACAAGGTGTACAAGCACTGAAAGAGAAAGATTTTGTATTGGAAGCAGAACGTGTCGAATTTAAGCGTGGACAATTCGTCTATGTGACTCCGAGCACGAACTTTGTTTCCATGAAAGATGACCGGGCGACGATCCAGTTATCTTTCAATACGGCCGCTGCTGGCCCGAACGGGATCGGAGGTATCACGGTCGACGGCAGTGCTTCGAATATAGAGATGAAAACAGACAAAAAAGGAAATGTTACATTCAGTATGATGGTACAAGGTGTTGCAGTCTCCGCCAATGTGACAATCCGTATGGTGAAAGGCACGAACAAATGTACGGCGACTGTGAGTCCGAACTTCAACAGCAACCGTATTTCGTTTACCGGTTATCTGTATCCTTCGGATCAGTCCAATGTCTTTAAGGGACGTGCCATCTGACGTGTAGATTCTTTTGTTCAGGAAAAGCTGCTTTCGGAAAGGGAAGCGGCTTTTTTTATGCAACGTATTTTATATCTTTGCTCCCTAAAATATTATAAACATAAAAGTCATGCAATTAGCAATAGATCAGAAAGACATAGATAAGTTCCTGATGGTGGGTGACAAGGTGCTTATCAAACCGAAGAACCCGCAGAGTCAGACAAAATCCGGATTGTACCTGCCGCCTACCGTCCAGCAGGAGAAGATCCAGAGCGGCTATATCATTAAGGTCGGTCCCGGCTTCCCGCTTCCTTCCCAAAGCGAGGAACATGAAGTTTGGGAAAAGAAGAAAGAAGGAGAGGTACATTATCTCCCTTTACAGGCGCATGAAGGCGATTTGGCTGTCTTTTTGCAGAATGCGGTCTACGAGATCAATTTTAATGAAGAGAAGTTCCTGATTGTTCCCCATTCGGCTATTTTGATGTTGGTCCGCGACGAAGGTTTGTTCGAATAACTCCTTTTTATTTGGCAAAATACTGTACGATATAGTTTTTTGATGTATTTTTGCAACCAAATCAATAAGACTAACTATCAATAGTAGCGATTATAATGAATAAAATTGTAAGTAAAGAACATTTCTCTGCCAACGTAGTGAAACTGGAAGTGGAAGCACCTTTGATTGCCCGCTCCCGTAAGGCAGGCCACTTTGTTATCGTTAAGGTGGGTGAGAAAGGTGAACGTATTCCCCTGACCATTGCCGGAGCTGATACGACGAAAGGAACTATCACACTCGTGATCCAGGCCATAGGCGGTTCGTCAAAGAAGATATGCGAACTGAATGTCGGCGACTATATTACCGATCTGGTCGGTCCGTTGGGGCAAGCTACCCATATCGAGAAAGTCGGTACGGTCGTGTGTGCCGGCGGGGGGGTCGGTGTGGCTCCTTTATTGCCGATTGTAGAGGCTTTCCATAAAGCAGGTAACCGTGTGATCGTTGTGTTGGCTGCCCGGACAAAAGACTTGGTGATTCTGGAAGAACAGATGCGTGCCAACTCCGATGAGGTGATCGTGATGACAGATGACGGTTCTTACGGTACAAAAGGTTTGGTGACGAATGGCGTGGAAAGTGTGATCAACCGTGAAAAGGTGGATTTGTGTGTCACGATCGGCCCGGCTATCATGATGAAATTCGTCTCTGCGCTGACGAAAAAATACGAGATCCCGACAGTCGCCTCTCTGAATACGATTATGGTGGACGGGACCGGAATGTGTGGCGCTTGCCGTATTACGGTCGGAGGAAAGACGAAGTTCGTCTGTGTGGACGGACCGGAGTTTGATGCTCACCAGGTAGACTTCGATGAGATGCTGATGCGCCTCGGTGCTTATAAAGATATTGAAAAGAAATAACGAAACCACAGGAAACAAATGACAACAGAAGAACTGATCGCTGCCCGTCGTGCCGAACCGTGGAGAGAAGCACTGCGTAAAAGCAAAAAGAATAAAGAACGCACGGATATTCCCCGTGTGGAAATGAATGAACTGGATGCCGAATACCGTAGCCACACCCGTCTTGAAGAGGTGAACCTCGGATTGACGAAGGAGCAGGCCATGCAGGAGGCCCAGCGTTGTTTGGACTGTCCGAATCCGACTTGTATGCAAGGATGTCCGGTAAGTATCAATATCCCGACTTTTGTGAAGAACATCGAGCGGGGTGAGTTCCTGGAAGCGGCTAAAGTGCTGAAGGAAACAAGCGCGTTACCGGCTGTTTGCGGTCGTGTATGTCCGCAGGAAAAGCAGTGCGAAAGCAAATGTATCCATTTGAAGATGGGTAAACCGGCTGTCGCTATCGGTTACCTGGAACGTTTTGCTGCCGACTATGAACGGGAAAGCGGAAACATTTCCGTTCCGGAAGTAGCGGAGAAGAACGGCGTTAAGATTGCCGTTGTCGGTTCAGGTCCCGCCGGTCTTTCGTTTGCCGGCGATATGGCGAAGCGTGGCTATGACGTGACGGTATTCGAAGCCTTGCACGAGATCGGTGGCGTGTTGAAATACGGTATTCCCGAATTCCGCCTGCCGAATAAGATCGTTGATGTTGAAATAGAAGGTCTCCGCAAGATGGGAGTTAAGTTCATGACGAATTGTATTGTCGGTAAGACGATCAGCTATGACGACTTGCATGCGGATGGTTTCAAAGGAATCTTTGCTGCCAGTGGCGCCGGGCTTCCAAACTTTATGAATATTCCGGGTGAGAATCTGATCGGGGTGATGTCTTCCAACGAGTACCTGACACGTGTCAATCTGATGGATGCTGCCAATCCGGATAGCGATACACCTGTTTTGCAGGGTAAGAAAGTGGCTGTCATCGGTGGTGGCAATACAGCTATGGACTCGGTCCGTACTGCTCGCCGCTTGGGTGCCGAACGTGCCATGATTGTCTATCGCCGCAGTGAAGAAGAGATGCCCGCCCGATTGGAGGAGGTGAAACATGCCAAAGAGGAAGGTGTGGAGTTCATGACCTTGCATAATCCGGTCGAATATCTTGGTGACGAACGGGGCCGTGTCAAACAGATGCGCTTGCAGAAGATGGAGCTGGGCGAACCGGATGCTTCCGGACGTCGTCGTCCTGTACCTATTGAAGGAGCCATCGAAACGATCGATGTGGATGAAGTGATCGTCAGCGTCGGGGTTTCTCCGAATCCGCTTATCCCGCGTGCTTTCCAGGGATTGGAAGTAAGCAAGAAAGGGACGATCGTGGTAGATGAAGGAAATATGCGCTCTACCTTGCCTGATGTATATGCGGGTGGCGATATCGTCCGTGGCGGTGCAACCGTTATCCTGGCAATGGGAGACGGTCGTAAGGCTGCTGCTGCAATGGATGAGGCATTACGAGGATAGTGTGGTTTTTTCTCCATATTTTTGACTTTTGGGGATAGCTTTTCGGGGTTCGGGAAGCTATCCCTTTTTTTATTAGAAACTGTTTTTTAGTGATTGGTTCCTTAGTGATTGGTTCCGTAAGGGGAGATGTTTCAAGGTCTGTCCAAGCAAGAACACGACTGGCGGTATCCCCATTGGGGATGAGCACAAGCAGGAGGCTGATTACACGAACCGATTCAAAACTTGGCAAGTTCTAAATTTTATACAGAAAAATGCAAAGGAAACCGACATCCGGCATTTTCTGTTTCCATCTATCTAATAAATAATATATTAGCCGATGTCGGTATCGGTTTTAAGGTCGACATCACATTGACACCTTTTTTCCTGTATCTGACGATCGCCGGATGAGAGTGTGCCAAGTGTGGAGGCAAGTATATTTTAAACGCCACCGATCTACAAACTATCTCGTTTCATGTGATCAACTAACTCAAAACATATAAAGAACTAAATGAAAGCATATAGTAAAATAGACATTAGGTAATACTGCTTATGTGTGACAAGTAGTACTACCTAATGCCAATATATAGTACTATGTGTCTGTGATAGGTAGTACTATATATAAGTAATATGCAATATGCCATGAATTAGTTTACTATGACTTTTGAAGTAGTTTGTGGTATGTTTCAGATCAGTTGCTTAATGAGAGCGAAGTCTCTCTGGATATAAAAGGGTGTCAGTGTGGTGTCGGCCTCAAAAAATACATCGACACCTTTTGATAGATTGTTTATTAGATAAATGACAGTAAAAGATGTCGGATGGCGGCATTCTCTTTTTGTATTATACGGCAAGAGTAAATGTCGGAAAAATAAAAAGCCCCGCTATTCCTAAGAATAACGAGGCCTTTTGGAAGCGAGCGGAAGA
>DXRF01000070.1:645-12100 GCA_019411205.1 Parabacteroides sp. | reverse complement strand
GACATGTGGTCTCCGTTGTAGGTCGCCCAGCCGAGTGCCAGTTCGGAGAGATCGCCGGTCCCGATCACAAGGCCGTTCTTCTGGTTGGCGACATCCATCAGCAGTTGGGTCCGTTCGCGTGCCTGGCTGTTTTCGTAGGTCACGTCGTGGACGGACGGATCGTGGTCGATGTCGCGGAAATGTTGCAGGCAGGCATCCTTGATCGAGATCTCTTTCAGCGTGACGCCAAGGGAGCGGATGAGGTCGCAGGCGTTGGTATAGGTGCGGTCGGTCGTACCGAAGCCGGGCATCGTGATGCCGATGATCTGCTCCCGTGGTATCTTCAGGGCATCGAATGTCATGACGGTCACGAGCAAAGCCAGCGTGGAGTCCAGCCCGCCCGAAATACCGACGACAGCCGTTTGAGCATGTGCATGGACGAGCCGTTTGGCAAGGCCGGCTACCTGTATCTGGAATATTTCTTCGCAGCGTTCTTTCAGCGTATCCCCGGAGGGGGTGAACGGATGCGGATCGACCGGACGTGTCAGGCTGAATCCGTCCGGAATCCGGACTTGGAAGTCTACGACCTGCGCCTTTTCTTTCAGCAGGCCCGATGCTCCATACATGAAACTGGTGTTTATCTGCCGGTCGTTCTGCAAAGTCTCTATATCGATCTCGCTGATGACAAGCTGTTCTTCCATCGTGAAGCGGGGAGACTCGGCAAGCAGGGTGCCGTTCTCGGCAATGATTCCGTTACCGGCAAAGACAAGGTCGGTGCTCGATTCGCCGAAGCCGGAGGAGGCATAGACGTAGCCGGCCATGCAGCGGGCGGACTGCTGGCAGATCAGTGAACGCAGGTAGGCGTGTTTGCCGATCAGTTCGTTGCTGGCAGAGAGGTTGAAGATGATGTTGGCTCCTTCCATTGCCAATAGAGAACTGGGGGGGACGGGAACCCAGAGGTCTTCGCATATCTCGATGCCGACAGAGAGCTGGCCCGACTTGAACAGCAGGTGGCTGCCCATCGGATATTCCTGCCCGCCGATCCCGACTGTGGACTTTTGCAGTTCGGTGGCGGAGGTGAACCAGCGTTGTTCCTGAAACTCTTTATAGTTAGGCAAGTATGTCTTAGGGACGACACCCCGTATGACTCCTTTCTGAAAGACGACAGCGGCATTGATCAGCCGGTTTTCCGTCCGGAGCGGAACACCGACGATGGTCAGGATATCCAGGTCGGCCGTGTTGCTGACCAGCTGGAGCAGCGCCTTTTCTGCGCCATCGAGCAGTGTCTGCTGGGCGAAGAGGTCGAGGCAGGTGTAGGCAGTGACAGACAGTTCGGGGAAAGCGATGATCTGCACGTCTTTTTCCGATGCTTGCCGCATCAGCCCTTCTATTTTTTCTATATTATAAAAACAATCCGCTACCTGTACATGCGGCACGGCGGCGGCAACTTTTACAAATCCGTAGTTCATATTCGTTTATATTTGTCTTATAGTTTTTTGAGTTTGTCCGGGTCCTGGCGGCAATCGAAAATACGGTTGATATATATCGTATTATCTTCTATACGGTAGACTATTTTGTAATTGTTATGGATAAGTGACCGATATTCCTTTGCTGCGTTTTCCAGCAAGGGTTCTTTAAATCCTAATAAAGGGTTTGCCGATAATAGATCGGCATAATGCTTAATGCCCTTTGTTTGTTTGGAGGCAACTTCTTCAGATACTTCCTTTTTATAGTATATCGCGATGTTTTTCAAGTCTTTTTTGGCTTCGGTGGTCCAATAAAGAGTCTTTTTCTTTAGAACCATGTTTCCATTTCTTTTTCCAGATCATTGCTGGAGATGATACGTCCGTGTTTTATATCTTCTTCTGATTCCCTGATTTTCGCGAGCATCTCTTCCTGTGAATGGACGATACAAGGGCGAGGATTTTCTTTTTTGGGCGTAACACGTTTTACATATTTCTTGATCTTTTCCAAAACTTCCAGATCGTCTATCTCGTCCAGATAATCACGGATAAAGTTCTGTTTCCATTGTTGTAATTCCATTGCCGTCATGACGTAGACTCCTTTCTTATTGAATTATGCTCCAAAGGTATGCAATTCCTTTGTAATAAAAAAGAAGGGAAACCATACTTCACAGTACGTTCCCCTTGCAGACACAAAACAATCAACGTAAAACTATCTGATGAATAATAATTCCCTGTACTTCGGCAATGTCCAGATCTGGTCGTCGACAACCAACTCTAATTTGTCGATGTGGTAGCGGATGGCTTCCAGCATCGGGACGATCTTGTCGTGGTAAGCGATTGCCTTTTCGCGTTCGCTCTCGATCTTGTTGGCCACTTTGCGAGCTTCCACCATTTCGTCTACCTTCTCTTTGATGAAGTTGGTCCGGTTGGCGATGTCTTCGATGATCTCCAGGTTGCGGGATGAAAGGACGGACGCCTTGTCGGCAGGGAAAAGGTCTTTCATCTTGTAGACGTTGTCGATCAGAGAAGTCTGGTATTTGGTGGCGGTCGGGATGATGTGGTTCATCGCCAGGTCGCCGAGTACGCGGGCTTCGATCTGTATTTTCTTCGTGTAGGTTTCCCATTTGACTTCGTTACGGGCTTCCAGTTCCTTGCGTGTCATGACACCGGTGGATTCGAACATCCGTACACTGTTTTCTTTCAGGTAGTTGTCGAAGATTACCGGTACGCTTGTCTCGCAGTCCAGTCCACGACGGGCAGCTTCGGCTTTCCATTCGTCGCTGTAGCCGTTGCCGTCGAAATGGATCGCCTTGCATTCCTTGATGTCTTTGCGGAGCACTTCGAGTATGGCAGCGAATGTCTCCTTGCCATCGGCGATTTTTGCATCGACCTCGGCTTTGAAGCTCTTCAGCTGTTCGGCTACGGCAGCGTTCAGGGCAAGCATGGCGGAAGCACAGTTGGCTTCGGAGCCTACGGCACGGAATTCGAAACGGTTGCCGGTGAAGGCAAAAGGCGAGGTACGGTTACGGTCAGTATTGTCGATCAGCAGTTCGGGGATACGGGTGATGTCGAGCTTCATGCCCTGTTTGCCTGCCAACATCAGGTCTTCCGGTTCGCTTTTTTCGAGATGCTCCAGGACTTTCGACAACTGTGTGCCGAGGAAGCTGGAGATGATTGCCGGAGGTGCCTCGTTGGCTCCTAAACGGTGGGCATTGGTGGCACTCGAAATGCTGGCTTTCAATAATCCGTTGTGGTGGTAGACAGCCATCAGCACGTTGACGATGAAGGTGATGAAGCGGAGGTTCTCTTCCGGTGTCTTGCCCGGAGCCATCAGGAGGATACCCGTGTCGGTTCCCAGCGACCAGTTGTTATGTTTGCCGGAACCGTTTACGCCCTTGAACGGTTTTTCGTGTAGCAGGACACGGAAGCCGTGCTTACGGCTGATCTTGCGCATGAGGGCCATTACGAGCAGGTTGTGGTCGTTTGCCAAGTTGCATTCTTCGAAAATAGGAGCCAGCTCGAACTGGTTCGGGGCTACTTCGTTGTGGCGCGTTTTCAAAGGAATGCCTAATTTGAGCGCTTCGATCTCCAGGTCTTTCATAAATTCCAGGACACGGGTTGGAATGGCGCCGAAGTAGTGGTCTTCCAACTGCTGGTTCTTCGAACTTTCATGTCCCATCAACGTACGGCCTGCCAGCAACAGATCGGGGCGGGCGGCATACAAACCTTCATCGACCAGAAAGTATTCCTGTTCCCAACCCAGGTAGGCATACACCTTCTTTACATCCGGGTTGAAGTAGTGGCAAACATCTACGGCAGCCTTGTTGACGGCTTCGAGGGCTTTCAGCAGCGGTGCTTTATAGTCCAGTGATTCGCCGGTATAGGCAATGAAGACAGTCGGAATGCAGAGCGTATCGCCTACGATAAAAGCAGGTGAGGAGGGGTCCCAGGCAGAATAACCGCGTGCTTCGAATGTGTTCCGGATA
This sequence comes from Parabacteroides sp., assembly GCA_019411205.1. Lineage (GTDB taxonomy): Bacteria > Bacteroidota > Bacteroidia > Bacteroidales > Tannerellaceae > Parabacteroides. The sequence goes on along the minus strand of DXRF01000070.1, from coordinate 8,169 downwards.
CCGCCGTTCGGAAAACTGGATGCATCCGGTTCCTGCTGGATCAACAGCTTGCCGGAAAACTCTTCGACCATGCCGCCTTTGCCGTCGTGTTCGACGAAAGCATCGTGCTTCTCGGCCGTTCCTTCGGTCAACGGGTGGAACCAGTGCGTGTAGTGGGTGGCACCCATTTCGATCGCCCACTTCTTCATGCCGGCGGCTACGGCGTCGGCTGTTTCGCGGTCGAGCGGAGTACCGTTGTCGATGCAGTCCGTGATCCGTTCATACGCTTTTTCAGTGAGGTATTTGAACATCTTCGCCCGGTTGAATACGTTCTGCCCGAAATAGTCGGATGGACGTTCGGCCGGAGCCGGTACTTCTGCAGCCTGTTTCTTGAAGGCTGTCTCTACTACTCTGAATCTTAATTTTGACATAGATATAATGATTTAATGTGATCTTTTTCTTTTTGTTTTTATGGTAACCTAAATGTCCTTAGTCAGCTCAGAGCAGCCATTTTTTTATTCTGGCCATGGCCTCCAACGTGTCGTCTCTGTCTCCGAAGGCGGTGAGGCGGAGAAAACCCTCGCCGCTGGGTCCGAACCCCACACCGGGGGTTCCCACTATATTGGCTTCGTAAAGCAGTTTGTCAAAGAATTTCCAAGAGGAGAGTCCGTCCGGCGTTTTCAGCCAGATGTAAGGGGCATTTTCGCCGCCATACACCCGCAGGCCGCAGTTTTGGAGACTTTCCCTCATGATATGGGCGTTGGTCATGTAATAATCGATTGTTTTCCTGATCTGTGCTTTCCCTTCCGGACTGTAGACTGCTTCGGCGCCTCGCTGGGTGATGTAGCTCGTGCCGTTGAATTTCGTACACTGACGGCGGTTCCACATCCGGTTCAGCGGAACCCGTTCGCCTGTTAGGGTAAAGGCGTTCAACTCTTTAGGGACAACCGTATAACCGCAGCGCACACCTGTAAAACCGGCTGTCTTGGAGAAACTGCGGAACTCGATCGCTACCTTCTTCGCTCCCTTGATCTCGTAGATCGAGTGGGGGATATTGGGATCTTGGATATAGGCCTCGTAAGCCGAGTCGTACATGATCAGGCAGTCGTTGGCAAGGGCATAGTTCACCCATTTCTTCAGTTCCTCTTTCGTAAGTGTTGTTCCGGTCGGGTTGTTCGGGTAGCAGAGGTAAATGATGTCTACGCGGCGGCTGGGCAGATCGGGCACAAAGTTGTTGGCTTCCGTGCAGGGAATGTAGACCACGTCGCTCCATTTGCCGTCTTCCATTGTTCCGGTCCGTCCGCTCATCACATTCGAGTCGATATATACGGGATAGACCGGGTCTGTCACACCGATGCTGTTGTCGTGACGAAGCATGTCGCCGATGTTTCCGCAATCGCTTTTCGCCCCGTCGCTCACGAACACTTCGCTGGGTTCGAGGAAGATGCCGCGGCTGGCGTAATCGTTCTTGATGATGGCATCTATCAGAAACGGATAGCCTTGTTCGGGACCGTATCCGTGGAATGTATCCTTACTTGCCATTTCATCGACCGCCTTGTGCATGGCTTCGATGACGGCTGGGGCTAACGGCTGCGTCACATCGCCGATACCCATGCGGATAATCTTCTTTTTAGGATGTGTAACCTTAAAACTGTTTACTTTCTTTGCGATATCCGAGAACAGGTAATTGTTTTGCAGTTTCAGGAAATGTTCATTAATAAGTGCCATACTCAATCAATCGTTTTTTGTTGTGTTTATATTTCCAGTTCCCCTTCAAATACTTTGACCGCTCCACCGGTCATATAGACATGTCCGGAACTTTCGTCCCAGCGGATGGTGAGGGAGCCTCCATCCATGATGACTTTGGTTGTCCGTCCGGTTTTTCCGCGTACGGCGCCCGCTACGGCTGTCGCACAGGCTCCGGTCCCGCAAGCCATTGTAATGCCGGAGCCGCGTTCCCAAACCCTCATCCGTACTTCATTGGTGTTTAGCACTTGGACAAATTCGACATTCGTCCGGTTCGGGAATAGCGGATGGCATTCCAGTAAAGGTCCGATGACCGGCAGATTTATGTTCGTGATATCTTCAACAAAAATGACGAGATGCGGGTTCCCCATCGAGACGACTGTTCCTGTATAAAAGTAATTTCCGGCTCCTATTTCAAGAGCTGCTTCACCTACAACCGGACAGCCCATATCGACTGTTACTTCGGTAACTTCTTCGCGCGAACCGGACAGCTTCCGGGTAGTCAATTGTAACTCTTTGATGCCGGATCGTGTTTCCAGCGTAACGTTTTTTTTGTTTGTCAGCCTTTTGTCATATACATATTTGCCGATACAACGGGAGGCATTTCCGCACATCATGGCTTCGGAACCGTCTGCATTGAAAATACGCATGCTGAAGTCGGCGATTTTCGACGAACCGATCAGAACCAGTCCGTCCGAGCCGATCCCGGTATGAGGAGCACTCAACCTGATGGCAAGTTCTTCCGGGTTTCGGACCGGAAAATCCATCGCATTCACGTATATATAGTCGTTTCCGGCTCCGTGCATCTTTGTAAATTTGATTGGTTCTGTCATTTTTGTTGTCGTTGTTTTACTTGCTGTATCTTTTTGTTTTGTTATAATGCAAATATACGACGTTTTGATATATTATGTGTGCGAATCGTGTCTTAATGTATAAAAATATTGCACTAATAATGAATTGTAATAGATGAGGGTGGTATTTGTTATGAATAGTAATTAAAACGGTTGTTTGTTTTTATTATTGTAAGTTTTCAGGCCCGGATTACACGGAGAAAGAATAAAAAATCCGTGTAATCCGGGCCTAAGAGAAATCATCGAGTGTATTTTGATGTGGTTTCTTTAACCGGTATGGAAGAGGTTATTTTTGGAATATCTCCGGATATTTGTTGATGAAATAGACCGGAGTGCAACTCCAGGCATGGCAATAGCTATTGATTACGAAGAAGCCATAGGGGGAAAGGTAATCATTGTTAGGGTCATAGACTTCCCAGAAGGTATCGGCTCCCCGCTTGACCATGCTGCCCCAATAATCGGTAATCAGTTTGCGTGCTTCTTGCTGCATGCCGCATTGCAGAAGGGCTTCTATCACATAATGGTAAGCATAGGGGCAGCCCGGATAGCAAGCGTCGGGTGTGGACATGACGGTAGTCATTGCCTTTGCTCCTTCTTTTTGGTTCAGTGTGTTGGACAGGATCATCCAAACCTGCGACAGGTAGGAGATTTGTTTGTCTTTACCACTGACCATTACGCTCCGTTTCTTGTCGTAGAAATGCCGGCGGGCAGCTTTCTTCATCTTGCCGGCTATTGTCAGCCATTCGCCGACCTCTTTTTCTTTGCCTAACATTTTAGCCAATTCGTAGCTGTGTTGGAGAGCGAAAATTGTTAGTCCTTGCATGGAAGCCTGCCGGTCATAGCCGTTTTTCCAGTCGAATACCAACCAGTATTGAGGTTTTTTGTCCATGTCATAGATCCATTCCGGTGAAAACTGGCGAAGCGCCAATTCTATCTGACGGACAACAACGGGCCACAGGTCATTCGCTGTTTCCCTGTCTTCCGTCTCTTTCAGGTATTCCAACAACGCTACGTTATAGATGAGGCAGTAGTCCAGCGTGTGTGTGCCGTATTGCGGATGGGGTTCGGGCTTTTCGAGCAATGTGGCATGCAGCAAGCCTTCGTCGTTGGCGAAGGCGGCGAGCAGATACAGGCAATGCTTGGTCAGCTCGTGGTTCTTGAACGTATAGGCGTTTGCCAATGCTTCGAGATAGAGGTCACCGATCCACAGGCGGCGATCCCGTTTGGGGCCGTCTTCATAGACGGTCTGCATACATTCCTTCAGGGTGTTCAGGCCCACTTCGTATATATCCCGGACCAGAGGATCGGTAGTGGAGGCTAAAGCCGGAGCTTCGTTGGTGACGGAGGTTTGTGCCTTGAAGGTCAGTTTGTCGAACACGAAGTCGAAACTGCTCGATATGCCCAACAGTTCGATTTTCAGGTAGCGTCCTGCCAGGCGGCGCGGGATCGTCATCTCGTGGGGGACACTCATGATCGTCACGATCTCGTCCTGCACCCAGGAACGGGCCAGGCCCCCTTTGTAAGGTTCGAGCGGGGTGTTCAACTCTCCCGGAACTTCTGCAAAGGTGAACTTAAGCCGGATGGGGGCGTCGGCCGCTTTCAGTCCGAACGGTTTGATGGAGAAAGTGAGATAGCCGGTATAATGGTTGCCGAAATCCAGGGTAATGGCAGGGTGCTTTTTGAACGGTTCGTTGAAGAGGATATCCGGTTGTCCGGCATCTTCCATCCGCCAGCCTTGGAATGCTTTTGCATCTTGTACGGAACGGACGACTTTTACGGGAGAAATAGTTTGATAACTCAACTCCGGCTTGCAGGCCTCAGCTTTCCGGAGCCATTCTTTGCTGTCGCTGAAATACGCGCTTTGCGCCAAGCAGACCGATCCCCAAGTGAATAGGGCAAAGCCTGCGGTCAATAAGATTTTCTTCATTCTTTATAGGGGCTTAGTAAGTGGTTGTTCTGTTTGAATGACGCTTTACCGGTGAGTGAAAACCGCCTTGTTCCCATGCTCGACGCAGGAACAAGGCGGTTCAGTTATCATTTGCCGATAGGCTATTTCACGTTCTCGATACGGAACGAGTAGCTATAGTCTTTGTTCTTTTCAATCTCATAATGCGGGCGCGGGCCTGGACCGCAACTGCCGTTTCCGATACCACGCTGGATGCGGTCGAGGCTAAGGATCACTTCCGCACGGCGGATATTGTTGAGGTCGTGCCCATAGGGCAATCCCCATAGTTCCGGATCGGTGAAGTGGAGCGCACTGAAGTTCAGGTGATCTTTAGACGTGATGCGGATACCCTGGTTATCGAGGCTTTTCAGTGTCAGCCAGCGTACATCGTCGCGGTTACCCATCGACTGGGCACGCACGTAGGCTTCTTCCATTCCGGTCACGGTGTTCTTGTACAGGCCGACATAGGCTGCATTTTTACGGTCCCAATAGTTTTCGATCGGGCCGCGTCCGTACCATTCCACCTGTTCGAGTGTCGGGTTCAAAGCAACCTGGAGACCGAGGCGAGGCAGGTTGAAGTCGTCGCCGGTTTTGAAGGTTGCGTCCACATCGACCGTACCGTTTGCATAGACCGTATAGGTGACATCGAATGGCAGTACCACCTTTTTGGCTCCGCTTCCTACGGTTGCTTCCATGCTTGTGGTAACGATGGCCGACTTTTTATCGGCAGCCTGCTTCCAGCCGAATGCCTGCTTTTTGACGGTGGTCGGCAGGTAATCCCGTTTGTCATTGTCTATTGCACGGAACCAGTTGAAACCGAAACCTTCCTTGTTATAGATCATATCCGTACCGGCATAGCGCAAGGAAACCATCTTGCCTGTCTCCGGGTTGAAAGCGATGAAGAATCCAGGAGCGCGGAAACCGATCTGCCCTTTTTCTTCTTCCACTTTCAGCGTGTCATTGAAAGCCGTGTCAACAGGAGCTACCGCAACCTTTCCGGTCAGTGAATATTGTTCGGAGGCCACTTCGTGTCCGGCATTCGCCCAGTTGCAATCCTTTTTCAGCCGTACAGACAAGTTAAGGAAGTATTCGCTGCCGGCATCCAATGCCGTTTTATAAGGAATCGTCACTTCGATGTCTTTGTTCGGAGCTGCATCGCCTAAGGGCAATACACCCGATTCGACCACTTGGCCGTCTTTCAGCAACTGCCATTGCAAATCGAACTGATCCAGATTCAGGAAATCATAGCGGTTTTCCAGCTTCACTTTACCGGTCTTCAACTCTACCGGTTTGAATTTGATGTATTGGTACACTTTTTTCACTTCGATCAGTTTGGGAGTTACCTGGCGGTCGGGAGTTACGATACCGTTACAGCAGAAATCGAAATCGTTCGGTTTGTCGCCGAAGCCGCCGCCGAAGTAGTAACGATCCGGCAATTCGCCGTATTTGTTGATGCCCTGGTCCACCCAGTCCCAGATACAACCGCCTATCATGCGGTAGGAATGGTTTTCGATATAATCCCAATATTCGTCGAGGTTACCGATCGCATTACCCATCGCGTGCGCATATTCGCAAAGGAAGAACGGCTTGTCGCTCTTCTCTTCGTCCTGTTGCTTCATCGACTCGATGGACGGATACATGCGGGAATCCATGTCGGCGATCCGGTTCTTTCCTTCGTAATGGATCGGGCGCGGATCGAGTTGGCGGGCTTCCTCGTATACGGTGTCGAAGTTCTTGCCGTCGCCGGACTCGTTGCCCATAGACCAGAATATGACGGACGGGTGGTTCTTGTCACGCTCGATCATGCGAATCATACGGTCTACATAGGCAGGCAACCAGCTTTCCTTGTTGCTGATCGAATGGTTGCCGTGGCATTCGATATCGGCTTCGTCCATCACATAGAGGCCATAGTAGTCGTATAATGCATACATCTTGGCATCGTTCGGATAATGGCTCGTTCGGATCGTGTTCAGATTATAGCGCTTGAAAAGCAATATATCCTCGATCATCGACTCGACCGGAACCGCTTTTCCGTGTTGCGGGTGGATGTCGTGGCGGTTGGCCCCTTTGAAGAATACCTGCTCGTTGTTGATGTATACCCGTTTGTTCTTGATCTCGATCTTGCGGAAACCGAATTGTGAAGACATCGCTTCGAGCGTTTTGCCTGTCTTGTCTTTCAGTTCCAGTATTGCCGTGTAGAGGTAGGGAGTTTCGGCAGACCAGAGATGCGGGTTCTTGACTTCGACGCTGGCCGTGCTGACCGTTTCCTGTCCTTTCCTGATGTCTTCGACAACATCGGATATAAAGGCCACCTGTTTGCCGTCTTGATCCAGCAGCGTGATGTCGACAACCGCTTCGTCCACAGTCTTGCCATAGTTCGTCACGTTTGTACGGACGTTGAATGTCGCCCGGCTCAGCTCATCTCCCGCAAATGAAGCGGTCAGATAGTAATCGCGCAAACGTAGCTTGGGAGTTGCGAACAGATAAACGTCGCGATGGATACCGCTCAGGCGGAACATATCCTGATCTTCCAAGTAGCTGCCGTCGCTCCAACGGTACACTTCGACAGCCAGGATGTTCTTTCCCGGTTTCACGTATCGGGTAATGTTGAACTCGGCATCGTTGTTCGCTCCTTGGCTGTACCCGACTTTCTTTCCGTTCACCCAAAGGTACATGGCGCTGTAGACACCGTCGAAATGGATAAAGATCTCACTCCCTTTCCAATCGTCCGGGATATTGAAGTCGCGGCGGTAAGAACCGACCGGATTCGGCTCGTCCATGATCGTATATCCTTTCTTGCCCTGTATAAAAGGAGGGTTGTTGCGATGCGGATATGTGATGTTTGTATAAATAGGAGTTCCGTATCCGTACATTTCCCAATTGGAAGGAACCGGAATTTCTTTCCAGCCGGAAACATCGTAGTTCGGTTTATAGAAATTGACCGGACGTTCGGATGGCTGTTTTACCCAATTGAATTTCCAGTTGCCGTTCAACAACTGGTAG
>DXRF01000070.1:0-635 GCA_019411205.1 Parabacteroides sp. | reverse complement strand
AGTTCGGGCGGAGCCAGGCTTTGCGGTAGTCGGGCGAACTTTTCAGGCTTTCTACGGAGGGGAAGGGGACGTAGGTCGTATGCCCCGGTTCCTTGTTGACGGCAAAGATGGTTTCGTTTTCCCAATCTTTGTCACTGGAACCGTGCAGGGCTTCCTTGTTTATTTTGATGTTCGACCGGCGCAGCGTCCAGTGTTGTCTGGCACTGGTCGAATCGGCGGTGAGCTGGAGAGCTGCTTTTCCCGGTTGACCGTCGTCGCTGATACCGAGGTTCAACCCGTTGGCTACGTTGGTGAACGTGTAGGTGTTTTCGCCAACTTTCGTGAGTTTCCAGAATTGGTTCATATTGGACGCTCCATTGTCCCACTGGATAACCGGACCCGGTTCTTTCGTGTTGTTATTGTCCACGCATTTGTTGGAGAGGGGTGTACAGATCTTATAGACCCCATAGCCGGGAGTCGTCAGTTGCCATACCTGCGACACGCGGTTCTCCACACGGTTGTTGATGAATATCTGGGTCCCGTCGTCTTCGCTGTCTTGATTGTCGAGAACCAGATTGTTGCTGCTTACGATTTCGTAATAAGCGTTAGGATCGATCTCTTGTGAATGTCCTGTTCGGGGATGCATAGCCATAAGC
>DXRF01000007.1:21586-31658 GCA_019411205.1 Parabacteroides sp. | reverse complement strand
CGACCAGTACGCCTTCGCGCTATTCGCTGTTTACGGGGCATTATGCCTGGAGACGAAACGACACGGGAATTGCAACCGGAGACGCCGGAATGGTGATCCGTCCCGGACAGCCGACCGTTGCCGATATGTTCCGCGAATGCGGCTATGTGACCGGAGCGATCGGGAAATGGCATTTGGGATTGGGAGACAAGGCCGGAACGCAGGACTGGAACGGCTTTATTACACCCGGTCCGACAGATATCGGTTTCGATTATTCTTATCTGATGGCTGCCACATCCGACCGTGTCCCCTGTGTTTTTGTCGAGAATCAGCGGATCGTCAATCTTGATCCGAACGATCCGATAGCAGTCAGTTATAAGGAGCCGTTTCCGGGCGAACCATTGGGAAAAGACCATCCGGAATTGCTTACCAAATTGAAACCGAGTCCGAACCACGGGCATGATATGGCGATCGTGAACGGCATTTCACGTATCGGCTACATGAAAGGGGGCAAGCAGGCCTTGTGGGAAGATGAAAACATTGCAGACAGCATCACCTGCAAAGCTGTCCAATTTATCGAAAACCACAAAGATGCCCCCTTCTTCCTGTATGTCGGAACCAATGACGTGCACGTTCCCCGCTGGCCGCATCCCCGTTTTGTCGGCAAGAGCGGCATGGGCCCTCGTGGCGACGCATTGTTGCAATTCGACTGGACCGTAGGCGAAATAATGGGCGCACTCGAAAAAGCCGGCCTTGCCGAAAACACCTTGATCGTGTTGAGCAGCGACAACGGTCCTGTTGTGGATGACGGTTATGCAGACCGGGCTGTGGAATTGTTGGGCGATCATAAACCCTGGGGACCGTTCCGTGGTGGTAAATACAGCATCTTCGAAGCCGGAACACGTGTCCCGATGATCGTGAGCTGGCCGGCTCAGGTGAAACCGGGTGTCTCCGACGCATTGGTATCGCAGATCGACCTGTATGCCTCCATGGCAAGCCTGATGGGCAAACCGCTCGAAGAAGGGGCCGGTCCTGACAGCCGGGATCATCTGGACGCATTCTTGGGGAAGGATCTGAAAGGACGTGACTATGTGGTCGAAGTTGCCGGTTCTCTTTCTATCTCCGACGGCGAATGGAAATACATAGCTCCGAGCAATGGTGCTGCTTATGCTAAACTGACGAATATCGAGTTGGGCAACAGCAAGGAAGAACAGCTTTACAACCTGAAGCAGGACATCGGCGAAAAGAAGAATCTGGCAGCCGAACATCCCGAAAAAGTATCAGCTTTCAAAGAAATACTGGAGCAAGAGATACAAAAATATTACCGGGAAGCGCATAAGAAATAGAAGGCACGTAAGAGATCATTCTCATGAACAAAAACATATTGTACTGTACGGCTTTAACTGGTTTGCTCCCTTTGGGTGTGACGGGTAATACTCTTGGCATAAAGGGGAGCAATCAGGTTAAACCGAATATCATCATGATTAATATCGATGATTTGGGCTGGACCGATATGAGTAATAACGGGAGCCGATATTATGAGACTCCACATATCGACCGTCTTCGCGAAAAAGGGATTTGGATAAATGAAGCATATGCCGGTGCTGCCAACAGTGCTCCCAGTCGTGCTTGTTTACTGACCGGAATGTATACTCCCCGACATGGCGTGTATACGGTCGGAGAACCCAATCGCGGTGATGCCGGCAAGCGTAAACTGATTGCAATTCCCAACCGGACAGCTCTGGAGCCGGGTGTCCGGCTTCTTCCGGAAGTATTGAAAAAAGCAGGCTACCAGACTTGCCATATCGGAAAATGGCATGTGACAGAAAACCCATTGCTGAACGGTATGGATATTAATATAGCAGGGAATCATATCGGACATCCTAAAAGTTACTTTTCTCCTTACCGGAATAGAAATCTGGAAAATGGCCCGGAAGGAGAGTATTTGATGGATCGGTTGGGTTCGGAAGCAGTCCGTTACCTTCGGAATGTCGATAAAAATAAACCGTTTTTTCTATATTATGCAACCTATGCGGTACATACTCCTTTACAGGCAAAGGCTGATCTGATTGAAAAATACAGGAATAAACCGTCGACATCGGCTCACGATAATCCGGTGTATGCCGCTATGGTGGAAGATATGGATCGGAATGTAGGAAGGGTGCTGGATGAGGTCCGGGCTTTGGGAATAGAAGAAAATACTTTTATTGTGTTCACTTCAGATAATGGCGGGGTATATGGAGTGTCGCGTCAGTGGCCTTTAAGAGCTGGAAAAGGTTCCTTTTATGAAGGAGGAATCCGAATACCGATGATTATTTATCAAAAAGGAAAATTCGAGAAACGGGAAATTTGTAATATACCGGTCATACAGCTTGATTTGTTTCCGACATGTTTGGAAATAGCAGGAGTACGGCAGGCTGATGTATTGTTGGATGGGACCAGCCTTCTTCCGTTATTGGAGGGAAATGAAACAAGTCTTGACGGCAGACCGCTCTTTTGGCATTTCCCGGCTTATTTGGAAGGAAATGAAAAAGAAACGGTTGAAACAGGTCATAATGGTTTCCGTACACGACCGGTCTCTGTGATTCGAATGGGTGACTGGAAGCTTATTGAAAATTACGAGACTGAAGATGTTGAATTGTATAATATTCGGATGGATGTATCCGAAAAGGAAAATCGGGCTTTAGAGGACAAAGAGAAACGGGATGAATTGTTCGGTATGTTGCAGAAATGGAAGCAAAAGGTAAAGGCTCCGATCCCTACAGAACTTAATCCTGAATATGGGAAATGACAAGGGAAAAAAGATTTGGGAAAAAGCTCTAAAGTATATGTTTAGTATAAACAGGTGAAATTGTAAGTAAAATGAAAAGTGTATTGGTGGGAGGGTTGCTTCTTTCGAGTCGGTTGCTTCTGGCACAAGAGCTTCCTAATATTGTGTTATTCTTGGTGGATGATATGGGAGTAATGGATACCTCTTTGCCTTTTTTGACGGACAAGGAAGGCAATCTGGTTCGCTGTGCGTTGAACGACTGGTATAGGACACCGAATATGGAGCGTATGGCCCGGCAGGGAATCCGTTTTTCTACTTTTTATGCACAGAGTGTCAGCTCTCCGTCGCGTGCATCCATCATGACGGGGCAGAACTCTACCCGGCATCGGACCACCAATTATATTTATGCGGAAGGTAATAATAAGACGCCTTTTGGTCCGGCAGATTGGAATTGGGAGGGACTGAATAAAGAAACGGTGACGCTGCCTCGTGTTTTGCGTGGAGTGGGCTATAAAACGATCCATGTGGGAAAAGCTCATTTCGGTTGTTTGAACAGTGAAGGAAGTGATCCGTTAAATATTGGCTTTGACGTCAATATAGCCGGTTCTTCAATTGGATTGCCGGGCAGTTATTATGGGGAAAACGGATATGGCAATATAAAAGGAAATAAGAGTCGTGCTGTTCCGGGGTTGGAAAAATATCACGGAACAAACGTTTTCCTTAGCGAAGCATTGACATTGGAGGCTAACGCACAGATTGATTTGGCAGTGAAAGAAAAGAAACCTTTTTTCTTGTATATGGCTCATTACGCTGTTCATGGCCCGTTTGATCCGGACAAGCGTTTTATAAGTCACTACAAGCATACTGAAAAACCGAAGCCGGCAGTTGATTTTGCCACCTTGATAGAGGGTATGGACAAATCGTTGGGTGATATCATGGATCATTTGGAGAAACTTGGTATTGCCGGAAATACATTGATTCTCTTTTTGGGAGATAATGGTTCCGATGCCCCTCTTGGCGATGAGAAAGGGTATACATCTTCAGCTCCTTTGCGAGGTAAGAAAGGTACGGAGTATGAGGGCGGTGTCCGTGTCCCGTTTATTGCTTGCTGGGGAAAACCGGACGCACATAATTTGAACCAAAAGAAATTGCCGATCAAAGCCGGTTGTGTCCAAAGGCAGTTAGGGACAATTATGGATATCTATCCTACGGTTTTATCTCTTACCGGAGCAGCCAATCCTGACGGGCATATCGTTGACGGTGTGAATTTGTGTGTCCGGTTTGTTGGCAAAAAGGACAAGAAACGTTCAGATAAAGTATTGATGCATTACCCTCACGAGCATCGTGGAAGCTACTTTACCACATATATCGATGGCGATTGGAAACTGATCTATTACTATAATCCCGAAAGGCCGGACGAACCGTTCTACCGTTTATATAATTTGAAGGACGATCCGGGTGAGTCTCTTGATTTATCGCTTCGCCACAAGAATCGTGTAAGAGCAATGATACAGGCGATGAGTGTTCAATTGGAAGAGGAAGGGGCTCTTTATCCGGAAGATGCAGCGGGGAATATATTGAAACCATTTTACAAATAATTGTTTATTGAAGTATATCAAAACGGTATTCCTCTGTCACTGTATCACTGATTCCTTTTTTACCGATTGATATTCAACCTGTTTCGTTAGTGATATATGCCTGTTTTTTCTATCACTATGGTATCACTACCCTATCACAGGCAATTTGGATGGAAAACAGAAATTGCGCTTATACACATCGGTAGATTAGCGTGTTACAAATAACAAAAGCAATAAATACCCGATTCCCATCCTTATAAATCACTCGATTATTTTATGTAAAAACGGCTGTAAAATAGGTAAAACCGGTTGGTTTTTATTGTTCGGCACGGTACTTTAGTTGCCGGACATCCCCATGTTGCCCCCCTAAACACCCGGGTGTAGAGAGCCGGTACATCCGGGTGTTTGGGATGACAACATGGGGGTGTTTACGGAATGATGTGCTTGTCTTTGCTAAAAAAAGAGAAGGCCTTTGTGGAATGAAGAACCGTATTTCGCCGATTTACTACCTGTCATATTCGTTTTTACATTTGTTTATTCGATTCTTTTATATGCTTTTTCAAAAGCAAAAGAAGTCGATGCGCTGGTTTTTAGTTGCATGATAAAAACGCCGTGTTTCAGAAGTGATAGAGAAGTGATGGAGGAGTGATAGAGGAAAACGTCCTGTACACTGCCTCTGACGTTTGAATATGAATAGCTACAACCTTCGCAGTGATAGAGTGATAGAGGATTTGCAGAAAACTTCGTATGTAGATTACAACCTTGAAAAATTTTGATGTGGTTACCCTGAAAGTGGCAGGAATCAATAATACGTCATCGAACGTCCATCCGTCCATGACCACTCTGTCTGCAATAAATGACAGAGAACTTATGCTTTAAAAATTATTGCACACAAACTTATAAAACAATTGACAATTAACAATGGACATTTTTTGTCACCCATTGCCAATTGTCAATTATCAATTGTCAATTATTTAATTTGCCATCTCCGACAGGAACTTAATACGGACAAGACGAATCTCTTCTTCCGTATAGTCACCTCCTAATTCCTCAATAGCATCTTCCAAATCGTCTGTTTCTGAATCCTTGAAATATTCATAAATATCATCAATATGATCTTCGTCCATCACATCATTCAGGAAGTAGTCGATATTGATACGAGTACCGGAATAAACAATCGCTTCTATTTCGTCAAGCAGTTCGTTAAATTCTAATCCGTTCGTCATAGCAATTTCGTCTAACGCCACCTTACGGTCGATGCGCTGAATGATCGAAACCTTCAGTTTGGATTTGTTGGCAACCGTACGGACGCGAAGGTCTTCGGGACGTTCGATTTCGTTTTCTTCCACATGTTTCTTGATCAGCTCGACGAATTCCTTACCATATCTTTTCGCCTTACCGGCTCCGACACCCGGAATATTCTGCAATTCATCCAATGTCACCGGATAGGTGGTAGCCATCGCTTCCAAAGACGGATCTTGGAAAATGACGAAAGGAGGCACTTCCAAACGTTTGGACAACTTCTTACGCAAATCCTTCATCATCGAATAGAGGATCGGATCAACGGCACAGGTTGCTCCGCCGCGTACAGGAACTTCTTCTTCCTCTTCATCAAATTCATTGTCTTCGGTTATTTTGAAAGAGACAGGTTTCTTTATAAACTCTTTTCCTTTTTGCGTAATTTTCAACAGACCGTAGTTTTCGATGTCCTTGGCCAGATATCCAGCAATCAACGCTTGACGGATAACGGCATTCCACGTCTTTTCTTCCTCATCCGAACCGGATCCGAAAATTTCCAGTTCATTGTGCTTGTAAGATTGTATTTCGGAGGTCTCATTGCCGACCAACATGTTGACAATATACTCTGCCTTGAATTTTTCCTTTAACGTACCAATCACTTCGAGTACGGCGCTTAATAATTCCTTTGCTTCCACTTTCTTTTTTGGGTTCAAACAATTATCACAATTTCCACAATTTTCTTCCAGGTATTCTTCACCGAAATAGTGCAACAAGACTTTTCGCCGGCATACGGAAGTTTCGGCATAAGCAGCGGTTTCCAAAAGCAGCTGTTTTCCGATCTCCTGCTCCGCCACAGGTTTTCCCTGCATGAATTTTTCCAATTTCTGTAAGTCTTTATAAGCATAAAAAGCGATGCACTGGCCCTCACCGCCATCACGGCCGGCCCGTCCGGTTTCCTGGTAATATCCTTCGAGGCTTTTGGGAATATCATAATGGATGACATACCGTACGTCAGGTTTATCAATCCCCATACCAAAAGCAATGGTAGCAACGATCACGTCTGCTTTTTCCATCAAAAACGCATCCTGATTGCTCGAACGCTGCTGTGAATCCATACCGGCATGATAAGGGAGCGCCTTGATGCCGTTTGCTTTCAGAATATCGGCAAACTCTTCCACCTTTTTACGGCTCAAACAATAAATAATACCGGATTTTCCCTCGTTGGACTTAATATATTTGATGATCTCGCGGTCGATATTCGCCGTTTTCGGACGAATCTCATAATACAAATTAGAACGGTTAAAGGAGGATTTAAAAACAGAAGCATCGATCATTCCCAGGTTTTTCTGAATATCATGCTGCACTTTCGGGGTGGCTGTCGCCGTCAAAGCGATCAACGGACGTTTACCGATTTCGTTTATGATCGGACGGATACGGCGGTATTCCGGGCGGAAATCATGTCCCCATTCGGAAATACAATGTGCTTCGTCCACTGCATAAAACGAAATATTGACTTGGCGCAGAAACTCCACATTTTCATCTTTGGTCAATGACTCCGGAGCCACATAAAGCAACTTCGTCCGACCATTACGAATATCATCTTTTACCTGGTCGATAGCCGATTTATTCAAAGAAGAGTTTATGAAATGGGCAACCCCATCCTCTTCGCTGAAATTGCGCATGGCATCCACCTGGTTCTTCATCAGGGCTATCAAGGGAGAAATCACAATGGCCGTTCCCTGCATCATAAGAGAAGGCAGTTGATAACACAAAGATTTCCCTCCTCCTGTCGGCATCAACACAAAAGTATCATTTCCTGCCAACACATTTTCGATAATCGCTCTTTGATTTCCTTTAAAGGTATCAAAACCAAAATGCTTTTTGAGCTCCTCTGTTAAATTATCCTTCTTCGCCATACTATTCATATTTTAAAAACCGCCGGTCAGACCATCTGCAGACGGTTCACGTCCGATTTTTCAAACTTTTCCTTCGCATACTCCAACGTGACATGGAGTTCCTTTTCATTTGCGGACGGCATACTGTACATGGCATCCATCATCACAGCCTCCACAATGGAACGTAAGCCGCGTGCTCCCAGCTTAAATTCAAGAGCCTTATCGACAATGAATTCGAACACGTCTTCGTCAAATGTCAGTTCAATTTCATCCATCGCAAACAATTTGATGTATTGCTTGATGATTGAGTTCTTCGGTTCCGTCAGGATATTACGAAGCGTACTCCTATCCAACGGGTTCAAATAAGTCAGGATAGGTAGACGTCCGATGATTTCCGGAATCAGACCAAACGATTTCAGATCGGTTGGCGTAATATATTTTAGCAGATTGTTACGATCCACCTGTGCCGTGCTTTCGGTTGCGGCGTATCCTACTACACGGGTATTCAGACGCTGGGCGATTTTCTTCTCTATTCCGTCGAAAGCGCCACCACATACAAACAGGATATTCTTCGTATCCACAGCAATCATTTTCTGTTCCGGATGCTTGCGTCCACCCTGTGGAGGAACGTTCACGATGGAACCTTCCAAAAGTTTCAGCAAGCCTTGCTGAACGCCTTCACCGCTGACATCACGGGTAATGGAAGGATTGTCGCTCTTACGGGCAATCTTATCTATTTCATCGATAAATACGATACCGCGCTGTGCCGCCTCGACATCATAATCGGCAGCCTGCAACAAACGGGTCAAAATGCTTTCTATATCTTCCCCCACATAACCGGCTTCTGTCAGGACCGTCGCATCCACGATAGCGAACGGGACATGAAGCAATTTGGCGATCGTACGGGCAAGCAGTGTTTTACCTGTCCCCGTAGCACCCACCATAATAATATTCGATTTCTCGATCTCGACATCATCCGATGTCACTTTCTGGATCAAACGTTTGTAATGATTATACACTGCAACCGACAGATAACGTTTCGCATCATCCTGCCCTATTACATACTGGTCCAGAAAAACTTTAATATCCTCAGGCTTAGGAAGTTCATTTTGATTTAAGCCAAAAGAGCTTCCTTTGCCAGGCATTTGTTCTTTTACTATTTCGTACGCTTGCTGTGCACATTCATCACAAATAGCACCAGAGATCCCGTTTATCAACATATTAACCTCTCGGCTACTGCGCCCACAAAACGTACAGCTATCGCCTGTTTTGGCCATTCCGCATTTGTTTAAAAAAAGAGTGCTTTAAAAGTTCCTGTTCCCATGCCCGACACGGGAAACAAGGGACTTTTACCGCAGCCCCCTTACATTAATATTACTTGTTACGAACCAGAACTTTGTCAATCATACCGTAAGCCAAAGCTTCCTCTGCTGTCATCCAATAGTCACGGTCACTATCGTGTTCTACCTTTTCATAAGGCTGACCGGAATGAGTCGATATGATTGTGTAGAGTTCCTTCTTTACTTTCAGGATTTCACGGGCCGTGATCTCAATATCCGAAGCCTGCCCCTGTGCACCGCCTAACGGCTGGTGAATCATCACGCGAGAATGAGGCAACGCCATACGCTTACCTTTCGTTCCGGCAACCAGTAATACCGCAGCAAAAGAGGCAGCCATACCTGTACAGATAGTCGACACATCGCTACTGATAAACTGCATCGTGTCATAAATACCATATCCTGCATAAACAGAACCGCCCGGCGAATTGATATAAATTGAAATATCCTTACCCGGATCACTTGAATCCAGATATAACAACTGTGCCTGGATTACATTTGCCGTATAATCGTCAACCTGTGTACCTAAAAAAATGATACGGTCCATCATCAACCGTGAAAAAACGTCCATCTGAGCAACGTTCAATTGACGCTCTTCGATAATCGTCGGAGATATGTAACTGCTGGTTATATTCATATAACTGTCCAGCGCGTTACTGTTCATCCCTAAATGCTTCGTTGCATACTTTCTGAAATCTTCCATAATCTATAGTTTTATTGTGTTACCGAAAAGTCATAAAAAAAGGGATTCCTCTCTTACTTATCGGAATAACAAAGTTATAAATAAATTTCTGAAAGAAACAACTTATTTACTGTCCGGTAAGATATTTTTTCGAGAGAAAGCCCCTTTTAGATGAAAAAAGCAGCAATAACTGCTTTTTCAGGTAGTCTTATTCTTCAAAAAGTTTGTTGAACTCGTCGGCTGTCACTTCCTTAGTATCCAATTCGACCTGTTCTTTCAACCAGCCTGCCAGTTTTTCTTCAACCGCACGGTCGATGATATTCTGCAGCGTCTGCTTGTTTTTCAAAATGTCTTTAGCATAGTTAGCCAATACGTCTTCCGGAACGGAAAGCATTCCGTACTGAGCGAACTGAGCTTTAGCTACACGTTTGGCAAAGTTTTCGATGTCGGCATCTTCCACCTTCAATCCGTTTTCCTTCACCAGATTTTCTTTGATCAACTGATATTTCAAATCTTCTACGATCTGCGGATATTCTTCGTCGATCTTTTCTTTCGTGTTCTTTTCATTTGCAACCAGCAACCAACGTTTCAAC
>DXRF01000007.1:0-21576 GCA_019411205.1 Parabacteroides sp. | reverse complement strand
GAACAAGCAAGTCGCGGGCGTCAACCAAGAACTTGAAGTCGCTCTGCGGAGTGAACTGCTCAGCCAAAGCTTCGCGGATCTTGTTTTTGAATTCCTCTTCGCTGGTAACAACGCCTTCACCGAATACTTTGTCGAACAATTCTTGGTTCAGCTCTGCATTCTTATGACGAGTCACTTCCATGATTTCGAAGCTGAAATCCCCCGTGATATCGGCAACAGCTTCTTTACCCACTTTCAGGAAAGAGGCGATTTCTGCTTCTGCACCTTCGTAGGCCTTATTCGGATTGAATACGATCACAGAGTTCTTCTTTGCACCGATGAATTTAGCTTTTTCTGCTTCATCCTTTATGTACATCGGCATCAAAACAGCTTCTTCAACAACGATACCACCTTCTTTCGGAGAACCGTTTTCCAGTTCGGCTACCGTACCTTTCACCAAATCTTTTTCTTCTACATCCTCAGCCTGGTCATACGTTCCGAAATTAGCCTGATAAGCCTCAACTTGCTTACCGATCATTTCGTCGTCGATATTCACCTGGTAATAAGGGATCTTGTCATTTTTGGACAGTTCGATCTTGATTTCCGGAGCCAAAGCTACGTCAAAACAAAATTCGAAGTCTTCCTGAGTATCGAAATTGATTTCTTTCTGTTCAGTTTCGTTAGGCAGCGGTTCGCCCAAAATGTTCAATTTATTTTCACGGATATAGTTGTACAAGTTTTCAGAAACCAATTTGTTGATTTCTTCAGCCAATACATGCTTGCCATACATTTTTTTTACCATACCCATCGGGACCATCCCTTTACGGAAACCCGGCATCTCTGCTTTCTGACGGAAGCTGCGAAGGCTCTTTTCAACCTTGTCTGCATAGTCAGCTTTCACTATTTCCAATTTCACAATGCCTTTTGTAGCATCAATGTTTTTAAGCGAAACGTTCATTCTGAATGATTTATTTAATTAATAGTCTTGTTCGAATTTTAGGGTGCAAAATTAGACTTATTCTTTTAATCTCGCAAATTGTTTGCTTAATTTGTTATAACCGAGATGAATTTAGCAGCAATATTATTTTTTTCAAGCTAAAATGTTGTTTATCTAAAATAAATGCATTCCTTTGCGGTGTGAAAGGGCATTAACTTTGAACGTACCTAACATTGTTTTTTATTTCTTCATTTACTCGCTACTTGTCGAATATCTCTCACTGTTACGAAATTCCGGTTTACTACTTTCATTAAGTAACAATTTTATTTTTTTAATTTTCTATTTTTATGAACATTTATGTTGGAAACCTGAACTATCGTGTTCGGGAAGATGATTTGAAACAAGTAATGGAAGAATACGGTACGGTTGAATCCGTAAAGATCATCAAAGATCATGAAACAGGTAAATCAAAAGGTTTTGGTTTCGTCGAAATGCCGGACGATGAAGCAGCTAAGAAAGCGATCGCCGAGTTGAATGAAGCTGAATATGAAGGCCGTCAGATGGTAGTTAAAGAGGCTCGTCCTAAATAATTACTTTTCCGAAAAAAAATAAGAAACTTCTGCTTATCTTTGAGCAGAAGTTTTTTTATGCTCAAAAATATGTTCTTAAAAGGTATATATGCCGGTAAACCGGCCATCTTCCAATTGACCGTCCTGCTTCTTCTGATTCTGGCAGGCGCAGTATTCTCATCGCTGATTGCAATGGGATTATTCTATATGATCTATGGGCTACACGCCGATATTACGCAGTATCCGGACATGATGCGCCTGTTGCAACTTATTTCAGCCCTCGGCACATTCCTCTTTCCTGCATTGGCACTTGCGTGGCTGTGCAGCTGCAATCCGAAAGAATATCTGTCGATCGGGAAAATGCCTAAAGGACACATATTGCTTCTCACGTTTCTCAGCATATTTTTGCTCACCCCTTCCATCAGTCTGACCGGAATACTGAATAAGCAGATGGAACTGCCATCTTTTATGGAGCCCATAGAGAACTGGATGAGATCGCAAGAGGAAACGGCCGAACAACTGACTCTGAAATTGCTGGCCGGAAAAGGGATCATAACTTTGTTTTTTAACCTGATCGTTATCGCGGTGGCTGCCGGCATTACGGAAGAATTCCTTTTCAGAGGTGCTTTGCAACGGATAATCGGGAAATGGACACACAATCATCATATCATCATCTGGAGTGCCGCCATCATTTTCAGTGCCTTTCACATGCAGTTTTTTGGTTTCCTTCCACGCATGCTGTTAGGGGCTTATTTCGGATATTTACTTTATTGGACCCGAAATATCTGGATACCGGTATTTGCTCACTTCGTTAATAATGCATTTGCCGTTATCAGTATGTCTGATGCAAAATTAAAAGACAACGAATTCATTACCGGAGATATCTCCACACAGAATCTGTTGCCCTACACAATCGTGGCAATCGTGGCTCTATTCTTCTTTGTCCGTTGCTGTCAGAAATTGAGAGTTATCAGATCATCTATTCTTAATTCTTAAAAATCTTTTTTGCGGAGAACAAAATCCTTACCCAGATATTTTTCACGCACAATTTCATTTTCGGCCAACTGCTCGGCAGTTCCCTGAAAAAGCACTTTCCCTTCGAACAGCAGGTAGGCGCGGTCACAGATACTCAAAGTCTCGTATACATTGTGGTCTGTGATCAGAATTCCGATATTCTTATGTTTCAGTTTCGCGACAATACTCTGGATATCTTGTACAGCAATCGGGTCTACCCCTGCAAACGGTTCATCAAGCATGATAAATTTCGGATCGATAGCCAGACAGCGGGCGATCTCGGCACGCCGGCGTTCACCTCCGGACAACTGATCGCCCAAATTCTTCCGCACTTTATTCAGACCAAACTCGGCAATCAGACTTTCCAGTTTCTCTTTCTGGTATTCAGAGGTCGTTTCTGTCATTTCCAATACGGAACGAATGTTATCCTCCACCGTCATTTTACGGAAAATAGATGCCTCCTGAGCCAAGTATCCGATACCGTTACGAGCGCGTTTATACACAGGGAACTTCGTGATCTCCATATCGTTCAAAAATATCTTTCCCTCATTAGGAGTCACCAGCCCTACCGTCATATAGAAAGTAGTCGTTTTCCCGGCTCCGTTAGGGCCAAGCAATCCCACGATCTCCCCCTGTTTCACATTGATAGAAACATGATTTACAACGGTACGCGTCTTATATTTCTTAACGAGGTCCTCCGTACGGAGCACCATCTGTTGTTCGTCTGCCATATCCAAAAATCTTTGCTACAAAGAAACGGAATTAATTCCTTCTATACAAATCGTTCACTACGCTTTTATTGACTTACAGCCCAGTTTAGATTAAATACAAACCAGAAGTATCAAGTCTGAAATGAACAGTTGTTCCCATAATTGCGTTATATTTGCAGACTGTAATTGAATAGAAACATAAAATAATGAATAAAGCATTACATCAAGTAGGTGAATATGTCATGTTGATGGGGAAATGCATCTCCGTACCCAACCGGTGGAGCATGTTCTTTAAGCAGTTGATAAAGGAAATATACAAATTAGGGGTCGATTCCCTATGGATTGTTGTCATCATTTCCATTTTTATCGGTACAGTCATCGCCATCCAGATTTCACTGAATATCAGTTCGCCGCTCATTCCTAAATTTACGATAGGATATACAACGCGTGAAATTATCCTGTTGGAATTTTCTTCTTCCATCATGTCACTGATCCTGGCGGGTAAAGTCGGTAGTAACATTGCCTCCGAAATTGGCACCATGCGTGTGACAGAGCAGATCGACGCAATGGAAATTATGGGGGTTAACTCAGCCAACTTCCTGATCCTACCAAAAATGGTCGGTATGATGACTTTCATCCCGGTATTGGTTATCTTCAGTATGTTCACTGGTATTTTAGGAGGTATCGCAGCCAGCCATTCCACGGGAACGGGTATGACCCCCGCTTCTTTCGAATATGGTCTACAGTTCTATTTCAATGAGTTCTATATCTGGTACTCCATCATTAAATCCGTTGTGTATGCGTTTATTATTTCGTCCATAGCGGCTTATTTCGGTTACAATGTAAAAGGTGGTGCACTGGAAGTAGGTAAAGCCAGTACAAACGCAGTCGTTATGAGCAGCATCATGATTCTGCTGGCCGACGTAATCTTAACCAACTTAATGCTGACATAAAAATGATAGAAGTAAAACATATCACCAAATCCTTTGAAGGACGGGTTGTCCTGAATGACATCAGCGCTGTTTTCGAAACGGGAAAAACAAACTTGATCATCGGGCGAAGCGGTTCCGGCAAAACGGTACTTATCAAAAATATTATCGGATTGATGCGTCCGGACTTAGGAGAAATCCTGTATGACGGACGTGATCTGACCTCGATGGGTAAGCATGAACTGAATATGTTGCGCCGTGAAATGGGTATGCTTTTCCAAGGATCAGCTTTGTTCGACAGCATGACAGTGTTGGAAAATGTCATGTTCCCGCTGGACATGTTCTCAAACGATACCCACAAAGATCGCCTGAAACGTGCCCAGTTCTGCCTGGATCGTGTCAATCTGTCGGAAGCCGGTCATCTCTATCCGTCCGAGATCAGTGGCGGTATGATGAAACGCGCCGCCATTGCCCGGGCGATCGCCTTGAACCCGAAATATCTGTTCTGTGACGAACCGAACTCAGGCCTGGACCCCAAGACTTCACTGATTATCGACGATCTGATCCACGATATCACCGCCGAATACAAAATGACAACTATCATCAACACGCATGATATGAACTCCGTCATGAATATCGGTGAAAATATTATCTTTATCAAAGAAGGCGTGAAAGAGTGGCAGGGTAACAGCAGAGAGGTCATCACCTCCAAAAACAAAGCATTGAACGACTTTATTTTCGCTTCAGACCTGTTCCGCAAGGTTAAAGAAGTCGAGGAAGAAGAGTTGAAAGAAGAACAGAAAGCAAAATAAAAAAATATCCGATGCCCATCGGATGAAAAAACCATGGGCATCGGATTGGAAAGGGATAGGTATCGGATTATTTACTGATGCCTATTTTTATCTATAACTCTCAAAATGCCGGTTTCAAGCCTTCCCATTTCACATTCCACTGTCCGTTTTTTGGAAATCCGGGATTCTTTTCCTGGCAACCATCCCAACCAGCACACATCATTGCGACAACAGTTAGCAGCCCACCATTTCCCGGTAAGTAAAGCGGAAGTCCTTCATTTTGGAAATTGTGTCCATTAGGCAGGTAAGTATTTTTCTGAACATTCTTCAACAAAGCTTCCAATGCCCACTCTGGCTCATTCAACCGAATTGCGGTCATCGCCATCAAAGGGTAATCCCATCCCCAGGTATCCGACCAGTCCCAATTGTCCAGAACATGGCGCAACGTTTTACGCATAACCTCCTTATCCAAATAAGCCGATGCCGGAAGGAAACCATAAGCGGCCAATTGAGTAGGATGTCCTCCGTCCTTTTCTAATACAGATTCAGCCTCAACATAAACACCATTGACAATAGGCCAGGGAGCCATCTGATCCGCCATTCTATCCCAATCAGTATTCCGTTTCCGTCCCATCCGTTCTCTCCAATCATTGGCCTTTTTCAATCCCCAACTCCAATATGCCAGTTCGAAAGTAGGATTAATGTTTTCCTGGAAAGTTCCACTGTTCCCTTCACGGGCGGAGATTATCGGAGGTCCTAGAACATAACATTTCCGAGAGGTATCCCAATGAGCATAATCGTACATAAACTCAGCCGTCGCATCTATCAGGTCACCAAATCGGTTCAATATCTCCTGTGTCGGATTCTCCCGATAAAGCAATTCCGCATAAAAAATTGGATGTGGCTGCTGCCAGACCAATAAAGGGCCGACACCGGAAGGGGCCTCCATACCATCCGGACCGATCATCTTCGGCCAACGAACTCCTTTATATCCTTGTGTGGTAGCATACGCTTCTGCCACTTTTAAAATCTCATCGTACCAGCCTAAAGTATTCGACAAATAGGCGGACCGATCCCACAAAGCAAAATGAACAGAATGCCACCAATGCATCTCCAGATGGAATTTGCCATACCAGCTATTGCAGGTCAAACCAGTCTCCTGCGGAGGATACTGTTGTCGAGACTGGATAGCAGTCAAATACTGCGACAGAACGATCCGGCGTTCCAGTTCCTTCCAACGATGATCTTTGCTTCCTGACAGATCGACAGCACCACCACTCATCCAGAAGGTTTCCCATGCCTGTCGGTTTGCATGAACAGCAGAGGTATAATCATTTGAAATATTTAACGAATTCTCATCTGTCGAAAAATCGACCAACAACGTAAATTCATCTTTACCGGAAAGTAATTCCAGAAAATAATTATGACGAGATGTTTCTCTCAAAGTTGCCTTCTCAGATGTCCGTATACGACAATAATAGACAAAATCATCCGTCTGGTGCTTAATCACCCAATCAGTGTCACCATTTCGAACAATCCAAGACCGATGGCCGTCTTTCACATTCCAGACAGCCGGTTCCTTGCCAAATGCAACACTAGGAAAAGGGAAACATATCCGTACACCCAACTTCTTTTCGGTAAAGAGAGAAGATTTCAAGTGATAGACTAACTCATCCTTATCTGGATGACAAAGAGTCGTAACTTCTACAGGAAAGCCGGACAACTTAAAACGACTTTTCAACGTTCCTTCCCAAATATTCAACTGTTGAAAAGGTTCGTTCAGTTCTTTCTCCGAAAGTGCCTCTCCTTCCGTCTTCACCAAACCGATCAATGCTAATCCTGTTTGATGGGGGTTGGCACGAAGATATTCACGACCGGGAGAAAAACCGATCGGATAAGGGACTTTCTTACCGTAAGCATCCACATATTTGAAGACATCAGACAGCCGATAGTTTTCCGTGTTCGGAAAACTATGCCAACCCCATTCCGACATTGTCGATAAAGGTATTCCTTCCTTATACAATTCCGGAAAGGTTTGCATCCCCGTTATATCAGCCGTATAGCAGAAACGTCCGTTTCCGACGGAAAGAGGGGAAAATTTGTCAATCTGCGTCTGCGTAACATTATGACGCATGACTAGTGCTTTCCGATCTATCTTGTTACTTCCAACCATTCCTGCACTACAACAAGCGAATAGGAAAGTAATCAAAATCAGTCTTTTTATATTCATATCCTACTTTATTTTTGAAGATATTACCTCAATTGGTATTCATTCTATTTTACTGCAACCTGTATCGTTACGGGTCCCAACAAACCGGAAGGTTCCAACGTAATCTCGGATACGGCATTTCCTCTAAAATCATTCCCCAAAACGACATTCGTTTGCGTATACTTAGTTGGGGATACCGCCATCTCATCACCTGCCACCCGGTTAAACCAGGAATTGGTCACTTCCACAACCACATCATTTACTCCTTCCTTCAAACCGTCCGTTATATCCACACGGAAAGGCTTTGTCCAGACAATTCCCTTATCTTTTCCATTTATACGGACAGAGGCAATCCCGACATCCTTTACATTTTCGAGTTGCAGGTAATACCGGTTTACCGAATTCTTCTCAAAATTAACCGTAAATTTCTTATTATATACTGCTGTTCCCGAATAATATTTGATTCCTTTATCCGGATGTGTCGTCCAGTCTATTAATTCCGGGAAGACAACAGATGACGGACCACCCCATTTCGGATCAAAATTGACGGTCCAGGCGCCATCCAACGTTTGCAAAACCTCATAATCAGGTTCATTGCCAGCTTTCGTTCCTTGCTTGTTCCGATCAATCTTCTTATGGAACACCACGAACATAGAACCGTAAGGTTCCAGTACCAAGGGGACGACCGTCTTTTCATCTTTTTGAGTGAAAGCCCCAGCCTCACGTATCTCTCCGGTAAGGGCATCCCATAACTCCGGCTGTAATCCTGATACGCGGAAACATGCGTCGATCTTTTGCCGTTCCGCAGTCTGATTGCTGACAAAATAAACATGAGCATCATCGACCACATAGTGGATGTAATCAAAATCCGTCTTACTATCGTTCCCTTCGACAGCAAAATCAACTGGTTGGTTCTGGGAAAGAAGGTATTCCTTGGCAGTTATCCCCCAAGAAACAAGTCCCTTGCCATATTGATTCTGTCCAGTTGTCCCGATTGTCGTTCCCCAAAGTAGGTCCGCCAATTTTTTGAATTCAGCAACACCTTTCTCTCCTCCGAACAGCGATACGGCTTTCTGTGGTTTCGGACCGAGAACAGATGCACCTTCTTTTACCAATACTTCCAACTTCTTCAATACTGGTAACGACAAGATCCGGTGATCCGGTAAAACCAACACTTTATATTTCCTGCCACCCGGAACAACGATATACCCATCTTCGACATCTAATTTCATCAAAATGTTTTCATCCGTCACATCATAATCAAAACCGAACATCGCACCAGGCATATCTGAATGTTTAAAGGGATAAACATTCGGAATGTGATCACCATAATAATAAAGGATATCGGCAACGAACGTTCCTTCCTGCGCCAACATCTGTACACGATGCATGTAATCGATGAAAGGAGCCGACTTACTCCACCAGGTAACACGCGGATTCACATGTGTACCGGCAAAGTATTCCTGCCCCGGTATTCCTTGCTCCGCAGGGGAACAAGTAAAGGTATGGAAATACACCCGGTTCAGACCAGCACATATTTCATGGTCGAATGCTGATTTCTGGTCGTGCCACAATTCATCGTTCCAATGCGGACCGATCGTCGTGAAAGATTCCGCTCCCACAATCCTCTTCCCATAAATATGGGCTGCGGAGGAGGCTTGCTTGATAAAGAAACGGTCCTGCGGTCGTGGACGATGCGGGGATGGCGACCAAAACTCGCTCATCACAATATCACTAAAGCCATAATTTTTTATACCGTCCAACGGTCCGGCATGTGGCCCTGCCGACTCCGGTTGGATCCCCATATTATGCTGGTGGGCATGTTCAGCAAAACGGGCATAATGATTCGTGGCAACCAAATGTGCTATCGTCTTGCGGAAATCAGCCAAAAAGGCATTTGAAGTGTCAATATTATCCACGACATGTCCGGCAATAAGAGGCAAATATAGCCTCAAATCATATCCGCAATATGAACGAAACTCATCGGCAAAAGTTTCCGTCCAGTTCATTCCTCCGCACTCCCAGCTGTCCGTCTCCATAAATTTCAATGTCGATCCCACATGCTTTTCACCTGCCGCCTGAAGGATCGGTTCGACGATCGTATTCCAATAATAATCAAATGCATTCTGATCCATGTAATCCAAGACATTACCTTGCCAATCTCTGCTGGAAGTCGAAACTTCTGATCGAGTACAAGTATAACCGATACGCATAATATTCCAGTCACCTTCAGGAGCATCCCAACTAAGCAAGCCCCTTTCATCCATCTGTCCTGTAAGATCAACTATCCGGTCCATATCAATAAGATATACCGTTTTATCCGTTTTCTTTTCTCTGCCACGTGCATTATTCTCCAATAAAAAACGGCAGTCAGGAGCAGAACCTCCTAGTTCATGAAAACCTAATTTCAGATCCAAATTACTGACAGGTTCATCTGTTTCATTTTCTTTATTCGATGGGAAAGCAAGAACGACAACATCCTTGTAAAAACCTTTATAAATCTTAGGTTCAACCAATTGCAAACACAGTTTTTTCCCTCCTGTCACCTTTTGTTCGGAATAAGTTAATTGCTTAGCCGCATACTCCGGAGTGACACACGGCCCACCTAAGTTCCATCCACTTTGGATATTGAAACCAATTTCCAATCCTAAACGCTTAGCTTCATCCAAAGCAAAGACAAAAAGCTCCGTCCATTCCTCACTTCCGAAAAGTGGTCCAGCAGGGATATCCTTATTCCCCCGCTGATTATGTCCACCGGCATCAAAAATCATAGCTCCCTGAAAGTTCCGGGATTTCATCGCTTCCAAATCTTTCGTGATCGCTTCTTTTGTCACGTTTCCATTCAACCACCACCACCAGCAATTCACACCATAGGTTCTATCTGGTTGCTGAAAATTGTTTTTCAAATAAGCATAGTCTATTTGCTTTTCTCTATTTGCTGGACTCTTATCCGCCCCCGTACAACTAAAGAGAAAACCAAGTAATATCGCTTCCCAACATATTATTTTCCAACTCATCACTCACATCTATTATCTATTTTAATAATCAAACCCGCTAAAATTTTATTCATGGTTTGATTCATAAAACTTTAGCGGGTCCCTAAAAAATCACTATACTAATCTATTAATTCCAACCCGGATTTTGTTCCATTACAACATCCTTATTCGTATCAATAACAACTTGAGGAATCGGCCACAAATTGAAATTTTTGGTCAATGTAGTTCTTGGATCATCCCAGTAAGCATATTTCTTAATCCTGTCTACGGCAACAGTTCCACCCATACGTAACAGGGTATTCCAACGGCATTCTTCATACACCAGTTCACGGGCACGCTCATCCAGTATCAAGTCAACATTTACATCTGCAGCTTTCACCAGATAGTCGCATTGCGCACGTTTACGCAACAAATTAATATCATCTGCCGCACCGGCATTATCTCCAGAACGCATCTTGGCTTCTGCACGCAATAAGATAGTTTCCGGCAAACGAATCAAATATTCATCACGGAACAAGTTACTTCTGTTTTCCCCTGCATCCAAACCTCTATACTTATCAGTCGAAATTTTACAGGAAATCGGAAAACATTGTGTCCAAGAACCATCAACAGCATCTTTACTTTCTCCATCTTTATAAATGACACTCCAAGGAACCGGTTTTCCATAATAAGGAGAAGAAGGCACATTACCTAACAATGTACGTCTAAGAACTGCTTCTGAATTACGCAGGTCACTTCCCCATTTTCCTTCATAGACAAGATCTCTCGTATACTTTGTCGGAGTTACCTGCACGATTCCGCGACCTCCGACATCCTCCATCGCCGAATTCAAATGGGCAGACATGGGATCTCTGTAAACCGGACCAAAAGAACGGGAATACTGCAATTTTGATTGTCCATCTTCTGCTTTATAGGCATCATAGTCAATCTGGGCGACCCAAATAGCCTCTTTGTTACCCTCCTGATAGTTCTGATTACCTTCTTGAAACAAGTCCCAATAAAGATTTCCTTCCACTGGATAGCCAGCCGCAGAATATAGATGTTCCGGAGTCTGCATACTTTCTTCTGTTGCATAATAATAAACCGGATCTTCATCAGCTCTGGATCCGAAACGTTCCGTCATCAAACTATAAACAGAGCCATCAATCACATCATTACCATAAGCAATTGCTTTTTGATAAGCAGCGGGTGCCTCTCCACCTTTACCTTCTTCTTCCAAGGCTACACCTTTATCAATATACAACTGGCAAAGATTATGTTGAGCCGCACCTCTGACTAAACGTCCCATTGTTCCGGTTGTTTCTGGCAAATCATTCAAGATCGCTTCCAACTCATCAATAGCATATTGATAAGTTTCAAGACGGCTACTGCGTTTAAAATCATAACGTGGAGTTGTCGTAATTTCCGTTACAAGAGGAACACCTCCATATAATTCACCCAAATTCCGATAAGCAAAAGCTCTGAAAAAACGAGCCTGTGCGATCACGTAAGACTTTTCAGCATCTGAACTCCAAGATATCTGAGGAAGTTCTGCGGCATACAAAGCAAGGTTTGCTTTCGATATCAACTGATACCAATGAGAATAATTCGTATAAAAGACCTCCGAAGTCGAATTTAATATACTATAGTCATTGAAACGGTTACTACGACGAATAGTTGCCACATCAAACATATCCGTCCCATTTCCTCCACGAAAGACAAAGGCTGTATTACTCTCTTCAGTCATGCACATCATAACACGTATATGGGAATAACAGCCAACCAACACTTGATCAACCTGTTCAGAAGTAGAGAATACATTATCTATCGTATAAAACGTTTCAGGATCTTCTTCCAAAAACTTAGAATCATTACAGCTGCCAAGTAAACAAGCACTCAACAAACCACAAACACTATATTTTAATACGTTTTTCATTTCTGTATATTTTATCTGTTAGAAACTGATATTTGCACCCAAAGAAAAAGATGTCAATACAGGATAAGTATTTTCGCTAACGGTAACACCAACCTCAGGATCTCCCCCCTGCCACTTGGTTATCGTAAATAAGTTTTTCGCCGTAAAGAATACTTTCAAATTTTGGATATTTACTTTTTGCACCCAAGGTTCACGGAATGTATATGACAAGGTAACGTCCTGCAAACGAACGAATGCCCGGTTCTGTAATCCTAAGAAACGTCCGCCATCATCATTAAATGTTGCAGCAGGATATTTATTGCTCTTATTTTCAGGAGTCCACCAAGGGATATAGATACCATTGGTATTGAATCTACTGGAGCCATTAGTCAAATAAGCGCCTTTATTAGACTTTTGATAGTATCCACCGCCACCAAACGTACCGGTCAGCATAAAATATAAGTCCCAATTTTTGTATGTAATTGTGTTACTCATATTCAACTTGAAGTTAGGCGTAGAATATCCCAAAATAACACGGTCTGCAGAAGTAATCACTCCATCATTATCCATGTCTTTATATTTAGGAATACCAGGAGTCGCACCATTTGCTTTCATATATTCAACATCAGTCTCTTGAACTATGCCATCTTGCTGATAACCATAGATAGCCCCCAAAGGCTTCCCTATAAAACGAGAGTTCGAGATATCGTCATCTTCTCTACCATCACCATCCAAATCTTCACCATATAGATGGATTAATTTATTACGGTTCAGCCAAAATGTCAAGTTCGTCATCCAATACCAATCCTGTGTATCGATATTCACAGAACGGATTGTTAATTCCACCCCTCTGTTATTAACCTGCCCCATAGAGGACTTCATATTTTTAAAACCTGTCATAACAGGGATATCTCTCGTAAATATCTGATCTGTTGTTTTAGAAAAATAAAGATCCATATCTACAAACAAGCGGCTACCTAACCAAGCTGATTCAAAGCCTGTATTCCAAGACTCTGTCGTTTCCCAACCTAAATTGGCATTACCAAGAGCTTTCTGATTCAATCCATAGATAATATCGCTGCTCCCAAACTCATAGCGGACACCACCAGAAGCACCATTATTAATAGTAGACAATGTGCCATAAGGATCCACCCCCTGATTACCATTCTTACCCCAAGATAACTTCAATTTCAAATCATCCAAATATGAAATTGAAGACATAAACTTTTCGCTGCTTAATCTCCAGGCACCACCAAATGCAAAAAAATCTCCCCACTTTTGATTAACCCCAAAAACAGAAGCTCCATCACGACGATAAGAACCGGTAAAAAAGTAACGATCATCATACGAATAAGACGCACGACCCAAATATCCGATATTAGAACGCTGGTTATTATCCATATTGACTTTCTGGACTGTAGCTTTATGCAAACCATTTATACCCAAAGTCGTATTGCCATTTGCTGCAAAGTTCGAACCGGTCGTTTCTATCATCTCGTATTTTTTCCTATCACGCGTAGCGACAGCTGTCAAATCAATTGAATGTTTTCCAAATGTATTTTTATAATTCAGGATATTATCAATCACCCAACTGTCTGTCGTATTATTATTAATTTTTCCATTCGCGCTTGCTAACAAACTTTGGAGCGTAGCCGGAGAATAACGAGTCTCATCATCATAAGCACCTTCTTTAACAAAATACCCTTCATAATAAAAATCTCCAGACTGGTTTTTACTTAAATTCCCAGCATAATTAAAACGATAGCTCAAACCTTCAACCCAAGGGAGTTTAACAACAGCATAAGCATTTGCACGGAAATTGTTTCGTATATCCTTATTGTCACGAACACTCTTGTCAGTATTCCATAAGGCATTTACACTCGACTGTGTATATGGGAATTTTTCCAACAATTTTTCTGACTCATTTCTATACATCACACCGTAAGGAGATGTTTGCGTAGCCTCACCTATATTGGCTCCCACACCCGAATAATCGGACTTCGTAAATGCAGCATCTACTCCTATCTGTAACCAGTTTGTTATATCCGTATTGATTTTTGCCAAAGCTGTTATTCTATTGTAATCATCTCCAATAACCACGCCTTGATTATCCGAATAGGCTGCAGACAAATAATAATTCATTTTTTCTCCAGCTCCGGAAACCGATACTTGGTAATCCTGTACCCAACCTGTACGAGTTGATGCATCTAACCAATTTATCTCCCTGCCTGCTTCCATATTTGCCAATTCCTGAGGCTTCAACCAACTCAAATCCGAACTATTATTTCGTGCCATTACAGATTCAAGCCATTGCTCTCCCTTCATCAATTCCGGCTTATTCTGCCAAGTTTGCATACTACCGGTAGCATTAAAAGTAACAACCGGTTTTCCTGTTTTTCCTCTTTTAGTCGTTATAATAATCACGCCATTTGCAGAACGGGAACCATAGGCTGCTGCAGATGTCGCATCTTTCAATACATCATAAGAAGCAATATCATTCGGGTTTATATCATTAATGCTACCCATAAAAATAACGCCATCCACTACGATCAGCGGATCATTCGACCCGGAAATAGATTTTTGTCCACGCATCTGCATGCTTGGCTCTCCACCGGCAGAATTAGTCGCTCCGATATCCAAACCAGAAACATTGCCTTTCAAAGATTCTAATGCATTCAAATTCGGAGACAGGGCAATCGGAGAATTCTCCAATTTAACGGAACTGACAGAACCGGTGAAATCTTTTCTTTTTGTCGTTCCATAACCGATAACAATGACTTCGTCCAATGTTTCCGTATCTTCCTTCAATAATACATCCAACGTATTGTTTTTTCCTACTGAAATTTCCTGAGTAATATATCCGATATAGGAAACAACCAAAATACTGTTCGAACCCACTTCAAGCGAATATCGTCCATCGATATCCGTAATCGTTCCATTTGTTGTTCCCTTCTCAACAATATTTGCTCCAATTACCGGTTCTCCACTTTGATCCTTAATAATACCAGTAATTTTCCGGATACTTTGTTGGGTCGACGAGGATACATAACCGGGAGCAGATAATACAATTTGATTGTTTTCTTTAATTATATAAGTGATCTGTGCCTGTTGCTTTATTTGCTCCAACACATCCCGAATATTTTCTCCCTGGGCTGAAACCGAAATCTTCGTATTCAGACCAGATAGATTATCATTATAGAAAAATCGATAATCACTTACTTTTTCAATTTCGCGAATCACCTCGCGAGTGGATTTGTTTTGCATGGATAAGGATATCTGTGCAGAAAGTATCGTACCCGAAACAAGGCAAAAACTTCCAATTGTGATTCCTTTCCGTAATAAATTCTTTAAGGTATTCATTTTTTTAGAGTTCTCCATTTATTAGTAATAAATTAATCAGGTAACTTTGTGTCTGAAATCAAGTGGTGAGAAACGATGATTTCAAATTAACAAATTTACATTGTATAGATCTCAGGTGTGTCTATTTTTATTTAGATACACCTGTGTTTTTATACTCTCTTTCCCATAGGCATTCTGTTTACGTTAATATTTCATTTTATTATTTTCTCTCTCCTATAATAATCTCGCCACCAACTTTTTTGTACATAATCGGTGACGTAAGACTAATCAATTCAATCACATTCTCCAGACTATTATTTTTGATAACTCCGGAAAAACGATAATGTTTTACCTTTTCAGAAGCAAACCGTACTTTCACATTGTATAAACGATCCAACATTACAGCTACTTCCTCCATCGTTACTCCTTTAAAAACAAGCTCATTCTCCTTCCACATCCGAGCATAAGCCGCAAGGTCATCAGATACAACCATTCTACGTGAAGACTTATCAAAACTCAAACTCTCATCTGGTTTTAAAATAAATTCATCTTTTCCTATCGACGTACGAACTTTTCCCTCAAAAAGTGTTGTTGTCAACTCTTTGTCTTCCTGATAAGCTTTCACATTGAAAGTTGTACCTAACGCCTCGACTTTCATTTCTCCAGCTTTCACTATAAATCGAGAAGTTGAATCTTTTGCCACTTCAAAATAGCCTTCTCCCGACAAAATGACCTGACGATTCCCCTTCCCATAATTACCATTATAAGTTAATTCCGAATGAGAATTCAACCAGACTTTTGTTCCATCCGGCAATATGACACTTGCCCGTTGTCCTTTATCAACTAAAACCTTATAGGTCTGCAACGAATAATTTTCTGTTTTATTAGCCAAATTCAGATATAGATGAACAAAAGTCGTAAAACCTAAAAGAAACACAACAGCTGCCGCATATGGCAACCACTGACGAAACTGTAGCTTTTGAACTGATTTTCGTTTCTCCCTCCTTCCTGTTTCTGCATGTATCCGGTTCTGAATATTCCGGAACATTCGATTCTGAATTTCAACCGAAATTTTCTTTCCTTCCGCTTCCGTCCAAGATTGACTATAATGTTGAAACAACACCTCACGGGCTCCAGGTTGTTTGAACCATGTCCTCAACTCATGTTCCTGTTCAGCCGAAAGTTCACCATGCATAAAGCAATCCAGCAACTCAATGTATGTTTCTTTTTTTTCCATCTTCTATATTGTATATCCTTCACAAAGAAAAATCACTTACAAAGGCATTTATATTTAACACCTATTAACCAAATAGCAAAAAAGGAGTATCCATCTCTTATCAGGAGACAATTTAGAACGCAAATATTGAAAAGAGCGATAAAGCTGCGTCTCTACCGTTTTTTCTGAAATGGATAATTTACGGGCAATTTCTTTATTTGATAGCTGCTCAAGGCGGCTTAAACGAAATATTTCTCTTCGAGAGGGAGGGAGGTTTTCAATTAAATGGTCAATATATTCAAGAAAGGAATTCACTTCATGTTGTTGCTCCTCTTTTGAATCATCACTTAGATCAATATCCTCAACATGTGACGTCACATGTTGAGACAGACGGAATTCCGTCTCCTTAAAGACAAAATGTCGAGCAATCGTAAACAGATAAGCTGTAATCCCTAACTCAGGTTCTATCTGCTCGTGCTTTTCCCAAACTTTCAGAAAGACATTCTGTGTCAAATCTTCTGTGAGAGATTTATCAAACAATAAAGAGTTGATGAAGTTATACACCCGAGGACTGTAAGTCCAATACAAATCCTCAAAAGCTTTTTCTTCACCAGCTTTCAAGCGTTTCAGTAAATCTTCATTGACTCTCATTTTATGTCGTTTTTTATAAATTTGCATTAGACAAATTTACCCAAGTATACACAATAAACTATATACTTGGGTAATATTATTCAAAGGAGACTATCCTCCATAAAAAAGATCACAACAATCAATATCCGAACAGCTCCTCCTGTGTCAGTTTCTGGATCGGACCATATTGGGACAAGCCTTTCAGATCAAGATCCTTCTCATCGCCTAATACACAATAAATATAGGTACGTCCTTTTACCCATTTTTCCTGGAATGCCTTGATTTCTGGCAATGTCATTGTCTGTACCTTCTCGAACAGCTCTTTACGGCTGTCCGTGTTCAGACCTAAATCCTGGGCATTCAGATAAGACCAGAGAACGTCCGATTTGGTAATACGCTCCGTACGCAAACGAGTGATGAGAGCGTCTTTAGCCAAGTTGAACGCTTTTTCTGATTCCGGCATATTATTGATAATTTCATCGAACGCTTTCATTGCATCGATCATCTTATCATTCTGAGTCGCAATGAACGTACGGTATACATACGGATATTTCAGTTTGGACGGAGTAATCAGGAAAGCTCCTGCGGAATAAGCCAACCCACGCGATTCACGCATTTCCTGGAATACGATCGCATTCATACCACCACCGAAATATTCGTTATACATATTCAATGTAGGCTGGATAGCCGGATCAAATTTTTCACCCCGGTTAGAAACAGCGGAGAAATAAATCTGTTTAGCATCATACTGGGCAAGCAGAACTTTATTTTCAGGTGTTTCCTGCTGGCTGAACTCGATAGCTGCCGGAACCGGTTGTAGCTGGTCAGGGACATTATGATATTGTTTGATGATATCCAGAACAGCCTGTGGTTTTTCCGGACCATAATACAAGATCTTATGATCGAATGAGTTGATCTTATGAATGCGATCGACCAGTTCCTGCGGGTTCATTTGCTGCAATTCGGCAGTTGTCAGTACATTTGTTGCAGGAGACTTCGGACCCCAGATAGCATACTGGATCAGTTTATTGAAATTCTGTCCCTGATTCAATTTGGCATCAGTCCGTTTTTTCAGAATATCGCCTGCAAGGTTCCCGTAAGCTTCCTTATTAACCTGTGCATCGGCCAGGATTTCCTCAAACAGAGCCATTGCTTTCGGCATATTCTCTTTCAGACCTTCCAGCATCACATACGTACGGTCCGAACCCGGGAATACGTTAAAGTAACAAGCCAACTTGTAGAACTCTTCATTGATTTCCTTCAGACTCATTTTAGATGTGCCCAAATACTTCATATATTCAAAAGCAGTACCCATTGCCTTATCATTATTCGTACCCATATCGAATACATACATCAGAGAGAAGAGATCGTTGGAAGTATTCTCTTTATACAATACCGGAATATTGGATTGAGCAGTCAGTTTTTGCAAATCCTTACTATAATCCAAGAATACCGGTTCGATCGGAGCCACTTTTGAAGCCTGTATTTCTTTCAGGAACAGACTTGAACTGTCGCGGTTCATCACGATCGGAGTGATTTTAGGTTTGTCGATCTTCTTTTCGTTCGGGTCTTTACCTTGTCTTTTATAGATGAGTGCATAGTTGTCACCGAAATACTTGTTGGCAAAATCGACAATCTGCTGCTTGGTCACTTTGCTCATGCGATCTAACGAAGCGACTTCATCTTCCCAATCGACACCGTCGATGAAAGAAGATACAAACATATCAGCACGGCCATCGTTACGATCCATCCGGTACATTTGCATCAGTTTATAATTATTGATAGCAGCTTCCAGCAAACCTTCGTCAAACTCACCTTTCTTTAGCTTATCAATTTCAGCCAGGAAAAGGTCTTTTACTTCATCCAAAGTCTGTCCCTGTTTCGGACGACCACTAATAACAAATGCATTATAATCAGACATTCCGTATGTTCCGGCATAGCAACTTAATACTTTCTGTTGCTGAACCAAATCGATATCCAACAAACCTGCTTTACCATTATTAATAATTTCTCCTGTCAGATTCAGCAAATCCTGGTCAGGAGAAGCAGCTCCCGGGAAACGCCATCCCAAAGTCACATTTTCGGCATCGACACCCAATACTTCTTTTACGACCGGTGCTTTAATCGGAGACTCATGTGTCACTGGCAACTTCGGCAGATTAGGGTTCGGTTTCAAATGACCGAAATATTTATTGATCGTCTCAATCATCTGGTCCGGATCAAAATCACCGGACAGACAGATTGCCATATTATTAGGGACATACCAAGTTTTATGATAGTTCTTGATATTCGTGATAGACGGATTCTTCAGGTTTTCCTGTGTCCCGAGAACAGTCTGCGTCCCGTATGGATGATCGGGGAAAAGAGCGGTCAGAACAGCCTCATACACTTTACGGCCATCACTGGTAAGAGACATGTTCTTTTCTTCATACACAGTCTCAAGCTCCGTATGAAAGCCACGGATTACATTGTTTTCAAAACGGTCCGCCTGTATCTTCGCCCAGTTGTCGATCTGGTTGGAAGGAATATCTTCCACATAGACCGTCTGGTCAAAACCGGTATACGCATTCGTTCCGGTTGCACCAATAGCAGACATCAGTTTATCATATTCGTTCGGAATTGCCAATTTCGAAGCCTCATAAGAAACACTGTCGATCTGATGATAAATAGCCTGACGTTCTGCCTCATCGGTAGTTTTACGATACACCTCAAAAAGCTGTTCGATCTGATCGAGCATCGGTTTTTCCTGTTCGTAATTCTGCGTGCCGAACCGCTGAGTTCCTTTAAACATCAAATGTTCAAAATAGTGTGCCAAACCGGTCGTTTCGGCAGGATCATTTTTACCACCCACGCGAACGGCAATATACGTTTGAATACGCGGGGTCTCTTTATTCACAGTCATATACACTTTCAGACCGTTATCCAAAGTATAGATACGGGCTTTCAGAGGATCGTTCGGGACCGACTCGTATTTGAACGGGGAAGTCTCTGCACATGCAGTAGCCAAAAGGAAAATAAAGGCTAACAGAAGAAACTGAATCGTTTTACGCATACATTTTAATTTTAGATAATTACAAGCGTCAAATATACATAATTTAAAATAAAAATAGCTCCCGTCCGAAAAAAAACGGAACAAGAGCCGATTTTTTCAGACGGGAGCCAATATAAGTTCGTACAAACAGCCTACATTAAAGCCCGAATGCCTCTTTTACCTTATCAACGTAATCCAGCTTTTCCCAAGTAAACAATTCTACTTCACAGATGGTCGGTTCCGGATTGTAACGAGAAGTAAACGTTTTCGTCACAACCTGTGGTTTACGTCCCATATGGCCGTAAGATGCTGTTTCCAAATAGATCGGGTTACGCAGTTTCAGACGTTCCTCGATTGCTTTCGGACGCATGTCGAACAGGTTCCATATCTTTTCAGCGATCTCCCCATCCGTCATTTTAACATTGGCACGACCGAATGTATTGACGAAAATATTCATCGGTTTAGCGACACCGATTGCATAAGACACCTGTACCAACATTTCATCAGCCACACCGGCAGCAACCAAATTCTTCGCAATATGACGAGCAGCATAAGCGGCAGAACGGTCGACCTTCGAAGGATCTTTTCCTGAGAATGCACCACCACCATGAGCACCCTTACCACCGTATGTATCAACAATAATCTTACGGCCTGTCAAACCGGTATCACCGTGAGGGCCACCGATCACGAACTTTCCGGTCGGATTCACATGATAGATGATATCGTCATTAAACAATGCCTGGACATGAGCCGGATACTGAGCCTTTACACGCGGGATCAGTATGCTCTTCACATCTTCAGCGATCTTTTTCTGCATAGCCAGATCTGCTTCATCCTGTGTGATGCCTTTTGCAGTGATAAATTCATCATGTTGTGTAGAAACAACAATTGTATCGATGCGCAGCGGTTTCCCGTTGTCGTCATATTCAATCGTCACCTGGCTCTTTGCATCCGGACGGAGGTAAGGCATCAGGTCGTTTTCATTTTTGCGTATCTCGGCAAGCTCCCACAACAGGCTGTGTGAAAGATCCAATGCCAGAGGCATATAGTTTTCTGTTTCGTTAGTGGCATAACCAAACATCATACCCTGATCGCCCGCTCCCTGATTATAAGGATCTTCGCGCTCAACACCACGGTTAATGTCTCCACTCTGTTCATGGATAGAAGAGAACACGCCACATGATTTCGCTTCAAACTGGTATTCGCTTTTCGTATAACCAATTTTCTCGATCACGTTACGGGCTACATCCTGTACATCCACGTAAGCACTTGATTTTACTTCTCCAGCCAAGACAACCTGTCCGGTTGTAACAAGGGTTTCGCAAGCAACTT
>DXRF01000069.1 GCA_019411205.1 Parabacteroides sp. | reverse complement strand
TGAATTGTATCCTAACTGCTACCGCACTTGGAACAACATCGGTATGATGGCATTCCGTGCTGGTGACTTGGCTAAGGCAGAACAGATGTTCAACAAATCAAACTCTGTAAAAGCTAATCCGGAAGCAAACATGAACTTAGGTTTGATCGCTCTGACTAAGGGTGACCAGGCTAAAGCTCAGCAGTTGTTCGGTAGCGCTGCAGGCGTTGCTGAATTAGGCGAAGCTCTGGGTGTTCTGTATCTGGAACAGGGCGAATGGGCTAAGGCTGCCAACTCTTTCGGTTCAGTTAAGTCTAACAACGCTGCTCTGGCTCAGATCCTGACTAAGGATTACAGCAAAGCTTCTCAGACTTTGAACGCAGTTGCTAAACCTGACGCTACAACTTCTTACCTGAAAGCTGTCGTTGCTGCTCGTACAAACGACGCTAACGCTGTTATCAGCAACCTGAAAGCTGCTATCGCTGCAGACAAGGCTATGGCTAAAGAAGCTGCTATCGACCTGGAATTTGCAAAATATGCAACTAACAGCGAATTCGCTGCATTGGTTAAGTAATAACAAACTTATTCCATATATCCGAAAGGCCGCCTCTGTAAAAAGAGGCGGCCTTTTTGTTCTTACCAGGAAACGCATTTTCGTAAGAATTACAACAGTGATTGCCATGAGGGAACTGATCTATTTCCTAATCGTCGGTCTGATGGCCGTAACAGGCAAATCGCATCCGAAAGGGAAACAGGTCGGTTAAGACTGGCGTCCGCTTTTCACCATTTAGCCAAATATCTAAACAAATCCGACAAAAAATACATTTACATATTTGTAACTTTGCTTACTTTTGAATATCCCTGAAAATAAGACAAACACGTATATGCAAAAACAAATGAAATCATTGATTGTCGCCCTTGCCTGCATGACGATGCCGGCTATGGCGCAAAAGACTGATCTGGTAAACCCGATCATCGGCACAAACGGGATGGGACATACATTCCCCGGTGCCTGTTCACCGTTCGGCATCGTACAGGTAAGCCCTGACACCGATACCATTCCTCATAACATCGACGGGGTTTATCAACCTCGTGCGTATGAATACTGTGCCGGCTACCAATATAAAGACAGTTCCATCGTCGGCTTCAGCCATACACACTTCAGTGGAACGGGACATTCCGACCTCGGTGATATCCTGCTGATGCCTTTCACCGGAGAGTTACAGATCAACCCCGGTACGGCCGATAATCCGGACAGCGGCTATCGCTCCCGGTTCAGCCACGACACCGAAATATCCCGTCCAGGCTACTACGAAGTGTTACTGTCAGACGACCAGATCAAAGTGCAACTGACGGCAACCGAACGAACCGGTATTCATAAATACACCTATCCGGCCGATCAGAAAAAACAACTGATACTCGACCTCAACCACGGTATCTACAATTATGACGGCAAAGTGCTGTGGGCAAACCTCCGGGTCGAAAACGACACCCTGGTTACCGGCTACCGCATCACCAACGGATGGAGCCGCGTAAACTATACTTATTTTGCCATCTCGTTCTCCCAACCGGTTATCCGTTACGGATATACGGACCGGAAGAAAGTCAATTATCCAGGAGGTTTCCGACGTTTCAATACAGCAGAGAACTTTCCGGAGATCGGTGGACGTAAAGTCGTTTCTTACTTCGAATTCAAGGAAGGAAGTGCCCCACTCGAAATCAAAGTGGCGCTTTCAGCTGTCGGAACAGACGGGGCTTTAAAGAACTTGCAAGCGGAAACCACCGGAAAATCGTTTGACACGATCCGTAAGGAAACGAACGGGAAATGGGAAAACGCGTTGTCCGTAATCGATGCAAAGGGCAGCAATGACCAGCTATCCATGCTTTATACTTCCTTGTACCATACAATGATCAACCCGTCCGTTTATATGGATGTAGACGGAAAATACCGGGGAATCGATCATAATATCCACCAAGCCGAGGGCTTTACGAACTATACCGTATTCTCTGTCTGGGACACGTACCGAGCTTTGCATCCCTTGTTCAACATCATCAAACGGGATGTCAGCACAGATCTTGTAAAGTCGATGCTCGCTCACTACAATCAAAGTGTACATCA
This sequence comes from Parabacteroides sp., assembly GCA_019411205.1. Classification (GTDB taxonomy): domain Bacteria; phylum Bacteroidota; class Bacteroidia; order Bacteroidales; family Tannerellaceae; genus Parabacteroides. Next base: position 10,065 of record DXRF01000069.1, on the reverse strand, counting down.
CTTGCTTCCCGTCTGGTCACATATGGGCAACGAAAACTGGTGCATGATCGGCTACCACTCGGTCTCTGTCCTGGCCGATGCCATCACCAAAGGTTTGCCGATCGACAAACAGGAAGCGATCAAAGCGATGGTCAGCAGTTCAAACGTACCCTATTATGACCATACGGATGAATATAAACAATTAGGATATGTTCCCTTTGACAATTCCCCTACTTCCGCTTCCGTTACGTTGGAAAATGCATACGAAGACTGGACGGTCTACCACATGGCACTCCTGACAGGTGACCGGCAGACAGCAGAGACCTACAAGAAGCGTGCACTCTCTTACAAGAACGTGTTCAAACCGGGTCTGGGCTTCGCCTGTCCGCGTTACAAAGACGGTCGCTGGAAAGAGGATATCGACCTGCTCAGCACACACGGACAAGGTTTTATCGAAGGAAACGCCTGGAACTATTCTTTCTATGTACCGCAGGCTCCGTCCGACCTGATCCACCTGATGGGTGGCAACCGCAGCTTCATCAACAAGCTGGACTCCCTGTTCACCATGCATCTGCCGGACGAGTTCTTCGCCCAGACTGAAGATGTGACACGGGAAGGTCTGCTCGGTACTTATGTCCACGGTAACGAACCGAGCCATCATATTCCTTATCTATATAGCTGGACTACCGAACCGTGGAAAACGCAATACTGGATTCGTGAAATCATGAACCGTATGTACCGCAACAATATCGACGGTTTATGCGGCAACGACGACTGCGGCCAGATGTCCGCCTGGTACATCTTCTCGGCCATGGGCTTTTATCCGGTATGTCCAGGAACCGACCAGTATGTGATCGGAGCTCCTTACCTGCCCTATATGCAGGTAAACCTGGAAAACGGAAAAACATTTACAGTCAGAGCGGACAAGGTCAGTGACAAGAACCGTTACATCAAATCCGTCACCCTAAACGGTCAACCTTACAAAAAGGCATACATCACCCATCAGGACATTATGAATGGAGGCGAACTGGTCTTTCAAATGACTTCAAGTCCCAATAAGAAAAGACAGTTCACAGCAGAGGAAAAGCCTTATTCGTTAACCGAATAAACATACGACACACCATGAAATCACTTATAATTAACTATCTCTCGATTCTTTTATGTGCACAGGCTTTCTTTGCCTGTGCACCCGATGTAAAAAAAGCCCCCGAACGGACATTCCGGATCATTCATAACAACGATGGTTCCGACCTGTTAGGAAACCGCTGGTTCAAATATCGTCCGCTTACGCTTGCCGACTTGGACTCCTGTGTCGATATGGTGGCAAACTCACAAGTCACGACTTATATGATGTGTTCCGGCAGCGATTTCTTTTATGTTCGTTCCAAATATGGCCATGTGATGGGAGACGATCTGAACGGAACGTTGGATTGCGGTTGCGACACAGCTCAATACAACTCTTTCCGAAAATACTACCGGAACCATCTGAACCTGGAAAAAGAAGGGACGGACTTGGTCGCTTATACTTTAAAGAGAGCCAAGGAGAAAGGGATGGAAGCCTTCATCACCTACCGGATGAACGACTTGCATTTCAATGACACAACGACCCATTGTCCGATCTGGTACACCGATTTCTGGATTCAGCATCCGGAATACTGGCTGAACGACACGACACAAGGCTATAACAGTGGCGGAGCTTTTGACTTTTCCATAAAGGAAGTGCGCGACCGAAAATTGGCGATTATTTCCGAGCAATTGGAAAATTACGCCGACATAATCGACGGATACGACCTCGACTTCATGCGCTTCATTGTTTACTTCAAATCGGGCACAGGGCCGCAGAACGCACCGCTGATGACGCAATTGGTGAAAGACATCCGTCAGAAGGTGGATGAAATTTCAGCCAAACAAGGCAGAAAGATCCTACTCTCCGCACGTGTGGCACCGACAGTCGAACAAAACATGATGAAAGGACTGGATATACGCGAATGGCTACGCCTCGGACTTCTGGATTTTATCAGTACAGGCGTTCACTGGAGGGGAGATCCTGCCATGCCGGTAGCCAAGTTCAGGGAAGAAATGGGGAAAGACCTCAACATTCCGTTCTACAGTTCGATTGACGACGGAGGCTACCGCCCGCGGGAATTCTGGTCACACGGCATGCACAGGGGGATGTGTTCCCATATCCTCTCACAGGGGGCAGACGGGATCTACCTGTTCAATTATTATTTCGGCACGCTCAATACCGAACATGACGGGAAACTGTATCTGGAAGACGGCGGCCAGGTTTGCCGGGTCATGATGCCGGAACTGCTTCAGGAATTAGGATCGTTGGAAACTTTGAAAGGCAGGAATAAGATATATGCACTGTCTGACGGGGTTGTCCAGTATAATATAAAGCCGGACTCTCCACTCCCGCTAAAAATAGGCAAGGGAGAAGGGAAAGAAGTCGATCTTTATATCGGCGATTCGGTAGAGGAAGGATATCCGGAAGAAGCAATCCTATTCATCCGCACCAGTCGGCCGGCGTCCTGCCGGTTGACGGTAAACGGAAAAGCGGTTGAGAAAGAAATGCCGGCCTACACCCACCTATACGATAGGGAACGAGGGCTGGAAAAAGAAGAAAAGGAATATGCCTTTATCCTACCCGACGAAGTTCTCAAACAAGGATACAACCGCATCGGGTTCCAGTCCGAAGATGACGGTACATTCACTGTCAAACGGGTAGAGATAGCCCTCAAATATGGAGATGTGAAAACGCACGGGTATTTCTAAAGCCGTCTTTATCACGAAAAGAAAACAAAAACATACAGGTATTTACAGCCATTACTACCAGACCTTTACTTTTCGCCCTTGGTCAAAAGCCCTTTCGACACTCGTCAAAAACCTTTTCGACCAAGGGCGAAAACGTATTCGACCAAAGGCAAAAGGTCTATGACCCGGCTGTCTGACAACAAAAGCATGGCGATCGTCACTTAAATAAGCCCAGTCTTTCCTAATCGTATTCAGTAATCGCCAGATAAACCATCCTTTGATTGGTTCAGTCTTTCTTAAACAGGTTTATCCCTTCTTATCCTGCTCCGAGGAAGGAAGGGAGAGTATTGTCTGTTCCGCTACATAAAAAGGGGGGGGATATGCACATTTTGCATTCCCTCCCCATTTATGTGTCTCCCGTATCTCCCGTTCTATTTTTTTATCTTCGTAGACTTGTAAGCATGTATCTTTTCCTTCTTTCCGGCAGACGGTTCAACCACTTTGATCTTCGTAAATGCCCCGTTGTGCACATCGTCCAAGACGATAGCCGGACGATAGTCTTTCTTCAAAGCAGTCAGCTTCACATTCTTGAAAGTGACCCCATCGGCATGGCGGACATAAAATCCCCAGGCAGGTAACTCCTTATGCTGAGAGAACTCAGGGTAAGCTTTCGGCATTTCTGGAACTTTATCCAGTTCGTCCAGCCCAACTTTAGCATACAACGGGTTACCACCGCCCGGATAGACGATCTCGACATTCTCGATAGAGACATTCGTAATCTTGTTATCTTGCAAGCCGACAATGCCGGAAGGCGAGACATTACGCGGATTATCTTCCGTCGGCCCTTCGTAGTCATATCCTGCATCCGGTTTCGTTGCCGGGACTTCGGCATAAACATTCGAGATATGCACGTTGTCCATCCGGCTGCGACGTCCCTCACGACGTTCTCCCACGACCAAATAGATGGGATTTCCGGTATTGATGGAACGAAGGCTGTCCACCACTATATTCTCAACCAGTCCGCCATCAACCGCCTGGATCGTTATAGCCGAACGGAACGTGTCGAATATCGTATTGTTGATGATCTTTATATTCTTGAAACCACCAGTCGAAGCCGTTCCGAACTTGATACCGCTTGCACTTGAACAAGCCGTATTGTTGCGGACCTCGATATTCTGGCAAATGGCATCGGCACTATGGGATTTCAGACAGATCGCATCGTCTGTCGCATCTACATAACAGTTTTGGATCAACGCACCGTTACAGTCGACAATATCCATCCCGTCGTTATTCCAGTAAGCACGGCTATGCACCGTGATACCATCGATCAACAGGTTCTCGCACTGATCGTAGGTCTGTGTCCAGAAAGCCGGATTCATCATCGTCACACCTTTTATCTCCACATTCTTGCATTCGCGGAAATAAACCAGCTTCGGACGGTTGGCCACACGTCCCAACTGCAGTTTGTCCTTGATCACCCCTGAATAAACCTGGTTGATGAAGTTATTGGCAAGCTCACGTCCGCGACCGTCGATCACCCCTTTACCGGTGATACCGATATTATCCTGCTTATTCGCCAAGATCAAGCCGTACCAAGCATTCAGTTCCATATCATAATCATAAGGATTGGTGGAACCGACCAACACGGCACCCTCTCCCAAATGGATCGTCACATTTGACTTCAGATGAATACTGCCGGTCAAATAACGTCCGACAGTAAACACCAGACGTCCTCCCCCATTCTCGGAAATAAAGTCGATCGCCTTTTGTATGGAACGGGTATTCATGGTCGTCCCATCCGACTTGATCCCGAACATTGTCATCTGGTAATCTTTTGCCCACACCGGAATCAGCATTCCCGCCAACAAGCACAAGATCATTATTTTTCTAATCATATTCATAACTCTTCAAATTCCTATTTTCTTAATTCTTAATTCTCAACCTTTCATTCTATAAACGGTAACCGGCCCGACCAATCCCGCCGGCTGTACAACATCCTGCCTCCGGGTCCACGCCTGAGCGATCTTATTATCCTTCAGTGTCTTCAAATAATTACCCATTACCGTCACGACGTGTATCTCAATCTTGTTTTCTCCCTGTTTCAATTGGGCTGCAACCGGATGGATACGGCGGCCATACCATTTAACACCACAGCTCTGCCCATTCACGAATACTTCCGATACCCCATGTACCAACCCAAGGTTAAGAACCATTCCGGCAGGCGAAGATACATTCACTTTCTTTCTATAGACAATTGTCCCACAGAAGTTCACATAGTCCGTATCCTTTAAATCCTTCAACTTGTCAAAATGAGTATTCTGTACCGTATTCTCACGACTGTGCCGGAACTCCACATCCCAGTCAGACGAAAGATCTTCCAAATCCATACCGGAAACCGGCAGCGGCTTGTAATCATTTCCTCTCTTTTGCTTATCGAATACGATCAGAAGAGAATCAGCCGGACCGAAGTCGAACAGGAAACTGTTGGCTGCATCCAGCGGCAACCGGTAACGTTCGCCCGTTTCCAGATCCCACACCCAGCCCTGTCGGCCTTTTACTATCTCGTTGCTGAAAGAAATACGGGTCTGATGCGAATTATAGCGGTGTGCATAACTGAAGAAGAACATCTCTTCTTTGTTATCACCCTGATAACGGTTCTGCATCAGATAAGGATCAGGTTTTTCAATCGTCATATACGGTGTCAATCCATAGTCTTTCTGTACCTCCTGATACCAACCGACAAAGTCTTTTTCCGGTTTATGAAGCAGTACGAAACGCCCGTCCATCTGCTTCATCTTTTCCACCCATTCCTGCACTTCCTTATCATGCTTGTCATGATCTTTCAGGCCGACCGATTTATGCGGATAAGCCTCTATACAGAAAATACGCCCGCCAGAGGCCACAAAATCATACAATTTATGCGCGGTAGCCGGTTCCATACTCTCCACTTCGATCAGGAAAAGAGTTTTATATTTGCGGGGACCATAACACAAGTAACCGTCTTTCATCTCGGCATCCCGGATGATCGATTCGGAAACATAGTCGCAACCGCTACCGTTCTTATGGATCGCTTCCCATACCAATGTCTTATATTTCACATTGGTAGTAGCAGGGAACGGCTCGTTCTGCATTCCCAAGGTACTCCACATATCGGCTATCGGATGCAGGATCGCAATATCCGCATACATGGTTCCATGTTGCAGAGCGGAAGCCATACGACCTTTATAGGCTGTATAATATTTAAAATATGGCCACCAGTTGTTATTTTCGTTATAATAGGCCCCATAACGAATCCATCCGGGGAACGGGGCTTCTTTCGGAGAATAGTTGAAACCGTGGAAGATAGAATGCGTCACACCGGAGATAGCCGTCTGGTCACCTCCAATCTTCAACAACTCCAATGTCATATTGAACACGGTATAAGTATTGGTCATCTCCTCACAACTCACCAGACGCTTCCCTCGCAAATGGGCGGCAGAAGACACATACTTATTGACCATCGTATAGGCACGCCCCCGACGGTAATCCTCTTCCGACATTTCCTCACCCAAGCGGTGGCGCAACCAAGTCATCGTCCAGGATTCGCATTCGGGTATATCATAATCCAGACTGCTTTCAAGCGGGAAGAAACCACGTCCGTAGGCCTGTGCACGCGATTTCACATTCAAGCCCTTACACCAATCTAAATAAGTCTGTGTAAAACGCTCACGCAGCAGTTCGGCTTTCGTGTATTCAAAATCATAACGCACACGCTGGATCGTATCGTCCAGTTCGGGTGTAAACTGGACCTTTGGTTCATAGGTCAACACATTCCCCATGCTACCCATCTTAAACAAAATGAAAGGCAGGTACGGCTGCACATCATATCCCCGGCGTTTCTTGAATTCTTCCGCCATATCATACGACCAGTTCGAACCTTCCAGTTCCATACTGTCGGTAAAAAGAGAACGGATATTGTTGGACAACGGGCCTAAACGGTTCTGAATCTTGTCCGACATATTATTCAGATATTTTTGTACGGCCGGTTTGTTGAAGTGGTTCAACACCGGCCCCGTAGCACCAGGAGCCCCATTGATCACTTCAAGGAAGCCACGTATCTTGACTAAGGCAAACAAGACATATTTTCCATCAGGCACTTTGAACTTGAACGTTCCGTCTACCTCTTTATCCATCAGATCGATAGCCTGGTCAAGACTGCCAAACGGCTCAGGAACCAGCTGCAGGGAAACCAACTCCATCTTCTTTCCAAGGAAAGGAGAACTGATAGCAGGATCGGCCGCACAGAACAGACCATCACGAGAAACTTCATAATCGATCGGTCCGCTCAGTTTCTCTGAATAGTTCACTACGACATCCGCTCTCTCGTCTCCTGTCAGGAACTCCGCTCCGAACGGCCAGCCAGAACCGACGATCAGATCGCAGGTCATATCAAGCGACTTCGCCTCGTCAAAAGCCACCTTCAACATGTCGATCCATTCGTCACTCAGCCAGGGTAGCGACTTCTTGCCCAGATCATCCGTGTCATTACCGGGAAATTTGACCGGATTGATCTCTACCCCTCCAATACCGGCCTCCTTCAATATGTGCAGTTCACGTTTCAATTCGTCAGCTTCCACTTTATCTCCGTTCCACCACCAACGGACAAACGGGCGGTAAATGGATTGTGGATCACGAAACAATTTATATAGCTCACCGGAACGCAAAACCGTCCCCTTCACCTCATCGGCTGCACTGACCGCACCCCATAGCGGCATACGGCTACCGACGGCACAACCGGCTGTCCATAAAACACTCTGTTTGATAAAAGATCTCCTCTGCATAGTTTTCTCCTCCTTCTTATTGATCGCTTGAGACAGCTTTGCCGTCTGGTGTTATACAATTTGTAAATATTAGATTACGGGATGTCCCAGCACTCTCCAACGGATTCCCCGTCATATTGAAATAGCAATCTGTCATCTTCACCCCGTCACAGCCAGAAATCGAGATTGCTTTCCGATCCGATGCACCGGCATTCACAACGACTCTGTCTACTGCCACATTATGGCAGTCCTTATATATTTCGGCTACGTTCGCTGCATCCTGCAGGGTGACTTGTTCGATTTTCACATCCTCGCAGCCTTCCATACAGATCAAAGCTGGTGCATAATCGGATACATTTCCTTCGATATGCCCTTTTTGCAATTGCTCTTCCACGCTTGCCCGCACAGCGATGCTACGACCATCGATAATACCTTTTCCACCGATACCGATATTCTTTTGCTTGTCTGCATAAATAATCGCATTACATCCTCCTACCCCTTTAAAATCATAAACGGAGGGAACTGCAACCAAAACGGCCCCCTCTTCGATACGGATCGTCACATTCGACTTAAGTTCGATTGAACCAGTCAGATAACGGCCCACATAAAAAATAAGCCGGCCACCTCCCTGTTCACTTATATAATCAACAGCCCGCTGGATAGAACGGGTATTGAGTGTCACCCCGTCAGATTTGATCCCAAACATCGCTACTTGGTAATCTTTAGCTGAAAGCCCCGCCACAAAGACCAAAAGGCCTATCACACTTGCAAATAATTTATTTTTATTCATATCGTCTCACTTTTTTGTTTTTAATCCTATACATCCTTCCAGTCCGATATCATACTCTCATTTTATCACTTTAGACTTATAAGGGAATATCTGTTTCTTTCCCTCGCCCTCCGGCTCGATAAACCGGACATCCTTGAACGTCACCTCCCCGGCATCATCCATCACGATAGCCGGACGGTAATCTTTTTTCAAAGCCTTAAACGTCACATTATCAAAAGTGATTCCCTCGGCATGACGGATGTAGAAGCCCCAAGCCGGCAATTCCTTAAACTGCGAAAACTCCGGATAGGAAGTCGCCATTTCAGGAATACTGTCCAACTCGGCCGGTGTCAGTCCACGGTAAGCGTAGTAGGGATTACCACCTCCGGGAGAAACAATCTCGATATTCTGGAGTGTCACGTTCTGAATCTTATATTCCGGCAATCCAACAATGCTGGCGGGTGAGATATTGCGGGGAAGATCTTCGATCGGTCCTTCATAATTATATCCGGCATCCGGTTTGTCCATCGGGATCTCGGCATAGACATTCTTGATCGTAATATTCTTCATAACCGGCTTCTTCCCTGCACCCCAACGGTCACCGATACGGAGGTAGATCACATTTCCCGTATGAATGGAACGAACGCCATCGACCTCTATATTCTCAATCAAGGCACCGTCGACCGCGGCAAACGTGATGGCAGAACGATACGTATCGTATATTTTGATATTTTTCACCTTAAAATTACGGAAACCACCACGAGACACTGTTCCGAACTTCAATCCGTTGGCACTCGAACGGCCTACACAGTTCTCGACCACCACATTCTGACACATACTGTTCACATCGTGCGATTTGAAACAAAGGGCATCATCCGCCGCATCAAGAAAGGAGTTTTTCAGTACGACACCGTCGCAGTCCACAATATCTATACCGTCATTATTCCAATAAGACTTACTATCGACCTGTATGCCGTCGACATACAGATTCTTGCATTGATCGTAGGTCTGGTTCCAACTTGCCGGATCCCGCAGGGTAATATCCTTGATCGTCACATTCTCGCACTCACGAAAATAGATATTCTGTGGACGGTTCGTCTCGTTCGGACGACCCAGTTTCAGAGGATCTTCGTAGATACCCCGTTGGATATAGTCTACCATATTGTTGGCGGTTTGAAAACCACGCCCGTTAATCGTCCCCTTCCCCGTTATACCGATATTTTGCTGCTTGACTGCGAAAATCATAGACATCCAGCGAATATACGAATCTTTTTCGTAATCCCAGGGATTGGTCGATCCCAGTAGAGTTGCCCCTTCTTCAAGATGGAGTGTCACATTCGATTTGAGATAAATAGATCCCGTCAGATAATTACCGGCAGTAAAGACCAAACGCCCTCCGCCCTGTTTGTTCACAAAGTCGATTCCTTTCTGAATGGAGTTCGTATTCAAAGTTTTTCCGTCTGCTTTTACTCCGAAATCCGTGGCATAATAATCCTTAGCCGACAGGCTTGCCCCACATATCAGGGAGAGGCAAAGAATAAAGAATTTGTATCTGTTCATCATAATACGGAACTTACATAAATAAGATTAATGCATGTCTCTATGTGTCTTTCACAACGGACAAAAATATTTATGTTCTCACAAATTTTATCTATGCTTTTGACATTTATAATTAAAAATTTGATACATCTTTGCAAAGTGCTATTATTAACAGGATAAGATATGAAACAATTATTATTTTCTTTATTAGCCTTCTTTATATAC
>DXRF01000068.1 GCA_019411205.1 Parabacteroides sp. | reverse complement strand
CTCTACTGCCACAACAATTCAACTATTAATAGAAGCGGATACGGTTATCTTCTACATCGGCTTTGTTAACCAATGACTGGATAGCCTGGAAACCGAAGCGGTAAGCGTTAGAAGCATCCAATGCTTTGATTTCGGCAGCTTCATCATAATTCTTGGCATCCTTGTTCTGTTCGTATACCTTGAATACATATACACCATTATTACCGGCAACCGGAGCGCTCAACTGGTCTTTCTGAGCCAAGGAAACCATTGCATTCAACTTCGGTTCAACACCGATACCTGCAATACGACGTGTTGCAAAGCTAACGAACTTAACAGAATCTGCAGAAGAATTCATAGCCTGAGCATAAGCATCGACAGAACTCAGATTCTTGGCAGCCAGGTCTTGTGCGATCTTTTCACCCTTCTTCTGAGCGATCAACTCTGATTTCAACATCGGAGTAACAGATTCTAAAGAACGGTAACCTTCCGGCAACGTGCCCTGAATGGCTGCGATCACAAACTTATCGTCACATTCAAAAATTTCAGAAATATCGCCTTTGCTGTTCTGGAACGCCCAACGGATTACCGGACGGGAATTCTTGATAGAACCCAATAACTGGTCGTTAGCAGTTACCGTTACATTAGACAACAGGTTGTAACCGGCTTCTTTAGCGGCATCGTCCAATTTATCCATATCCTGGTTCTTTGAAATGAACTGGTTCAATTCATTATAAATGTTACCATAAGTCTTTGTACTCGGAGATACGGTCATATCGATATCAGCCACTTTATATTTGTCAACATTTGCAGTCTTATCGGTCACCTTGATGATATGTGTTCCGTACAGAGATTTTACAATTGAATAATCATTGACCGGAGTCGAGAAAACAGCTTTTTTGAAATCATCATTTACACCTCTCAAAGCTGTCGCTTCAGTAAACCAACCCAGTTCACCACCCTTTTCAGCAGCCTGGTCAGCTGAATATTCTTTTGCCAAGGCAGCAAAGTCACCACCTTTCTTCAATACGTTCAACAAGCTATCGGCTTTTGCCTTGACAGCTGCTTCATCGCCTGTATTTGCCAACATGATATGGCTGACCTTCACAGAATCAGGAGCGACGGTTTTGTCGACCAACTTAAACAATCTGTATTTGTCGTTTTCGAAAACAGGACCATACACATCACCTATATTTGCAGTCTTTACAAACTGCTTCATTTCAGGATCCAATGCATTCTCTGTAAAGAATGCGTCCATATAAGGTATTTCAGAATTTTCCGTTACCAGATCAGCCACTCTTTCAGAAGTAGCCAGCTCACTCTTCAACGATTCGATCTCCGCACTTGCTTTGTCATAATCTTCTTTGCTCGGACGGATGTCGACAGCGATATATTTGATTACCTTACCTTCTTTTTGTTTGAACAGCTCTTTACGCTGGTTGTACAGCTTTTCAATATCGCTCTTGCTTACCTGTATAGTTGAATCAGGAATAGAAGCATAAGATTGCATTGCATAAACGATATCAGAACTTACAGCCGAACCGTCGAAAGCATCTTTTGCATCCAGTTTGTTGGCAGAAACAGCCTTGCTCAACAGAGTCGTATATTTCTGTTCCAGACGCTGACGTTTGATATTCTTTTCCCAAAACAACCAGAACTGACGAGCCTGCAACAACTGAGCCTGCTGATCGGCAGGATAACTTGCGATATTATCGTCTTCGATAGTCTTCAAGAAGTTTAATAATGCAGTTTTGTCAAACGCACCTGTCTGCGGGTTCACGAACATCTGCATCTGTTGGATCATCGGAGAAATGTTTTCACCCTGAACCATATCGAACAGTTCTTCCGGACCTACTCCCATTCCCAATTCGGAAGTTGCTTCATTCAAAACGATATCCTGTACCATACCGTCGAATACAGACTGACGGATTTGAGTCTGGTATTCTTCGGGCAGACTGGTAGACCCTGTCTGCATTTTGTACATTTCAGTCATTTCGTCTACACGATCCTGAAAATCTTGAATTTTAATAACTTCTCCGTCTACTTCCGCAACGTTTTCCTGCGATTGTCTGAAATAGGTAGAACCGGAGTTCAAAAAGTCACCGATGATAAAAGCGAACAATGCCACCCCCACAACGAGTACCAGCAGTCCTGCTTTGCTTCTGATTTTTTCCAGCGTAGCCATTTATCTTTATCTATTTTAAAGTTTATTATTCTACATTTTAAGGGCACGAAGATACGAAAAAAAGAGATTACCGCATCTTTTTATGCTCTTTTTTTAATTAACCCACTACTTTCATACGAACTAATTCGATTTTCGTAGCTGTTACTTTTATGATTTTAAAAGAATATTTATCGATTACAACCGTTTCATTCAACTTCGGAAATTTCTGATAAAAGTGCAATATAAAACCGGCGATCGTCACATAATCGTCCGACTCCGGCAATTCCAGGTCAAACTTCTCATTCAGTGTATCAATCTCCATACGACCGGACAACAGATACTCGTCATCTCCTACCTTCTTGGCGACATACGACTTGATATCGTGCTCGTCTTCTATCTCTCCGAATATTTCTTCCACCAAGTCTTCCAAGGTTACGATTCCCGAAGTTCCTCCGAACTCATCCACCACGACAGCCATACTTTTCTTGTCCTGCATCAGGACTTTCATCAATTTATTGGCTGCCATCGTTTCGGGAACGATCGAGACGCTTCGGATACTCTGTGTCCAGTCTTCCGGATTTTTAAACATTTCCGAAGAATGGATGTATCCGACAATATCATCTATGTTTTCATTATAAACAAGTATCTTGGAAAGTCCTGTCTCTATAAAACGGGAACGCAATTCCTCAAGAGTAGCCGTCTTATCACAAGCCACAATTTCCGTACGGGGAACAATACAATCACGCAAACGCACATTCGAGAAATCAAGTGCATTCTGAAAAATCTTCACTTCCGTATCCATATCCGAATTTTGAGGTGCATCTTCAATACTCTGCTGGATAAAATAGTCAAGGTCGACTTTACCCAGTGCCCGTTGCGTCGAGCCGGTCACATTCTTTACACCTGCAATTTTCAAAATCAGGAAAGAAAGCAAAGAAGAAAACTTAGAAATCGGATACAAAACAACATATATGATTAACAAAGGTAATGAAAACAACGTAAGCGAAAAGTTCGGATTCAATTTAAAAATAGTCTTCGGAATAAATTCGCCGGTAAACAAAATCAGAATAGTCGAGAAAATAGACTGAGTCAAAACAATCAGCGCCTCGTTATTTACCACACGCGCAATAAACGGTTCCAGTATAATCGCCATCTGCAAACCGTAGACGACCAACGCAATATTGTTTCCGACCAGCATTGTAGATATAAACTGATGCGGATTACGGTAAAATATATCCAGAATCTTACTCGTCAGGCTTTTTTCCTTTTTATCAAGTTCGAAACGTAACTTATTGGAAGAGATAAAGGCTATCTCCATTCCTGAAAAGAACGCAGAAAAAGCCAATGATATTAATATGTATGTAAGTGCGCCCATTACTTCGTTTTATCCATCTCGACCGGCACCAATTTCTGTGGAGCCGCTTTTTTCATTTGTATCGGTTTCTCCTGCGGAACAGTCGTTGTAGTAGAATTGACGGCTACGGGTACAGAATCTGCCGGAACAGTATTGGAGATCGAATCGGTCGTCGCCGATTCACTGACAGGGAATATCCCCTGAGAATTAAATATCTTATATTGAGTCATATTCTGATTCGATTCGAATCCGATACCCGTTATGATCTTATCTTCTTCTTGTATCCGAATGTATTTATCAGAATAGACTTTTTCTTCTTTCTGGTCCCAAAAAAGCAAGGAGGTTTCAAATTTTTTCCCTTCCAGATTCTCAACCTTCACATTGCCTATCAGTTTCCATAGTCCTTTCTTCTCATAGTTATAAGCCGTATCTGCTTTAAGACTTGCTTCAATATTAAATAAGGTGTCGAATTTCTCCACATAAATACCTTTAGGGAAATACGAGAACGGTTCTTTTGCTTTATCGAATTTCAAAAATTCTTTAGCGGTAGCACGATAGCGCGTAATTCCCGAATCGGAAAACTGAGTAGTATAATCAGTAGTCCTCAGCGTATAGGTTGTTTCCGGATCGAAAGCAACTACAACAACTTCCTTGTTATCGCCATTACAAGAAGCAGTAAATAAAAGAAGCATAACAACTACCACTAAGATAGTTGTTATGCCTTGTTCGTTCGTTTTACAAAGAAAACGGTTCTTAATCATAATTATCTGATTGTGACAGTCTCACCAATCCAGCCCCCGATTCTGAAAGCTTTTCCTTTTTCCAGATCCGGATGCATGAAAACTTCTTCCGTAGAAGGAAGGTGAGCACGATAAGTATTAGCCAATTTACCAGCGTCTTCAGCTACATTCTGATCCACCTGTCTTGCTTTTTCAAATTTATCGATAGCCGCATAGTAAACAGCTTTCGCCAAAACAGCATCATTCGGGTAGATAGATTTTGCAGACTTAGCATACATGTTACCGATCAGGATGTACGGTGCACCGTAATCAGGATTGGTTTCGATTGCTTTCTGGCAATATTGTCTTGCTTTTGACATATTGTTCTGTTCGAACAACAGTACACCGATCAGATAATAGTCTTCAGCCTTTGATACAGCATCTGTTTCCATATTGGCAGCTTCTTCAAAATACTGAATAGCCTTATCATAATCTTTAGCTTTTACAGCCTGTTTGGCAATACCCAGAGCGGCATCCGCACTCGGTTCCAGTTTATAGGCATAACCCGCAGCAGTATAGAAAGCATCGATTTCCTGACAACGAACACGTCTCAACAGAGATACGATTTCTTTCAATGCAGGCAGATCATCCTTTGCAGCTTCAACTTTGGAAGCATACATATTCTGCAACGTTTCACAATCGGCAGCACCACTTCCTGCAAAACCACCATCAATGGCAGACTTGTAGGTAGTCAGGTTCTTTACCTCTTTTTCATTATTTGCTGCTTGAGCTGCAGCCAACTGAGTTGCAATGATCTTGGAACATTTCAAATAGTCTTCCAAATAAGTCTCTTTGAAATTAGGATCAGCCAACAGTTGACGGTGAGATCCCATCATATACAAGGATACGCCCATTGCTTCAGCGTTTTCACCAAACTCATTGATCACTTCACCTAACCAAGCATAATACACTTTCGGATCTGCCTTTTCTCCCTTAAGACGGATATAATCGGCTGCCTTACGAGCAACAATCCAGTCCTTACCATACTTCCGGTCATTACCGAAATATTTCACACGCGTATCATAAACCTTCATCAAATCATCGATAAGAGCAGCTTTCTTAGCCGGATCTTTCTCTGTATTGATTTTCCAGTCCATGATTCTCACACCATACAAGTAGATATCCTTATGAGCTCCCGGGCATTCAGTATAAGCCTGATGCCAGAATTCATAAGCATCCTTGAAATTCCCTGCTTTGGCATAAGGGACAAACAAGCTGATATTGGTAATACAACGTACGCTATCTTCACCAGAACCGAACGGAGTACCAGTATCCACACCTTTTTGTGCATAGGCTCCGAACGACATCATAGAGCATCCGAAAGCCAACAATAATACTTTGATCTTCATATTTATTTCTATTAAAGTTAACTATTTAGTTAATCGACCTTAAATTTCATAAACCATGCTTCATTGAACGTATAATTCACAGTAAAACGAAAATACTGTTCATCAATCATGTTCATCTTCACTTCCGGTTTCTTTCTCACATACTCAAATGAGATGTTAATCAACGAACGATTATCAATCAACGGCAGCCCCAGACCGAGACTTGCTCCGATCTCGTTATAACCTTCTCCGGAAGGATTGGCATCTGTCCGGTTCATACGCAAATAAGAATTGCCATAATGGACACCTGCACGATAACGAATCCGGCTGAAATATGATTTACGCATATAATCCGGTATATATTCACCACCTACCGCTACCCGGTAACGATTCTTGAAATTACCTTTCTCTCCAAAGTAAAGCATTTTTCCCCAATCTTCATAAGAAAAATCGGCCGCTAACGTTAATTTATTTTGTTTCACATAAGAAAGCCCCACCCCATACGAGTTAGGCAGTGCAAACGCTTTCCCGCTAATCGTATCAGACTGAAGAACTTCTCCATCTGATCCAGAAGAAGTATAAGATTGAGTCAATTGATAGGATTTTGCATGCAAACTCTTTTTAGGAGAGAAAACAAGACCTAACGTCACACTCTCTGTTTTGCTTAACGGCTGTGTATATTGCAATCCAAAATCCATTTTCAAGTCACGAACCCTCAATTCCTGGTTACGGTTCGTATTATATGCCCCGGTTCCTTCACCGCTCATGATCACCACCTGTTCATGCTTGATATTCCCGAACAGGAAACCGAAATTGGCTCCCACGGCTAAACGTTTTTTCCAGATGTCTATAGAGATCCCCCCATATAAATCACTCAAACCGCCCGAGCCGTTATAAGTTTCCGTAAATGTAACTCCTTGGTCGTTACGCAAGGCTCCAAATTTATAACCGACATAAGAATAGGGCAACAAACCGACACTCAAGGCTATACGGCGATGAATCGGAAATTGCATCGCGATATATTCCACATTTCCGTTGATGTCATTCTGGCGGGCATTTCCGTCATCAAACCACGACAACTGACCGGCAACACCAAAATCAAAGAGAAATGTCAGGGAATCCATGCAACTGTATGATGCCGGGTTCATCGGATTTATTTGTTTTGGCGAACGTAATCCGTAACCTACACCCCCCATGGCTCGACCTGCGCCGAACGAACGTTCTCCCAAATCACCATACCCGAAACGGGTATAGGGCGAGTTTGTATTGTTTTGCGCCATCAAAGGCAACAGTATGAATATAAGAACGCTTGTTATTAGTACCTTATTAATCTTCAACATTATACTCTAAGATTCTGTTTAATCCTGTCAACACTAAATTAATGTCTGCAAAGATGGAGTTTTTTAGTCGTCTTTCAAAATAAAACGAATGACCGCCTGTTAAAAAAACCAAAAGGTTAGGATATTTTAGCCGAAGCATTTCGATATATCCGTCCATCTCACACACTATACCATTTACTACTCCAGCCTGGATGGCTGTTTCCGTATCCGTTCCGACCAGAGGAATGTTCTCCTGTTCGACCACCAAAGGCAATTTCTTCGTAAACTGGTTCAATGCTCTGAACCGGGTTGTCATTCCCGGCGAAATATTTCCCCCCAAATAAGAGCCGGAAGCATCGATCAATTCATATGTAATAGCTGTTCCGGCATCAATCACCAGCAAATCCTTTCCAGGTTGCAGGAAATTAGCCCCAACAGCAGCAGCCAACCGGTCCCTGCCCAATGTTGCAGGTGTTTTATATTGCACCTTGATCGGAAGAGATACCGTTTCGTCCAAAAACACAAAATTCCGAAGATTGCTTTCCAAGTATGCAACCAATTCGTCATCTTTATCTATCACTGTCGAGAATATCCCTTTTGCCAACGGGTATTTCTTAAAGATAGAAGAGATGACTTCCACGTCGAATTTCTTAAACACAAAAGAAGCCTCCATATGCCCCTTATTGTATACAGCCACCTTCGATGATGTGTTTCCTTGTTCTATAATGAGATTCACGTGTCTGAATTTTTCCGCAAAGAAAAACAAAAATGATGAGATAACAGACATATCGGAGGCACAAAGTATAAAAAAACAGGAAAGGAATGACTTCCTCTCCTGTTCCATCATATAATATAAAGTTCAATTAGTCAGCCAGAATCACCAGTTCTGCACCCGATGCAAAATCCTGTCCGCGCTGTTCGCTCAATGCGGTAAAGCGGATATAGCGGGCTTCGACCGGCTGATCGAACAACACTTTCTTTTCCTTCAGGTTATTTTCAAAAGTGCCTTTCAAGACCGGTTCGCCCCAGTTTTTACCATCCAGGCTGACACTGATCGAATAATCCTTGACATGACCATTCGATCCGTCCTGCCGGGGAAGGAATGAAAAACCTTTAATCTGTTTTACTTCCCCTGCATCCAAGTCCACCCAGTGCGGATATTTGGCAACGGTAACGGAAAACATCGTATGCCAGATCGTATTCGGATCACCATCCGTCAGGTTCTTGGCATCTCCGTAACCGGACTCTTCGCTGCTTGTATAGACCACTTCCGTCTGGATACTCTCGATTTTGCTGAAAGAAGCCGTTGCATTGATTTTCGGATTATCTTTAAACCAGGCTTTTACGGTACCACCATTGCGGAACGGTATGGCTTCCGTATATTCCTTCGCTTTTCCTTTCCCGTCGATCGTATAGCAAATCACAGCGTCTTTACGGACCGATGAAAGCTCAACAGCTCCGGCACGATTACGCATGATTGTCAACGGCATTTCTCCGGCGGGTGCAACATTTGCCGTAACGGTTACATCCTTTCCGGCAGGACGGATCATAAAGCCCATGTCATGATGTCCGGCAAAGACGCGATCCTGTTCCAGCGGTCCGCCTTGTCCGCAACTGTTACCACCCAACCCGGTCACTGCCGCATCCAAGTGCAGATAAGTATCTCCTGCAACCGGCAACTGGTAGGGATGAGAAGCCAGAATCAAATCCAGAGCAGAATATTGAAGAGCCGATACAGACATGCGGCCGGCAGCCACAAACACAGCCCCCTCGCCGTTCGGATCGGTCAGGGCACACCAGCGTACATCCTCGTGGTTGCCCATATCTTGCGGTTTCGGGAAATTCACAAACTCGCCAGCCACCGTATTCTTATGTTGTTCGATAAACTGTCCGCTCTTGCGGTCGGCATAGTTGTCGATCGGGCCACGTCCGTAATAAGTGAAGCCGGCATATTGCTGCGGGACTTTCATCACATATCCCAAACGAGGTAATACCAGACTCGGACGGTTAGAAGTGATGCTCGATTGCAATTCGATAGAGCCGTCAGGATAAACGGTCCAGATCTGATTTGTCGTAAACTTGAAATCATTTTCTCCGAATCTCTTATCCGTCAGTTCCTCTATACTGTTCTTTCCCGTGCTGGTTCCACCTTTGATCTTAGCTCCGTTCGGTGCCTGCGATTCGACAGTGAAGGCCAGGACGACCGTACCGTCGTTTCTTTCCAGGACCGTACTGTTTGTCGCCCGATGTTGCAGGTTATGCAAGCCGTGTTCAAACCACTGCGAATAGAACCAATTGTCGTTATTGGTAAAAGCACGCAAAGCATCGAGCTTCGGGCCGTTTCCATCGGCTATAATCGTCTTGCCTCCGTAGGCCAGGCTGTAAATCGTACCCGTCTCCATATCGAACTTAGCAACGAAGCCGTCACCGCTCACCGTTTTAATCGAAGTATCCGATTTATCCAACTTCATCTTTCCGGCAGAAGCCGTCACGGCACTGATGGAAGGACGTGCTATAGCTTCCTGCAACAAAATTTGTTCCTCCGCCATCACAAATCCTTTTTCAGCCCACGGCATATCCTCTTTAAGAAGGAACTGCACCTTTACAAAATATTCGGAATCATTCTTCAATTTGTCAAAAGGCACAGGTATTGACACTTGTGCTTTGGCACGGGCAGGGATCGTTCCGGAATTAACCAAACCGAATCGAATCTCCTTTCCGTCTTCATAAAGCGACCATCTTATATCGTAATCCGAAAGATCCTTAAAATAGTATTTATTGAATATCTCAAAAAGCCCCTTCCTGACATCGACCGCTTTCACGCCAATATGCTGATAGACTTTCTTCACTTCATAATACTGCGGTTTCGGTTCCAGATCACCGAACACAATGCCATTCATCACGAACTGACCGTCATTCGGAGTATCACCGAAATCCCCGCCATATGCCAGATATCGCTTACCGGTCTTTTTATCGTAGTTATACATCGACTGGTCCACCCAATCCCAGATAGCACCGCCGCAGAAGAAATTTGTCGATTCGATCGCCTCCCAGTAATCCACCAGGTTACCGCAGGCGTTTCCCATCGAATGAGCATATTCGGAAATATGGAACGGGTATTTTATATCATAATCACCTTTCACCGCACCACGCGTCCAGCCGATCGACGGGTACTGATTCGACCCCATATCCACTATGTCGTTGTTACGTTCATATTGGACGGGACGGGATTTATCCACCTGCTTCAACGCATCATAGGCAGCCACAAAGTTTTCACCCGGCCCCGCTTCATTGCCCAACGACCAGATCACGATAGACGGATTGTTGATATTGGCATGAACCATCTCCATCACACGTGCGACATGTGCCTTTTTCCATTCTACCGGATGCGAAAGGGAGGCGGCACCGTAATAATATTCGTGCGACTCGATATTGGCTTCGTCTTCCAGATAAAGACCATATTTATTACACAAGAAATACCAATAAGGATCATCCGGATAATGTGAATTACGCACGTGGTTGATATTGGCTCGCTTCATCAGCATCACCTCTTTTTCCATCATATCGCGCGTGATGGCATGTCCGACCGCCGGATTCGACTCATGACGGTTGACTCCTTTCAACTTGACGGTCTTACCATTTATATAATAGTAACGCCCGGCCAACCCGAATTCATCTTCTTCAGCTGGCGTATCTTTGATTTCCACTTTGCGGAAACCGACTATAGTCGAAACGGTTTCCACCGTTTTGCCTTTGGCATTTTTCAACTCTGCCACCAACGTATAGCGATACGGCAACTCAGCCGACCATTTGTCAGGAGCCTTTACATTCAATAGAGCCTGCGAAGTTTGCGTCTGGCCGGGATTTACGACATCTACCGTTGCCGAAACTGCCGCATCATCGACTTTCGTATTCTCATCCGAATACAGCTTATTGGCATACAGCGTATATTCCAACTTATACCCCTTGGCCGCTTTCTTATCCAGGTTTCGCACATCGGCCGAGATCGCCAACGAGCCATCCCTGTAAGCAGCATCCAGATCAGGAGTCACGATCAGGTCGCGGACGTGTACCTTCGGAGCCGAATAAAGAGCGACCGTCCGGAAGATGCCCGGAAGGCGGAACATATCCTGCGCTTCCAGAAAAGAACCGTCGGAACTGCGATACACTTCGGCTGCCACGACATTCGTCCCTTTACGGAGATAAGAAGTAATGTTGAAATCAGCCGTATTGCGTGAATTCTTGGAAAAACCCACATAACGGCCGTTAATCCACAGATAGAAGAAGGAATCGACTCCATCGAAACTGATAAAAACTTCGCGTCCGTCCCAATCCTGCGGTATCTCGAAATCACGACGGAAAGAACCGACTTCATTCCGATGTTTATAAGTCGTCCAATGCGTCGGCGGAGTACGCATCACACCTCCGCGCCAGTCATCGACCGCCACTTTATGCTGGAAAATTACCGGTTGGTTCACATAGATCGGAACTCCATATTTCAGACTACCGTCTGTTTGGACTCCATAAATATTCCAACTGGAAGGAACCGGAATATTGTCCCAGCCAGACACATCGAACTCCGGCTTATAGAAGTCTTTCGGCCGTGAGTCGGGATCAGGCGCCCAATTGAACTTCCAGTCTCCATCCAGAGACTGCCAAAATTTACTGTTTTCCGGCAATACCTTACGAGCACTTTCCACATCCTGGAAAGGGAAAATATAAGCATGCGGTTGTTCTTTGTTCAGAGCCAGGTTCTCAGGAGACTCCCACTCTTTACCGGTCGGCGTTTCCACCGGTCCGTAACTAAATCCCCCAAGCGGCAATTGATCAGCCATGCTATAGAAAGAAGCACAGCAAAGCGCTAAGGCTAACGAGATTTTTTTCATGATGTTCATTTTTAGGAATAATAGATTTTATTTGTGTATTCATTCTTAGACATGCCAAATCGTTCACAAATATAGCAAATTAACACAGCATATGAAAGAACCACCGGGACAACCGCACCAAAATTCGGAAATCCCGTTTCCCATCCCTGCAAATCACTCGATTATTTTATGCAAAAACGGCTATAAAACAGGTAAAACCGGGTAGTTTTTATTGTCCGCCACGGTACTTTAGTTGCCGGACATCCCCATGTTGCCATCCTTAACACCTGGGTGTAGAGGGCCGGTACATCCGGGTGTAGAGGATGGCAACATGGGGGTGTTTACGGGATGATGTGCTTGTCTTTGCTAAAAAAAGAGAGGGCT
>DXRF01000067.1 GCA_019411205.1 Parabacteroides sp. | reverse complement strand
TCTGGACGCAGATATTATCGCCGGTTATTATTCGGCTACAGATAGCTTGCCAGCCCGTATCGCATTGTTCCGTGGAGATGAGACTGTCCGAGTGGAAGCACTGCTGACGGAACAGGAGGGAGACGGGGCGGTCACTCCGAACGACATCGCTTCCATCTCGGTTCTGAAAGATGGGGGAGATGGTATGATGATCATAAAATATAAGGACAATAAATCTGCTGTCTATTCGCTTGGCAACAGTTGTTTCTGGCATGCGGGCAAAGATCTTTATTTCCGCCAGTCTTACAATGACACGATCTACCAGGTGTCGGCGGTGAAAAAGTTGCAACCTGTGCGCGTGTTGGATTTAGGCGCCCATAGCTGGTCTTACAACGAGCGTTTCGAGGATAAGAAAGACGCTATCTACCCGACAAAGTTCATGGAAAACGAAGATGTGATCTTTTTCCGTTTTATGACAAATGTCTATAATGACAAGCAGAAGACCTATAACGCCCTTTACCGGAAGGCGGACGGGAGCGTTAAAGTTAGCCTTTTCGATGAACAGATAACCGATGATATGAACGGCTTCCTTCCTTTACAGCCCATATCTGTCTCTGCTTCCGGTGAATTTGCTGCCATTCTCCCTTCGGAAGAGGTCGTCTCCTGGTTCGAAGATAACGCCGGTGAAACGGATATCCCTGCCGAAGTGGCCGCCTTGAAGAAAGTGGGTGAGGAGGATAATCCGGTAGTGGTGATTATGGAGTAGGGATAGTACCGCCGATCGCTTTAGAATTCCATGTCCGTGAGATAAAAACTTCATGGGCATGGAATTTTTATTGTATATTTACCCAATAAAAAATGACAGCTAATGGAACGTTTTAAAGTCGGAATTATAGGAGCCGGGCATATCGCCCGCAAAATGGCGCATACGTTGCGCGATATGGAAGGGGTTGAACCGTATGCAGTCGCTTCCCGTAACCTGGAAAATGCCGAAGGGTTTGCCCGTGAATGGGGTTTTACACGGGCTTACGGGTCATACGAGGAGTTAGCGGACGATCCCGCAGTGCAACTGATTTATATCGCTACCCCGCATTCCCATCACTTTGAGCAGGCGCGGATGTGTCTTGAAAAGGGTAAGCCGGTCTTATGTGAAAAAGCATTCACCGCCAATGCAGGACAGGCGGAAGCGTTGATACGTCTGTCAAAGGAGAAACAGGTTTTCCTGACCGAGGCAATCTGGACACGCTATATGCCTTTCTCCGAGACGCTCCGTGAATTGGTCGACGGCGGGACGATCGGACGCGTGATGATGCTGACGGCCAATATCGGCTACCCGATTGCCGAGAAGGAGCGCATCGCCAGACCGGAACTTTGTGGCGGTGCTTTGCTGGATATCGGCGTTTATCCGATCAACTTTGCAAGGATGCTTTTCGGCTCGGAGATAACGGGGATTACTTCTGCCTGCGTGAAAGGGGAAACGGGAGTGGATTTGCAGAGCAGCATTACTTTTGTGTATCGGAACCATCGTATGGCCGTTTTACAAATGACTGCTTTCTGTGCGAACGACCGGCAGGGTGTTATTTCGGGTGATAAAGGATATATAATCGTCGATAATATCAACAACCCGCAGCAGGCAATCGTCTATTCGATCAATCATGAGGAAGTGGCTCGTTATACTTGTCCGCCACAGATAACGGGTTTTGAGTATCAGGTGCAGGCTTCTATAGACGCGATCCGCGAGGGAAAGATCGAAACGCCTTATATGCCGCATGCGGAAACTTTGCATATCATGCGGATGTTGGATGATCTCCGGTCTGAATGGGGGGTGCGGTATCCGATGGATTGAAC
Organism: Parabacteroides sp.; assembly: GCA_019411205.1. Taxonomy (GTDB): domain Bacteria; phylum Bacteroidota; class Bacteroidia; order Bacteroidales; family Tannerellaceae; genus Parabacteroides. The sequence continues at coordinate 10,469 of DXRF01000067.1, read as the reverse complement.
AATTGAGAATGGACAATTGACAATTAAATGTCTTTGAGACCTAATTGCCAATTGTCCGTTGTCCATTGTCAATTGATCTCGTGGATGTTGACAGGGGATGATCCTGCGTTGTATAGTTCTAACGCCTTTACACTCTCCAAGGTTTCTTTTTTCAGCTCGATATAGTTTGCCGGGCCGGAATAAAGCACTTGTTTCACTTTTCCTTTCAGCGGTGTGCCTTCTACCACAACCTGGCTGCAAGGGGAGCCGGACAGATACAGTTCGAGCGAACCGCCTTTTTCCTTATCGATCGTGATGCGTGAACCTGCGGTCAATGTATTGACAGATTCCAGGTTCTTGTCATACATCAGGCGGACAGGGTCGATGGAGGTATCTTCTTTCGTTGTCACGGCAAATTCGTACAGGTAGATTTGCATCTGCTTGTCAGTTGCATTCCGCATACGGATATAACGTGCTTCGGGAGCGAGCTTTTCCAGTTTGAAGCGGGCCTGGTCGGCGGGGATATCGGTGATAACCGTCCATTGTTTGCCGTCGGCAGACCATTCGAATACCCGTCCGCTGTTTTCGCTCTTCGGCAGGCTGAAATTAAAAGAGGTGGCCTCTTTCTGCAATTCCCAGGTAAGGCCGAAGGACTGTCCCGGCTCGATACGCAGTACCTCGTTCAGGCGGTTGTATCCGATTTGGTCCTTGCCTTCCTTTAACGGCTGATATTTCAACTGTTCGATATCCGTCAGGATAGAAGCTTTGCTCATCCGGGCGCTGGCATCTGTCTGGTCTGTGAACAGCAGGTTGCTTCCGACACCAGAATGTATCTCCTGTACGAACGGGGTCAGGATTCGTGAGCCGACTTTTACCCCTTTCTGATACGGATTCTGATTGTAGGTCCGGTCGATCGTGCGCATGCTGTCGAGCAATGAAGTGAGTGACAGATACGATTGCCAGGTGGCGGCACGATCCTTGCTTTGTCCGGCTTCGGCAGTACGGATAGCCGTTTGCCCGGCTTTCCCTAACAGGTGGAACTGCATCAGCCACGGTTTGATTTCGTCTATCAGCGCCTTGTTGCGGCTTGTCTCGATGGCAGCAGGGGCGGCTGTGATTTCGGCGAACAGTCGGTTCATCCGGTCGGCGGCATCTGCATTATAGTGGTGTCGGCGGAAGTCTTTGAGAAATGCTTCGGCAGATTCGGCATAGCGGATGGATTCGTCGCGGCGGTAACGGTGTCCGTTTGGCCCGGGATCGCAGTTGTTCTCGCAGAATGTCCGGAATGCTTCCGGTGCTTCCGGCAAAACATAACGGCAGGCTTCTACGAAGTCGCTTTCAGGGTTATAGGCTTTCATGTTCCAGGCATAATCGGCAACTCCGTAAAGGGCTACTTTGGAAGCTTCCGCCCGTTCCATCGGGTTGGCGACGAAACCGGACATGGCATGTGCCGCATTCGGATCGAGCCCGTAAGACGGTCCCATCAGCAGGTGGTCACGGCAGTAGTCGCTTACAGGGAAATTCCACCAGACATACGACGGGCGCTGAATACGTTTGTTCACCCATTCCTGCCCTTCGAGTGTGATATCGTGGATCACGCTGTTGCCGGTCCACATCACATGGATCGCCGGGTCGAGCGTTTTGCCCAGTACATCCAGGTAGTCGCTTCCCGCCCAGGCCCGGTTATATTCGGTCGGACACATGATCAGCGGGTTGACGCCTTCTTTCTTCTCGATAAACTCCTTTTGCAGGAAGTTGAGCAGGTCGGCTTGTTTGTCCGCCTTGGCCCCTTCACCGGAAATATCGTCGAAGAAGACTGCGAAAGAGCGGACTCCCAAATCATACATCATACCAAATTTGTTCAGCACATTCATCCGGTCTTCCTCTGTCCATTTGATGTCCAGGCCCGGATGGATCGCCCAGACGAAGTCTACCTTGTTGGCGGCGGCTTCCTTTACGAGGTCCTTGATCTGTGCCGCTTCCTTTTCCGGATAAGGCTTGCGCCAATTCGGGGAGCTGTGGTAGGGATCGTCTTTCGGTCCGTAGATATAGGTGTTCATCTTCATCTTGCCATAAAAACGAAGCTGCTCAATGCGGTCGGCATGGCTCCAGGGATCGCCGTAAAAACCTTCGACAGTTCCACGGTAGGCGACATCGGGATAGTCTTTGATAACTCCGAGTGGCAGCGTCGTATTGCCTTGCCCGTCGGTTTGGGCCAATTGTTGCAGTGTCTGTGCTGCGTAGAAAAGACCGCGACTGTCGGAAATTGCAATGTCGATTTCTTTTGGTGTGATAACTAATTGATAAGCTCCCGAACGTTTCAGTTCTGGTGTCCGGTCTTTCATCAATGTGATTTTGAGCGGCAATCCTTCGGTGTTGTCTGTTATCGACAAAGTTTGTCTGATCAGTCGCATGGCATCTTCGTCCGGATGCTGCATGCCGGAAAGGGTAAAACCATGAGGCGCTTTCAACCGGTTGGTCGACAATGTGACTTCCTGCGGCTGTGGATGAATGGCCGGCAAAGGGTTTTGTGCTTGCAGAACACCTCCTAAAAAGAGGGCGGCAGTTAGATTTAGTAGTTTCATATTTGAGTTATTTTAGATGTTTAATTAATGATTTGTTGGTGGTGTCTCAAAACGGTCAAGGCCAAAACTGAACTTTCTCTTAGGATGGCTGATACCGACATTTATTTGACAGGTAGTATCGGCCATCCTAAAAGTAATAGTCTTTATCGTACCGAAAACAATAGCGTCTTGCCATTTACATCGCTCCATTCTGCCAGAAGCCGGCGCAAATCCTTGTATTCGGCTGGTGTATAGAGTTGCTTATTCAGTTCCAGGCTGCGGGTGACGGTGGCCATACGTCCGTTTTTCTTGACGGCGATGGTCAGGCTACCAGCGGCATTGCGGATCGTCTTGTCGGTTTCCGGTGTGCGCAGTTCCATGTTTTCAGGACATTCGATCGTGTATGTATAGACTTCGCTGACAGGCCGCGGGATCAGCAGATTCTCTTTCCGCTGGCTGTTCAGATAGCCATAAGGCAAATGGGAGAAACCATATCCGGCATCCGGCAGTGATATCGTTGTATACCCGTTTTCCACTTTTAAAGGAACAGTTTGGTTGTTTTTGCTGTTACCCGTCGTAAAATAAGGCATCAACGCTTTACCGACAGATTCTGTAGTGGATGTTGTCACTTTTCCATCTTTGAAACTAACTGCGATGTCGCTCTTAATCTGGTAATCCTGTGGAACGGCAACGGCTACAGGTTTTCCTGTTTGTAGGCTGAAAAGCGGAGTCCGGTCAAAGTTCACCGTTTGAGGACGATGGGTGGAAGAGGTGGAGAACAGATACAATTCGCCGTTCACCATACAGGATACGAGTAACTGGTCGATGGCCTTCAGCGCTAATCCTTTGTCTGCATGGGCCTGGTAAGTTACCATCGGTTCGGCCTTGAAACCTGCTCCGTTTAACAGACTTGCGAGCAAGTTGGCTTTTTCGGCCTCAGTTCCGTAAGCAGTGCTTATGACTGCATCGGCTGGGCGGAGGCGATAGCCGGTCTGGTCGAGTGTGAGCCTGTTGTTGGCAATATGGTTGGTCATGTATTCGAGGATCGCTTTCAGTTTGTCTTCGTCTTTGTCTTTCCCTTCGATCAGACTTTCTGCCAGAGTCGCGAGTTGTGGATCGCCGGACGGATTGAACTGTCTGAGCAAGGTTGCCAATGCTTCCCCTTCGGATGCGTAGGTCGTGGCAGCGAGAAAAGGAACGTCACCGTTTTTGACAGAGACGAACGGGGCACGGGAAGAAGCCGGCAGGTTATGCAATGTCCAGCTTGTCGTACGAGTTCCGCCGGATTGTTTGACAGATGCTTTTGTCGGATTGTTTGCCAGCGTGCAGGCAAGTTCTTTGGTTTTGGGCGTTACGATCGTTAGGATATATTCCTTGACGGGAGAGGATTGGAGCAGTTCTTCGAAAACGTCCACCTCCGGCAAATAGCCCGGTTTGGATGTGACCGTGTAATCGAGATAGATAGTTGCTCCCAGTTCCAGCCCCGTATGGACGACAACCATTTCTTTCAGGTGGTTGTAAGCCGGAGCATCAGCCGCGTTGCGGGGAAGGACTTCCACGAAAGCGTTGTCTGGTGTCTTGATGATGGTACCGTCTTTTTGTTTGGTATAAGACGAGTTGATCTTCAGCTCCTGGTATTGCGGATTGTACACGATGAAACTTTCTCCGTATGTGCCGTTCATGGCCGTATGGGTGAAAAGTGTCAGTTCCATGTTATAGTGGAATTCCTGGCTGCCGTCGGCATTGAGTGTCCAGGTCTTTGCCAGTTTTTTATATTCGGCTTCCGGTGCTCCGAAGGCTGTAGTAGCCATTAACAGCAGGCAAAGGAGGAAGGCGAGTTTATGTTTGTTTAGTATCATTTGATTTATAATTTATAATTTATGAAGAGGAAGACCTTATCGTTTTATGACGATATAATCCCCGAATGATTTATGTGCATTCATAGCATTGCGGAATCCGTTCCAGTCGCTTGCTTCATACACGCGTTTTTTCAGTGCTAACTTTTGGTGCAACACCACTTTATTACCGTTTTGACGGAGGGAACCTTCGAAGTCGGCGGCAGAACTTTGCGCACTGTCTTCTTTTCCGTCACCTACTAACTTATAACCTGCGGGGAGTTGGATCGTTTCGTCCAGTTCAACCAGACGTGAACAGGCATCCTTGAAACCATACCGGCGTTCTTCGAGGTCGGTGTTGATGCGCAGGTAGCTTTTTACCTGGTTGTAAAGGTTATTCATCACCATTGGTTTGAACAACATTTCTTCTTCTCCTGAAAGAGCATAACCAGGTATTTCATAACGGAATGTCATTTTGATCGGTGTAGCCTGGTAGTTCTTCGGATCTTTACCATAATCCACACTGATAAGACGGGCTTTAGGTGAAACGGCAAGGAGTTGGTTCTCCAATGCGGCCTGCCACTGCGATTGCCAGCCGGTGGTGAAGATACGGCGGATGTTGCTGTCCGACTGTCCTTCAGCCGTGATTGTAAACTGTCCGGTCAGCGTTCCCTTGTCATCCAGGCGATTGTCGGCTTTGATGCGGACGTAATGGTTTTCCGGTGCGGAAACCGGTGTGAGGCAGAGGTCGGAACCTTCGGGTACCCCCGGTAAATAGTTTTGTTGTTGTTCGGCGCTGCTCCACAACTCGCGGCAGAAAGGAACCCAAGTAGGATCGAGCGGCATATAGGTTCCGCTGGAAAGTTTCACGACGGCAACACAGTGGTTGAAGTGGTCGGCCGGAATACTTTCCACGCGGCTGCCGGCCATCGTCATGGCCGGATAGGCTTCGAAGCCTGCCATACGTAAGAAAGCGATCAGGGTACCGGCGATATCTTTACAGACACCGCAACGGTCTGTGTAGTTCATTTTCAGATTGTGAAGCGTGTAGCCTTCGCCTTTACCCATCGAAATACCGGAGTAGCGGATATTGTCGGCAACCCAGTGGGTGAGGACAGCGATTTTCTCCATCTCCGTCTTTTTGCCTTTGATCAGCTCGTCCACCTTCTTCTGTGCTTCGGGAATGGCATCGAAACTGCCGTAGTCTTCGTTCACTTTGTTGAACCAAAGGGATTTGTCTTGCCAGCGTGGTGTGGACGACATCATCAGTTTTGGTGCGGCATCGAACAGGTCGACCATGTTCGGTTCGCGCTGGGTCGGCATGATGTCTGTACTGACGAACGTATAGGCTTTCCGGCCGTCCTCGTAGCGCATGGAAGAGGTACATTCTCCTTGATAAAACTGGAACTGCATCTCTTTCTCCATTGGAATGTTTACCTTATATACCTTGCGGACGGTTGGCTCGGTGGCCCAAAAAGGGACGATATCGTAGAATTGTCCGCGCATGGGCGGGATGAAACGGGATTCATCGTCGCCTGTATCAGCAGTTAGCAGGGCATAGGTGAAACCTTTCTTGTTGATTTGATAGTCGATGATATCACCCGGATCGAGACGGCCTATCTCCATCATGATCTGCCGTGCTCCCCAATAGATGGCGCGGGCAGGAGCGGCATAATCCTGCTGTTGGGTGATGTCGAGGTTGATCACGTCGCCGTTGGCTTTGTAAATGGTGACGCGATGAAACTCTGCATGTGCCGTTAGCGGGTCGTAATCGTATTTAAGGATGCGATTGGCAACTGCTCCGCGCGTGTTCATGACTTTGACGATCTTGCAGATTGTGAATGAGCCGGAGCCGGTAGGCTGCACGGTTACTGCGGTGCTGTCGAGCAGGTTTACACAGTCATAACCTGCGTATAATTCCTGCTTTTGAAGAGTCGGATCGGATGCCGTCCGGCAACTTTCCCCGCTTTGTCCGTAGGCGGACGCCGTGGCGAGAAGGGCGGAGGCGAAGATTGATAAGTACTTCATAAGATATAGTGTTTTTTTATTGTTCAGTGTCAATTCTCCATTGTCAATTGTTTTGCCAGTTTCCGGCATGTCGCCCGATCGATCTTTCCGCTACCGGTAAGAGGGATTTCATCAATTCGGAAGATATGTTTCGGACGCTGGTATTTGGGTAATACTCCAAATATCTTTTCTTCCAATTTGGAAAAAAGGGTGTTCTCCTGTAAAGAAAGAGATCGCTCTCCAATAAGGGAAGAAACTGTTTTTTTACCAGGAAAGTGGTCGTCTCCTGCGGTGATCAATAAAACCATTGCCTCTCCGAATTTCGGATCCGGAACGGATGTTATGGCAAAGTTGGCAGGAATAACGGGACGCAAGATTTCTTCCACGGTCTCTGTTTGTATTTTTATGCCTCCGCTGTTGATGATATTATCTTTCCTTCCTAAGATGCGGAAACGGCCGTCCGGGAGCAACTCGGCGACATCGTTCGTGACAAGTGTTTTATCGGCGACGAGCGGAGCATCTATCACCAGTGTGTTGTCAGTCGATAGTGATAGCTTGACAGATGGGAAAGGTGTGTAATAAGGAGATGCATCCGGTCCGTTCAACCGCCGGAGGGCGATATGCGAGAGTGTTTCCGTCATTCCGTAAGTGGAGTAGACGCAGATAGGCAATTCTTGTATCTGTGTTTCCAGCTCATGGTCGATGGAGCCGCCACCGATGATCAGGATATCGGTTTGGCAGAGACGCTCTCGTTCTTCCGGTACTTGTAGCGTGTTGTACACTTGCAACGGGATCATGGCTGCGAATCGGAGTGGTATGTCGATGTCTGCCATTGGATGTCCGGAAGGTTCACGTATGACCAGATCCAACCCTGCTACGAGTGACCGGACGACCATCATCTTTCCGGCAATATATCGGAGCGGCATGCAAAGGAGAGCTTTATCCCCCTGCTGCAACCCTAAATAATCGCAGGTGAGGCGGGCACTGTTTATCATATGTTCCTTGCGGACCATGATTTGTTTGGGTGTACCAGTTGAACCGGAAGTATGTACCTTCAAGTAAGGAGAGGCAGACTTCCAATCGGATATGAATTCGGATAATTGGCAATTGATAGTTGGCAATTGACTATTATCGGGATGTTTCTTATTTGTCAATTTGTTGTCCATTATCAATTATTAATTGTCCGTTGTCAACTACCAAAGGCATGTCAATGTTGTTGGTGAAGAGGCCACCGGTTCCTAACCCTTGCGGAAGTGGATTGTCGAAAGTCGCACACCATTGAGCAATGGCGTTCAGGCCGACATTCGATTCCAATGCAGAAGTGATCCACCAACCGATCTGCCGATCCTGAGCTTCCTTGATCCATTCGTTACAACCGTATAGGCCTCCGTGAAGAGACGGTTTCAAGATGATATATTGCGGATTGATGAAAGAAAGCAATTCTTTCTTCTTTTCTGGTGTGTTGCAGCCGATCAGTTCTTCATCGAGGGCGATGGGAACTGGAGAGGAAGCTGCTAACAGGGCCATCTCTTCCCACTGTCCCGCACGGATCGGCTGTTCGATCGAGTGCAGGTCCAACTCTGCCAGGAAGTTTAGTTTTGTCATGGCTTCGTTCGGCGAGAAAGCACCGTTGGCATCGACACGCAGTTCGATTTCATCGGACGAAAATTGTTTGCGGATGATACGAAGGATTTCCAGTTCTTTATCGAAGTCGATCGCCCCGATCTTCAGCTTGATGCAACGAAAGCCGGATTCTATCTTGTCTGTCACTTGTCCCAACATCTCTTCATAGCTTCCCATCCAGATCAGTCCGTTGATAGGAATACCCACTTCGCCACGCGAAAAAGGAGTGTCCCACAAGGCAAAGGAGCCGGCTTTGAAGTGGCGGAAAGCAGTCTCCAGTCCGAACAGGATAGATGGATAATCGCGCAGTCCGTCCACGTCGATTCTGCCTGTGCGGATGAAGTTTTGGCAAGCCTTGGCCAAAATTTCTTCATATCCAGGCACGTCGTCGCAACTCAGTTTCGGTAACGGAGCGCATTCGCCTATTCCTTGGCGGCCGGGTGCCTCTTCTGCGGTGAGACAGATATACCAACTCTTCCTTTCCGTGTAGGTCCCGCGCGAAGTTCCTGCCGGCTTTTTGAAGTACAGGGTCTTAGGGCGGATCTCTATGTGATAGTGCATAGTCATTGTGACTTCGGGATTATGGGAATTTCGGATAATCTTCGAAACGGGGACGGCGTTTTTCTAGAAAAGCTTTGCCACCTTCCTGAGCTTCGTCGGTCATGTAGTAGAGCATGGTGGCATCGCCTGCCAACTCCTGGATTCCGGCCTGACCATCCAGCTCTGCGTTGAGACCTGCCTTGATCATACGAAGGGCAAGCGGGCTGAGCAGCATCATTTCTTCGGCCCATCCGACATATTCGTCTTCAAGCTTATCCAAAGGTACGACCTTGTTCACGAGGCCCATGTCGAGTGCTTCCTGGGCATTGTATTTGCGGCAAAGAAACCAAATCTCACGTGCTTTCTTCTGGCCGACGATGCGAGCTAAATAGGACGAACCGAAACCGGCATCGAAACTCCCCACGCGAGGACCAGTCTGTCCGAAAATTGCGTTTTCAGAAGCAATCGTCAGGTCGCAAACCACATGCAACACGTGTCCGCCACCGATTGCAAAACCGTTTACGGCAGCGATCACCGGTTTCGGAATTGAGCGGATTTGCTTTTGTACATCGAGCACATTCAACCGTGCCACACCGTCTTTTCCGATGTAGCCGCCATGACCTTTCACATGTATATCACCTCCGGCACAGAAAGCCGTGTCTCCGGCCCCTGTCAGCACGACGATATTGATATCCGGCCGTTCGCGGCAAATGTAGAGAGCATCGCTCATTTCCGTCGTAGTTGTCGGTGTGAAAGCGTTGCGATAGCGTTCGCGGTTGATGGTGATACGGGCAATCCCGTTGTAGAAATCGAATAGGATTTCTTCATATTCTTTGATGGTAGTCCATTTTCTTTTTGTTTCCATAAGATGAATTTATGATTGTTGAATTATTAGTTACTTTTTAATATCTTCCGTATCTTCTCTTTCAGATCTGGCGTTGTAATGGATTGCTGGTCAGTGAAAGCGAGGACGAAGTTTTTAGCTAAGATTTCTTCCGGATGAATGATGTATTGCGTGTTTTCGCCGATTTTCTCTTTAAAATCGCTCATCTTTTCCATCGGATAGACAATGGTTTTCCCGTTTTCTTGTTTGGGTTTCATCTGTTCGTCATATGGGACGAACCCGATTTTCATATACTGGAAAAAAGAACCTGTTGTGTATGGTCTATCTGCATAGAGAACCATTGCGCATTTTTCCGGTTTCCCCTCAACGGTGAAAGTCGCGTAACTGTCATAACGTCCCACGTCGGGATTCGAGATGTGCATGTCCCACAGATCTTTCGGATAGTCGAGTTCTTCATCTGTCACTGTGAATCCGATCATCTCGTACATTTTTCTTTTAAAGTCCAAGCTATTTCGCGTTAATATATGAAAGGTTTCGTGCAATAGCAATTTCTGGTGGAAATCGGCTGGCAGATGTGTAAACACACGATCTGTAAGTGCGATCCAATTGTCGCGGGTGTAGCCACCGGCTCCACCTTCGTCGTTCAAGGTTGATTTGACTAACACGATTTCTTTGGGCAGTGGCAACTTGAACTGTTCCCTACAGATCGTATTGTTGATCGTTTCTGTCAAGTGTTGTATCTTTTCTTTTTCATCGTCCGTCCATTCTCGTAGTTCTTGTAAGGACATGGCTATTAGCTCTTCTTTTGTTCCTTTTGGATTTTGCAGGCGGGAAACGATGTCGAACGAACTTCGGTTGAGGATGTAGCTGTCTTCAGTGAGCATCAGCTTTTTGGCCTCTTCGAGAGTCGCTGGCCGGAAACAGACGGTATCTGAATAGGTTGGCTGGTTGTCTTCCTGCGAAACTTCTTTTGCTTTATGTTGGCAATTCAAGAACAGGGTTAGGCTACAAATTGATAAAAGAATTTTTTTCATGGCATATTATTTTTTTAGTAGGTGATAATACTCTTTGAGTAGC
>DXRF01000066.1 GCA_019411205.1 Parabacteroides sp. | reverse complement strand
TTACAGAAGAGGAAGTATCATCGCACGACGATTCGATTCCTAATATTGTCACACTCATATCTTCGTTTTAATTTTTGTGCAAATTAACGAAATCTATCGGGATATTGTTGTAGTTTTGTGCTTAAATATAGTAAAGATATCAAAGGACTTAAATACATAATCATCACCCTGCTCACCCTGTTCTGGATATTCTACGCAACTCCAGCCATCTTGTTGCGCATTCCCTATGTGCAACAAAAAGTGGCTAACACGGCAACGACAGAATTATCCGAGCGTTTAGGTGTGCCCGTACGGATCGGGAATGTAGACATCGAGTGGTTCAACCGCTTGGTGCTGGAAAACCTGTATCTCGAAGATGAGAGCGGAACCGTGCTGTTTGATGCCAACCATGTATCGGCAGGTTTTGAAATCCTGCCTTTGTTAAACGGCAGGATCGTATTCTCGACAGTCCGCCTGTTCGGTTTCTCCGTCAATTTGAATAAGAAAACGCCGGCAGACAAGTTGAACCTGCAATTCGTCATCGATGCTTTCGCCAGCAAAGACACGGTGAAAAAGCAATCCAATATCGACCTGCGCTTTAACTCCATCCTGATACGCCGAGGGAATTTCCGTTACGATGTGAAGAATGCAGCCGCCACCCCCGGAAAATTCAATGCCAAACATATTGACATCCGCAATATAAGTGCCAAAATCTCGATGAAGGCATTCAACAAAGACAGCCTCAATGCCAACATCAAGAAGATGAGTTTCGACGAGGCTTCGGGCTTTTCACTGAACAAGCTTTCGCTCAACATCGTGGCCAACAAGGACAGCGCGATCATTAACAACTTTGAAATCAAGCTACCTGAAACGGACCTCAAAATAAACCGCGCCCATATCCATACCGGAGAAGCTGTTAGTGCATCCGACTTACTGGATCATTCGCCAGTCGAACTAAATATCGCACCTTCGCAAATTTGCCTGAAAGACCTCTCCGCTTTCGTCCCGGTATTCCGCAACTTCTCGGAAACCATCGAACTTTCGGCCGAGGCATCGGGCTACATAAACAATATTGACCTGAAACGGCTGACACTGAAATACAGCGACAAGATGCTTTTCGTCGGCAAGATGCAGATGAAAGGCATCACGCATCCGGAAGACGCCTATATTTTCGGACAGGTCAATAAGATGTATATCACGACCGAAGGTATTTCGGGACTGGCTAACAACTTCAACAAGCACCCGGTCAAACTGCCGGATGCGATCGTCAAGTTAGGCACGGTCAATTTTACCGGCGAGATATCCGGTTTCTTCGACAATCTGGTCGCTTTCGGCAAGTTCTCGTCAGCAATCGGTTCCGTCCAAACCGACCTGATATTCGGAAACGACAAGGAAAAGAATATCGCCGCCTACCTAAAAGGACACCTTTCGACCTCCACCTTGCACCTGAACGAACTTTTTCCTGACGGTAATCCGTATGGAACAGCCAAGTTAGCCGTTACGCTGGACACGCACCGTCCTGCCAACGGATCGTTTTCGGGAAATATAAAGGCTAATATAGACGAGTTCGAATACAAAGGCTACAAATACGAAAACATACTCCTGTCAGGTAATTTCCAGAAAAACGGATTCAATGGAGTGTTGGACATCGACGATCCGAACGGCAAACTGTATGCCGAAGGATTGTTCCTGCATGAAGGCAAAAACTCCATGTTCAACTTCACTTCACGTCTGGAACATTTCCGTCCGGACAGTCTCCATCTGACGGATAAATACGAGGCCCCGGACATCTCCTGCTCTCTGAATGCCGACTTCACGGGCAACAACATCGACAATCTGGAAGGGAGCATTACGCTTGACAGCCTCTCTTTCAACACCAAGCCGGACAGCTTTTTCCTGAAAAAGTTCAAGGTGGAGGCTACAGGACATTCACTGGATCGTCATCTGACCATCAGCTCCGATGTCTTGAACGGTGAAGTGACGGGAGCTTACTCCTTCACGACAATCGTTCCCAGCTTTATGCAGACACTAAAGGGGTATGTCCCGGCTCTGATCAACGTCACGCAGAAGAAACAGAAGGTGATGGAAAACAATTTCTCCCTCTTGCTGACTATCGAAAATACGGAAGCCATATCCAACACCTTGAAACTACCCTTTACGATGTTGAACCAAGGACGCATCACGGGACATTATAACAACCAGTACAACCGCTTCCGCTTCGAGGCCTATCTGCCTAAATTCAACATCGGCAAGTCTATGTTCGAATCCGGCTATCTGACCTGTGACAATCCTGAAGACAAGGTAAATTTGACACTCAAGGCAACCAACTACAACACCAAAGGGTTGCGTAACTACATGGATCTGAAAGTAGATGCAAAAGACAACCGGATACAGACGCAAATCGGCTGGGCCAACAACAAAGAACGCTTGTTCAAAGCAGACCTTTCTGCCTCCACCCTCTTCATCGAGGAAGAACAAGAAAAAGGACCGGCCAAACTGCGTACGGAAATCTCGCTGAACGAGAGTCCGCTGATCCTGAACGATTCCACCTGGCACATCGCCCCGTCCACTATCACCATTGCAGACGGCAAGATTGGCATACAAGACTTTTCCGTCTCCAACGGCACCGAATATCTCCACATGGAAGGAACGGTTTCGAAAGATCCGTCCGATACACTGTTGCTGGACCTGAAACAAGTCGAACTGAGCTATATCTTCGATATCCTGAATATCCCAGTACTTCAATTTGCCGGAAAGGCAACCGGAACCTTCAACATCACCGACCTCTACGGCAGCCGGATGCTGAACACTGATCTCGAAATACAAAACTTCTCGTTCAATCAAGTACAATTAGGACGCCTCAACCTTTTCAGCGAATGGGATGACCAGCAAAAAGGCATTCTGATGTTAGGCAGCATCTACAAGAACGATACGACCTGGACCGATGTGAGCGGCTATATCTATCCGGTCGGTAAAAATGCAGGCCTTTCCCTCTTCTTCGGGGCAAACGACCTGAATTTGGCATTCCTGCATCCTTTCGTCGAGAATATCGCTAAGAATATGCAGGGACGAGGCTTCGGGAATATTCATCTGCACGGACCGTTCAAGGCGTTGAATGTAGAGGGGGATGCTTTTGTTCTCGATGGCGGGCTGGGTATCGAATATCTGAACACCTACTACACTTTCTCCGACTCCATTCACCTGACACCGGGAGCGATCATCGGACGCAACGTAACAGTGCATGACAAGTTCGGCAACTCGGCAAAGGTAAACCTGACCGTCAATCACAAACATTTCAAAGATGTCAGCTTCGATGTAGGAGTCCAGACAAACAATATGTTGGTATTCGACGCACCTCAAAAGCAGAATCCCCTGATATTCGGAACCGTCTTCGGGACCGGAACAGCCTCCATAAAAGGGAACGGGCAATTGATCAACTTCGATATCAATATGCGAAGTGATCCCAAGACATCCGTCAAACTCGACTTCATGAACAACTCTTCCGCAGCAGAATATGATTTCATCACTTTCGTGAATAAAAAAGAATTGCGGGAAATGGCACTAACCAAACCGGTCGATTCCATTAAACCTCTTATCTTCAAAAACGAAGATGAAGGGGCGGAATTGCGCATGAACTTCCTTCTCGACATCACACCGGATGCCGATATAGAGTTGATCATGGATCCGGTCGCAGGCGATAAAATAACGGGAAACTGCAACGGAAGCCTCCAGATACAGTATGGGACAAAAACCGACTTGCGTATGTATGGAAACATCGGGATCGTACAAGGAAACTATAATTTCAGCCTACAACAACTCATCCATAAAAACTTTAAGATACGGGATGGCAGTATTATCAACTTCCGGGGAGATCCCTTCGAAGCAACGATGAATGTAAATGCCATCTATAACGTGACAGCCAACATACAGGACCTGGATCCCAGCCTGACGTACGAAAGTTCCCGACGCAATACGCCGGTCAATTGCGTATTGAAATTAGACGGTGTGCTGAGAAACCCAACCATTTCGTTCGACCTCGAACTGCCGAGCTCCAACGAAGAGCTCCAACGGCAGGTCAAAAGTCTGGTTGATACAGAAGACATGATGACCCGGCAAATTATCTATCTGCTGGTTCTGAACAAATTTTATACGCCGGAATACAATGCGCAATATAAATCGAACGATTTCAGTGCAGTGGCCTCATCCGCCCTTTCTTCTCAGATATCCAGTATCATGAACAGCTTCACCGACAAAGTGCAACTCGGTACAAATATACGAACCAGCCAGGACGGTATCGAAGATACGGAAGTAGAAATGCTACTGTCCAGCCAATTGCTGAACAATCGCCTCATATTCAACGGGAACTTCGGATATAAGAACAGCATCGTAAACAACCAGAAGAATGCTTTCATCGGTGAGTTCGACCTCGAATATCTGCTGACACCCAGCGGCGATATCCGCCTGAAGGCCTACAACCATGCCAACGACATGTATATGATTCTAAAACAAGCCCTGACAACACAGGGCGTAGGTATCATGTATAAGAAAGACTTTACCCGTTTCTCCGATATTTTCCGGCGACGGAAGAAACACCCTCTGATCCCCCTGCGCCCCACCGTACCAGACAGCACCCAGCAAACACCGGTAACCACAGAGCAAGTTCCGACAGCAACAGAACATACAAAAAAGTAATCCGGATTTCAATGTATGAAAGAAGAGGCCACGTTTCTATAAAAGAAGGCTGGCACATCATGAAACGGGGGCCTGCATATATAGAAATGCAGGCCCCCGTTTCATGATATTAATCAGTACAGTTATGCGAAGAACAGAATCAACAACTGTGCCGTCAATACTCGGAGGAACATAGTCAATGGATAGACTGTTGCATACCCTACCGACGGAGCGTCGTTTCCGGCTGTCGCATTCGAATAAGCCAATGCAGGCGGGTCAGTCGTACTACCGGCAATAAGCCCCATAAGCGTAAAGTAGTTAACCTTGCAGAAATAACGGCCGATACAACCGATGATCATCAACGGCACAAATGTAATGATGAAACCGTAGCCAATCCAAGCAAAACCGCCATTATTCACAATCGTATCAACAAAACCGTCACCAGCACTGATACCTACGCAAGCAAGGAAAAGCGTAATACCGATCTCACGTAACATCAAGTTTGCACTCTGTGTCGTGTAGGTTATCAATTTATAATGATAACCGAAACGGCTGATCAGAATAGCCACAACCAGCGGACCGCCCGCCAGACCTAACTTGACCGGCTGCGGAATACCAGGGAAGGTAATTGGAATACTTCCCAACACGATACCTAACGCAATACCGACGAAGATCGTGATCAGGTTCGGTTCGTTCAGGCGCTTCATCGAATTGCCCAAAACCTTCTCCACATTGGAAACCGCTGTTTCGGTACCGACAACATTCACACGGTCGCCGACCTGCAAAGTCAACCCCGGTTTAGCAACCAGATCGACACCGGCACGATTGATACGGGTAATATTGATACCATATAATTTACGCAATTTCAATTGTCCCAGACGCTTACCGTTCAGTTCCGGTTTCGTGATCAGAATACGACGGTTAATAAACTGGCTTTCCATACGGATCCACTGTTTACGTTCCATATCGATCTCTTCCCCGATAAAGGTCTTGATCGTCTCGGCATCCGTCTCGGTCGTGATAACAAAAACCTTGTCGTTTTCCTGCAATACCGTATTAGCTGAAGCTATTTCGATCAGCTTGTTGCTGTCACGCCAGACACGGGAAATAACAAAATCACGATGTTCCAGCAAGTTCGACAATTCGGCAACCGTCTTATCGAAGATAGCCGGATTCTTCACGATCAACGAGATCGGCTTAGCCTCATTGGTATGCGAAGAATCTTCACTATTCAACTGCTCGTTCTCCTTATCGAAACTTACACGAAAAATATACTTAATCAGGATAATAGACAGGATAATACCGATCACACCCAACGGATAAGCGACAGCATATCCCAAAGCAATCGTATTGTCTGCCACTCCGTGCATATCGGAAAATGCCTGCTGAGCAGCTCCCAATCCCGGTGTATTCGTTACCGCACCCGACAAGATACCGACCATCGTAGGCATCGGGATACCGGTCGCATAGTGCAGAATGACAGCCGTCAAGACTCCTAAGAACACGATACCGCACGCCAGCATATTCAGCGTAATTCCTCCCTGCTTGAAAGAAGAAAAGAAACCCGGTCCGACCTGCATACCTACAGAGTAGACAAAAAGTATCAATCCGAACTCTTTAAAAAAGTGAATCACGTTGTGGTTGATCGTAAAACCGAAATGCCCTAAAATGATCCCCACAAACAACACAAGAGTAATTCCCAAAGATACGCCGAAGACTTTGATCTTACCTAATTGTATGCCCGCAGCGATCACAAAGGAAAGCAGAAGTATGGAGTGGCCGATGCCCTCGCCCCATAACAAATCATTAATCCAATTCATAATAATACGTGTAGTTATAATCTTAAATTTGCCTTAAAGGCTGCAAAGGTAGCCATTTACTTTGTGTTTAACAACATATATACTATCTTTACCCTCCAAATATTTTAAAAGATGAAAAAGAGCTATTATATCTTATTAGGCTTGCTGGCCTGCCTCTCGCCTGTCTTCGGACAGAGCAATGCGGACACCGTTGCATCCGCATCTGAACAAGCACCTGCAAAAATAGTCACCATCAATACAAGTGTCGGAACTCTGAAAGCGAAACTGTATGACGATGTTCCTAACCACGTCCGCACCTTTATCGAACGTGCCAAACGGGGCGAATACGACGGGACACTGTTCACTCGCGTACTCCCGGAATTCATGATACAGGGCGGTGCTCCCGATTCACGCAATGCTCCCGCTGGTGCCCGCTGTGGTTTCGGTGATCGAAATTCGGAGATCATGCCGGAGATACGGCCTCACCATTTCAACAAACGAGGCGCGTTGGCTGCTCCCCGTCAAAACGACGACATCAATCCGCAAAAGAAATCGGATATGTCACAATTCTATATCGTACAAGGAAAAGTCTACACCAGCGGTGAACTGGACACACTGGAAATGATCGCCAACCAGGATATCAAAGAGAAGGCCATGCAGAAGTTTTTCTATCCCGTCCGTGCCGAATTGCGCATGCAGAAAGCCAGCAATAAACGCGAATACCAGAAACGTCTACGCAAGATCAACGCCCAAGTAGACTCAATGGTACGTGCTACACCCGGGCACCTGCTGTTCACCAAAGAACAACGGAAAACTTACACCACTGAAGGCGGTTGCCATCATCTGGACGGCAACTATACTGTATATGGCGAACTCATTGAAGGATTTGACGTGCTCGATGCCATCGCCGGACAACCCCGCGACGAATATGACCGCCCTAAAAAGGATATCCGCATTATTCAATTGAAAATTGACAATTGACAATTTAAAAAGCTACTATTTCTTATATGCTTAAGAGAGATTTTATCATGGTACAGATTGAGGAGCTTGCCAAAGTGGTTCTTCAGATCATTATGAACCGTAACACAAATGCGGCCCGCCATACTCCGGAGTTGATCCAAACCGTATACAGTTCCCTCAAACTGGACCGTCCTACCCTTATGACGGTCCAGCCCGAAGAGCTTGTCCGACAACTCGACAGTGATGACAACGGCGGAATACTTCGTCTTGAGATAGCCGTCAAGACCCTGATCGAAGAAAGTTATCTCTACCCCGACGAGGAGCAGGCAATGTTGCAAAAGGCCAAGATACTCCTGGAATATATTCAAACACACGATAACACATTCTCTTTGGAACGCGTGAATATGCTGGACGAATTGGAACAGCGCATTCTTTGACCGACAGTCAAACATTTAACCGATATCTCAAGGATATTCCGTATTTTTGTGCCATAAAAGTAAACAGCAATGGCAAATAATGAAACGGCACACGAACTAATACTCCAAATCCTGAAAACGCGAATGACCTTTCGCCAGACCATACAAAGAGTATTAAGAACCAATAATGTCGACATGACATTCGAAATGCTTCAGGTGATGCACCGTCTATGGAAGAGCCCCGGAGTCAGCCAGCAATATCTGGCGGAACAGACAGCTAAAGACAAAGCTTGCTTGACCAATCTAATCAATAACCTGGAAAAGAAAGGCTGGGTAGAACGCCGGGAAGACCTGACAGACCGGCGTAACAAACAAATCCACTTGACAGAAGAGGGTGAACGGCTCGCTCTCCGGGTAAAACCTCTGCTGCATGATATATACAGCTTGATAGGAGAAGAAATGCCTTCCCAACAAATTATCTCATGCAGAAATAATTTGCAAAAGATAAATAGCATACTGGACAAGTTGTAACTTGTCCAGTATGCTATCCATAAAGACGGAAACAAGTACATTCGACACACAACCCCAAAAGAAAAACAGGACTCATGCTAATGTCCGAACCTTGAAGTATCAATCTTCCTGGCTTCTTTCTTCTTATACCCACCGAAGCGGTAGCTGAAATGTATGGTAAAAGAGCGCGAATAAAAATCGTTGTTCATATCCAAATGTTGCCCTTTAAAACGGACTTTCAAATTGGGCATGCCCGAGTTGAAAAGATCACTGCAACGGGCAGACAAGTTTATCCTATCGCTAGCAAAACTCCATTTCAATCCGGCAGTGAGGTTATAAACTGTTTCAATATCAAAAGTCCCCTGGATCATCGGGGTTTGTATACTACCCATCAATTTGAAAGCCAGATTCTTACCTACCTTAAACATGTTATCCAGCGAACTGTTGAACATCCATTTCCTTCGGTTAAACGGGATATCAAAAAAGTCATCGCAACGCTGGTGAACTTGCATACCTACCAAAGTAAGTCGTGAATCCAGCCAATTTCCGGCTTTAAAGGGTAAGATGACGTTTGTCCCCCACATCTGCATATAGTTCCAGTTCGTATTCTTATAAATCAATGCCAAACGGTCGGTCGATTGATAGCCCGTCTGTACGAAAAAGTCAGACGTATGCATGAAGAACAGGCCGAAAATATACTTTTGCTTCCATATATAATTGCCGTTCAAATTATAGGCTGTCGAAGGTTTCAATCCCGGCGTCCCCCAAAGCTCGGTATATCCGTTCAGATGACTGACGGAAGACTGCATATCCCAATAACCCGGATAAGTCTTATCCGTCGATAACGAAAACTGGAATAAATGTTCGGAAGATTTTACATACGTCAAAGATGCTTGCGGATAGACTGCCCACTTACGATAATTGCCGATGGTATAATATTCACCTGTAGCAGAGATAGAAACTGATGTACCAGTCGCATAGTTCTTGCTCAAGGAAACATAGACATTGGCAGTCTGCTCACGAAGCCGGGAATCCGTATTTTCGGTCGGGATATCACCTGTAACCTTATCATAGGTCTGAAAGTCACGGTCTTTTGCAAATCGGTAAGACATACCGTACCCCAAATCCCATTCTTTAGCCAAAGAACGCTTCCGGTCAACATAAATAGAATAACGGTCTATCTTTTGACCACCGATTATAGAGAAACCGCTTTGAGCACCATCCGCATAATCCGCAAACAAAGTTTGGTTATTATCTGACGTATAATGCGTGTAATCTCCGCCGACATCAAATCCATATCCGGAATGATATTGCAAAGTGACATTGTGCATACGGGTTTCGACATATTTGTCAACATTGCTTGCCTGATAATTACCGGAAGTCAGGCTATTGCTATGCTGCTCAGGTGTAAAGCTGCTGGTATAGGCGAGATTAAAATGATCTTCATCATCCAAATTATCTTACATGATATTCGGGAGGCGCGCTGTACATGACTTCTGCCTTTTCCACCCTATCCAACGGAGTATTGCGCAAAAGCGTCTCAAGTTGTCCGGCGTCCATTGTTGTCGGTTTTCCATTCAAGACGACCGTCAAGTTTCCCGTACCAGCCAAAGTTAGTACGCCTTTAGTCTCCTTTACACCGGGGAGTTTAGTCAGAGCCTCGTATGCATTGTTCACCACTCCGTCGCCGGCAAGAACGGACAGATCATATCCCAAACGCCCTTCTTCCACCTTCACAAAAGGACGCTCCGCTTTTACCACAACCTCATCCAAAGCATAATCCTGCGGATCAAGCTGAATGACACCGACATCTATGCCCTTTCCCTTGATTTCCTTAGTCTTGTACAAGAGATGCTGTACGATCAAGCGGTATTCTTCAGGCTGGCTATCCAGCACAAAAGTTCCGTCTACATTTGAAATAGAAGCGTTTATATAAGTAGAATCTATTGCCTGCAAAACGATGGTTGCACCATCTACCGGTTGTTTTTTATTGTCTATGACCTTTCCTATAATGTTCTGTGCCTGCAAAGAGGTAACAAATAATAATAGTAGAATACCGATTCCGATTTTCATATAATATAAAGTTTGTATTAATTTCCGCACTCCCTAAACAAGGGTTATTCATCATGCTCCCGGACATAATTAGCTGTCCATCATTTTCTAATACACCGTAAACATACAAAATTAATCGAAAAGAATAGCAAAGCATGATTCCCATTTCATAAAAAAAGGTTCGAAAAGATTTGCTACTTTTGTCCCCTCATTTCAACAACTGTGAATTTACATGAAGGTAAAAGGTTTTTTGTACGGGCTTATCGCATCCGCCACATTCGGATTGATTCCTCTTTTTTCCATTCCGGCACTTGAAAACGGCGTAGGTTTGGATTCGTTGCTGTTCTACCGTTTTTCCTTAGCATCCGTACTGGTTGCCGTACTGATGTGGGTGAAAAAGATTCCGTTCGATATACGAAAAGGTGAATTCGGGATCGCTTTTATCTTAGGCACACTCTATGCCATCACGGCGCTTTGGCTGACGGAGGCTTATCTTTATATACCGAGCGGGGTGGCAACAACGATCCATTTCCTTTATCCGGTGGTAGTCAGCCTGATCATGTTTATTTTTTATAAAGACAAACTGACAATGCCGATATTGCTGGCAATGGTAATGGCGGTAAGCGGTGTCTATATGTTAAGCGGAGGAAATACGCCGGGAGGTTCTATCAATATGAAAGGATTGATGTTGGTATTGGCTACAGTGGTTGCCTATGCTGCCTACATCGTAGGTATGAACCGAAGCCGGATTGCCAGACTCGACAGCTTGAAAGCCACTTTCTATATCCTGCTTTCCGGAGCGATTGTCTTTCTAATAAATCTGGCGGTAAAAGGAGATTTCCCCGATCCAATACCGAATCTGGACACAACAATAGACGTGCTGATGGTCGCTTTTCTCCCGACGCTTGTATCTGATCTTACGTTGATACTGGCCATTCGTTATATAGGTTCGACTACAACTGCAATTTTAGGATGTATGGAGCCGCTTACCGCCGTATGCATGGGCGTCCTTTTCTTAAATGAGCATCTGCAACCGATACAGATCGGAGGAATAGTAGTAGTGCTATCGGCAGTCTGCATCGTAATATCAGGCAGCTATATCAGGAAATGGATACGGGATATCCGGCTTTTATTCATGCACCAGATATAAACAACAAGATATTCATATCAATAAAACAATATATTCCAAGTATGCATATCATCTTATCTCCGGCCAAGACAATGGCTGGAACATCCAAAATAAAAGCACCTGCTGGCACGACGCCCCGGTTCAACCAGGAAGCAATCGAGATCGCATTGCACATGGCTCAATATCCCGCCGAAGAATTAGGCAGGATACTAAAGCTCAGTCCCAAGCTGATGCTGGAAAGTTACCACCGTTTTCAGAATTTCCATTCTGCGGAAGAAGAACCACTACAGGCCTTATTGGCTTATACGGGTGTCGTATTCAAAAATATCAATCCCAAAGATTTTACAGAAGCGGACTTCCGCTTTGCCCAGGATCATTTGCGGCTCATTTCCATTTGTTATGGCCTCCTTCGTCCGCTGGACCTGATCAAACCTTACCGGATGGAGTATGATGTGAAACTGCCTGAATTAGGAGAAGGGAATATGTATGCTTACTGGCGTACCCGACAAACAGAACCACTTATCGAAGAGGTGAAAGCCGATAACAACCTGCTGGTCAATTTGGGTAGTATGGACCTGCAACCATCATTCGACTGGAAAAAGATAGAACAATCTGTCCGTGTAATAACACCGGATTTTAAAGTCTGGAAAAACGGGAAAGCCAAAGCAATCGTAATCTATGCCAAGATGGCACGTGGCCAAATGACCCGTTATATCATTAAAAACCGGATTACCGATCCGGAGGCATTAAAAGGTTTTACTTGGGAAGGATTTCGGTACAG
>DXRF01000065.1:4929-12344 GCA_019411205.1 Parabacteroides sp. | reverse complement strand
CTTACATACTTATTATTTCTTACAGTCACAAGAAGAGTAAGCTACTAACATCCAAACCAATTTTTCCTGTTCCTTCAAATAATCGCTCATCAAAGCTACTGTCGCTTCGTCTCCGGATTCGGAAGCCAGAGAAAGCAATTTACGTTCTTCGGCAATAAAGTGGCCGTAAGTGTTCAGAACGTTTTCCAACGCTTCGTCCGCACAAGATACGCCCGATACCTCCTTCACTTTGGCAACTTTCAGATATTCACTGAATTTGTTGACCGGAACACCACCCAACATCAGGATACGCTCAGCCAGTTCATCCACCTTTTCGGCGGCATCATTATACATATCTTCGAATTTGCTGTGAAGGACAAAGAAACCATGTCCTTTGATGTTCCAGTGAAAACCACGAAGGTTTGTATAGAATACTTGATAGTCGGCTAATAACTGTTGTAATGCTTCAACTACTTTGCCTGCTGCAACTGCGTCCAAATGGATATAATCTAATGTCTTCATAATACTTTACTTTTTTAATTGTTATACTTTTTTGTTTTTCTTGTACTGCAAAGATACATCAGATATAAGTTCCTGTCAAACAGATAATTTCTATACCTGAATAGACATACTCTATCATACCTCGATAGAACAGATTACCGACCCAATACCGGAGACACAACAACATGTTTTTTTACACAATTATTTCATCCGGCCTGCTTTTTTCAAAACATATATGTATCGCATCATATTTCATGATTTTTTTCTATCTTCGTAAAAATTATCAATATAGAATCCCTAACAACAAACTAAAGAATATGAATATACAACAACTCGAATACATCCTGGCTGTAGACACCTACCGCCATTTTGCCAAAGCGGCAGAACATTGCCGCGTAACTCAACCGACATTAAGCATGATGATCCAGAAACTGGAAGATGAACTGGGCGTGAAACTTTTCGACCGCAATATCCAACCGGTCAGCCCTACCCCTGCCGGCCGTAAGGTGATCGACCAGGCACGCGTAGTCCTCTACCAGACTTCTCTGATTAAAGATATCGTAAACGAAGAAGAGCAATCTTTGAAAGGTACGTTCCGCCTCGCCGTATTACCGACGATCGCTCCTTATCTGCTTCCCCGCTTTTTCCAGCAAATATCAGAGAAGCATCCTGATCTGGATATCCGCATCCTGGAAATGCAAACGGCTCCTACGACGAAAGCTCTCCTGAACGGTGAGATAGACGCAGCCATCATCGCGAACCATCCGACAGAGATGCAGCTACAGGGAGACATCCTATATTACGAACAGTTTTATGCTTACGTGGCCCGCAACGAAAGCGTGTTCAAGAAAGAGATGATCCGCTCCGCCGATATCAGCGACGAACGTCTTTGGTTACTGGATGAAGGACATTGTTTCCGCGATCAGCTGATGCGTTTCTGCCAAATGGAAAAGGTCAAACTCCGCCAGGCAGCTTATCGTTTGGGAAGCCTGGAGACTTTTATGCGTATGGTAGAAAGCGGTAACGGCGTCACTTTCATTCCTGAGCTGGCTACCTATCAGTTAAGCGAACAGCAGAAAGAACTGATACGCCCGTTTGCCATCCCCAAACCGGCACGTGAAATCGTCTGGGTAACCCGCAAAGATTTTATCCGGCACTCGGTCGCCGGCATTCTGATCGAAAGCATCCGAAAATCTGTTCCAAAAGAAATGCGTACACTGCAAGCGGGGTTACGGGTGGTCTGAAACGAAACTGTTTTTCATGGGACGGAAGCAATCAAAAACAGCTTTCGTCCCATAAAAAAATATTTTTCCCTTTTTTCGACCGAGATGACAATTTGCATTCTATCTTTGTGCCGTATTTTATGTCATCTACATAAATCCCAAATATATGTTTTCCATCGAAAAAGCAACCCTTGCCGATTGTCCTTTAATCCGGACTTTGGCATCCAATATATGGGAACCCACCTATGGTTCCATCCTCTCCCGCGAACAGCTCGACTATATGTTCGAGATGATGTACAGCCATGAAAGCCTTCTAAAGCAGATGAGCGAACTTCACCACCAGTTCTTCATCATCTATGCCGACGGTGTCCCTTCTGGTTACCTATCCATCGAAACCGTAGAAAAGGATTTATATGAATTTCAAAAAATATATTCTTTACCCTCCCTGCATGGTTCGGGAATCGGGCGTTTCATAATCGAACAGGGAATAGCTTACCTGAAAACAATCCATCCGGGTCCCTTCACGATAGAGCTGAACGTAAACCGCCACAACCCAGCCGTAGGCTTCTACAAGCATATGGGATTTCACGAACATGCAACCCGTGATTTCCATATCGGGAACGGCTATTACATGAACGATTACATAATGAGAATGGAGGTAAAGAGATGAACGTACGCCTAAAACCGATCATGTTTGTCGGGACTTGTTCCGATGCGGGCAAAAGCGTTATCAATGCTGCATTCTGCCGTATATTCAAACAAGACGGATATCATCCGGCACCATTCAAGGCGCAAAATATGTCACTCAACTCCTACTCCACTCCCGAAGGAGGAGAAATGGGACGTGCACAGGTGGTACAGGCCGAAGCCTGCGGGATCGCCCCGCATACGGATATGAACCCAGTATTGCTAAAACCGACGAATGATAAAAGCTCCCAGGTCGTCTTGAACGGCCGGCCGGTCGGGAACATGTCTGCACGGGATTATTTCGGTATGCAAAACCGAAAAGAGGAACTATTCAAAGAGGCGATTGAAGCCTTCCACCGCCTGGAAAGTCGCTATAGCCCGATCGTATTGGAAGGGGCCGGCAGTATTTCCGAACTGAACCTACGTGACCGAGACATCACCAATATGCGGATGGCCGAACAGGCCGGAGCGGCTACCTTTCTGGTTGCCGATATAGACCGAGGCGGCGTTTTCGGATCTGTTTACGGAACAATTGCCCTTCTGAAGCCGGAAGAAAGAGCTTTGATGAAAGGGATCATTATCAATAAATTCAGGGGAGACGCTTCTCTTTTTGATGACGGCAGGAAAATTATCGAGGACTTGACCGGTATACCGGTAGTAGGTGTGATCCCTTGGTTTCGCGATATCAAGATCGAAGAAGAAGATTCGGTCGCCCTCGATATGAAACACAATACTTACCGGGACGGAAAGATCAACGTTGCGATCATTTTGCTGAAACGGATGTCCAATTTCACCGACTTTGATGTATTGGACATGGACCCCCGCTTCAATGCCTATTATACGAACAACATCGACGAGATAGAAAAAGCGGATATCATCCTGCTCCCCGGCTCCAAAAATACACTTTCAGATCTTCAAAGCCTGCGGGCAAGCGGTATAGCCGAAGCGATTATCCGTGCCCACAAAAACGGTAAAAAAGTTATCGGCATCTGTGGAGGGTATCAGATGATGGGAGCACGCCTCGAAGACCCGAAAGCAATCGAAGGGAACCTGCCTGCCGTCCCCGGATTGGGCCTGCTGCCGCAATGCACGATCATCGAACCGGAAAAAATAACCCGCCAAAGCACCTTTGCCTTTCTGCCCGGGCTATGCAAGGACGGTTCCTGTAAGGACGGTTCGCAAACCATCCCCTACGACTGTCACGGCTACGAGATACATATGGGACGGACAACGCTGCTTGGCGACGCCCCCGAAAGCCCGGTAGCCATCCTCGACGACGGACGGACAGACGGTTATTATCTGAATAGCACATGCTGGGGCAGCTACATGCACGGGATACTGGACAACCCGGAGGTTTTGAATAACCTCGCCGAAGGATTTGATAAAGAAATGGCAGACCTCCCTTTCGACTATGCCGCATTCAAAGAAGAACAATACGATAAGTTGGCGGCTTTAGTCAGGAAACATGTCGATATGGATTATATCTATCGGCAACTGGTCTGACAATTATCATTATTTCAACCGGTCCACCCGGGCAACGTCGTCCAGTCTGACACAGACGGTAGCCCCCAATTGTTCAAGGAATAGAACCAAATGATTCTTTTTGATCTTCTTTACTTTTCCGGAAACATGTTTCATGGCTCCGCAAAGGATCTCGACCTCTTCGCCGGGACATAAAGCATGTTCGGATGCTTGGTCGAGAAAATCCTGAATGGCGTCGATCTCTTTCTGGCGAACAACAGCCGGTTTTCCATTGTAATAGACGATACGGGCCACGCCATACACTCGGGTCAGATTTCTTAACTCCGGGTCGGTACACCGTACAAACAGATAAGAGTTAAATAATGGCAACTCCACGATTTTGACACGGTCAGACCAAACCCTGGGTGCACGATGAAGCGGAAGCCAGCACTCGACTCCAAGCGCATCAATCCGGTCCCTCACCTGCTTTTCCGCTCTGGGAGCGGTATACAACACATACCAGTTTGTCTTATCGGCGTTTATCTTAAGTTCTTTTTTTTCCATAACGTACACAAATATACGACTATTTTTCATACATGGAATGGACTGTACTCAATAAACCTTTATCCGTTCCCGGACAAGACAGATTAATATTTTTATTTTCCCTGAATATCAATAATTATCTCTACATTTGCAAAATATAATTTTGCACCTCATACAATTTCACAGATGGATAAATATAGGGATTATTCAAGGAAAGATCTGATATCTGAAATTGAACGGCTAAAGAAGGAACAGGCCGAGAGTGACTCCATTTCCTGTTCGAACAAAATGATGGTCAATATGATTGTCTTACGCAAAACAATATCGGATGTCCTTTCTCTTTTACTTAGCACCAACGACGCAGCCATCATAGACAAAGCACTATTGCATATCCTGCATTTCTTCGATGTAGAACGTGTATATATCGGTATCTTCGACGAACAAAGTTCTATCGTCGATCTTACCCATGAAGTGACCTCCGAAGGCATTATCTCGATGCGGGAAGATCTGTTAAGACAGTTATCGAAAGACGATATCCCCTGGTGGATAGATCAGATCAAAGCCGGGAAAGACATTATCATCTATGATACGGCTAAAATGCCTCCGGTTGCGGTAGCCGAGCAACATCTGCTGGAACTTCAGGACGTCCTCTCACTTCTGGCTCTCCCGGTTTCGAGCCAAGGAAGAGTATACGGGTTTATCGGTTTGGACTCCGTCAAGAAATATTCGAACTGGAATGCCCTCGATATCGAAAATCTACGGGTATTGGCCGATATCGTATCCATAGCGATCGGACGGGAACATGCCCAGCACATCATGGAACATTCGGCCAACCTGATGCTTAAAAGCGAAGCTAAATTCCGCATTATTTTTGAAAAGCTATCTTTGGGAGTCGAACTATATGACATTGATGGAACCTTACTCGATCTGAATGATGCTGACTTGGAAATATTCGGAACGACACGTGAAAGTGCAATCGGCGTCAATATGTTTCAGAATCCGAATATCCCGGAATGGGTCAACCATAAACTGAAAAATGGAGAAGACGTCACTTTCATATTAGACTATAATTTTCATTCCATCAAAGACACCCAATATTATACAACCGCCATCAAAGATGGAGAAAAGCACCTGCAAGTAACGGGCATTACATTAAAAGATTGGCGAAACAAGATATTCGGGTATCTGTATATTGTTTTAGACGATACAGAGAATTACCGGAAGGCCAAAGAGAAACGGGAAAGAGACAATGAACTGATCCGCGTGAAGGAAGCAGACAAATTGAAGTCCGCTTTCTTGGCAAACATGAGTCATGAAATCCGTACACCTTTAAATGCGATCGTCGGCTTTTCCGATATAGTAGCCGAAACTCCGGACGAAGACGAGAAAAAGGAATACTTGGAAATCATCCACAAAAATAATGATTTATTACTCCATCTGATAGATGATATCCTGGACTTTTCGAAAATAGAATCCGGCACACTTGATTATCACATTACCGAAACGAATATCAAAGAGATTTGCGAAGAGGTATTCCAGGCAAGCTTTCTCAAGATGAAACTGGGTGTAAAGTTAGTATTTGACAAAGAGTTGCCCTCCATCCGGCTGAAAACAGATCCTCAGCGTATTATGCAGGTCATATTGAACTTCGTAAATAATGCAATCAAATTCACGGAAAAAGGGAGCATTACGATCTCCTACAAACAAGAAAGAAATTATTTGCGCGTGAGCGTACAGGACACCGGAATCGGCATTTCCGAGGATGACCGAAAACGTATATTCGAACGCTTCATCAAAATAAATGAGTTTAAACAAGGAACCGGTCTGGGATTGACGATCAGCAGGACTATCATCGATAACCTGAACGGGACAATCGGAGTCGATTCTGTAAAAGGTTCCGGTTCTACTTTCTGGTTCACACTACCACTTGAATAAAAAAAGTGTGCATTCTTATGTTTTTATGCAAGTAAAACACAGAATGCACACCGCTTTTTTATTACTTCTGCATCGGACCCACCGATGGCGGAGGATTTCCAATCCCCCATTCTTTATTTGCTTTCGCCCCCATCTTCAAAGACAGGACACCGCCGGCAGTGATCTGGCTATGGTCAAACCAGGGTTGATTCAACTCTTTGCCGTTCAACGTGACCGATTGCACATATTTATTATCATGGGTAGCACCATCTGCTACAATCTCGAACACGTTACCATCGCCGAGATCAATCTTCACATCCGAAAAGACCGGACTACCGATATTATAAGTCGGAGATCCCGGTGTCACCGGATAAAATCCCATCATACTAAACACCACGAAGGCAGACATACCGCCACCGTCTTCATCACCCGGAACTCCCATCAGGTCGTTACGGAACCACTGGTCAAGCAGGACACGGATGCGTTTCTGCGTCTTCCAAGGTTGTCCGGCATAGTTATACAGATACGGGATATGCAGGCTCGGTTCATTTGCCATCGAGAACATACCGACATTACCGGTATGGTCCGGCAGAAACGAATAGAATTGCCACTTGGACATGCCTAAAGGAGTATCGAACATCGAATCGAGGGCAGCCGTAAAGACCTCATTTCCCCCGATGAGCGAAACCAGGTCGCCGATATTGTGTTGTACATCCCAACGATAAACATAGCCATTGTTTTCATCATAATAATCACGAGCGCCCAAACCACCAGAATACCGGTAATCCACACCTTCGATAAATTGGCCGTCCTTATCCTTCGGATGGAAGAAACGAGTTTCCGGATTAAAGAGGTTCCGGTAGTTATAAGACCGGGCAAGAAAATATTCCGCATCCTCTTTCTTTCCCAATTCGGCCGCAATCTGAGAAAGGCACCATTCGTCATAAGCTGTTCCTAAGGTAACGGCGACCGGCTGACGTTTTTCCCACGGAGAGACGTTAGCCACCGTTTCCTTTTCACCCGGTTTCAAAGCCGGGATATAGCCATGTTCCTTATAAAATTCATCCAGCCATCCGGAAGGAGCCGCCGACCAGGGGATCAACGTTT
>DXRF01000065.1:4407-4919 GCA_019411205.1 Parabacteroides sp. | reverse complement strand
ATACCCTTACGGGCTGCTTCATATGCTTTTTCAAGATCGAAACCGCGGACACCTTTCCGCCAAGCATCGATAACAGTGGCAACGGCATGGTTGGAGTTCATACGGCGGGAGTCGCCGGTCACTTCAGGGAATGTCGGCATCCAGTTCGTCCCCATCTGCTGGGCCATCAAGAGATAGGAGTTGATAATATCGGTCTCACGTTCTTTATCGATCAGGATACGAAGCGGATGAGTGGCACGATAAGTATCCCAAATCCAGTCGTCGGTATAGAACGAATGGCCACCGTCTTCATGTATCTTACCGTCAAAAGCACTATAGTATTTGCCATCTTCGCTCAGATTCACCGGACGCTCATAACAACGATACAGAGAAGTGTAGAAAACAACCTTGTCATTTTCACTTCCTCCGCTTACCTGTATCTTACCCAAAGCGTCGTTCCACTCGTTTCGTCCGATCTGAGCAATTACATCTACATCATATGAATCGATTTCACGCTCCAGATTTTTCCGGGC
>DXRF01000065.1:0-4397 GCA_019411205.1 Parabacteroides sp. | reverse complement strand
GATAAAAGAGATACCATAACGAACGCCGATCTCTTTCTGGCCGGAAAAAGCCAATGCCAAAGCGGCATTTTTCCCTTCTACAGACGATTCACCGTACTTCACGATCCCATCGGTCAAGACACCGGATTTCTCCGGTGTCTTGTCTGTTTCGGCATATAAATAAACTTTCGTTTTCTTATCTACATATTGAAAACCACTGACTGTGTTTCCATCACATTTCAGCTCTCCATTCCGGCTATTGAACACCAGATAAGCCGGTCTGTCTTTCTCGAATGTAAGGCTATAAACCGCACTCTGGTGAGATGGAGCATAATCGACCTCGATATTCGCATCATCCAAATATACCTGATATCGATACGGGACAATCTTTTCCCGATCGTAACTATACTGGATAACCGGTTTCAGACCCGCCTCATCACCCTGATAAGGACTCAGGTTGAAAGCCGAACTACCCCGATGGCTTGTCACGATGAGAGGCAGCCCTCCCAACCGGTCTCCCGTAAAATCACCACGTTCGGGATACACACGCAACATACTGTTAGGCAGATGGACGGTCGGATAGGTCGGCACCAGCAGATGGCTGATGTTTCCCATATAGGGGTTAACATATTCTACCGGTTCTTTCGGCAGGTTATCGGCTACCAACCGTTTTCCTTTGACATAATATCTGTCGGCAAACATCATGATGGCCAATCCGATCACGACGCCCAATAAAAATTTCCCTGTTTTCTTTAGTATCTCCATCGTTTATTTCTTTTGTTTTTCATTTACTGAAAATGAATATGGGAAATCTTCCGGATTCACTCCTCTGTTCATGTTCGGCTTATCTCCCATTTTGATATCCAAGACACCGCCTTGCAACAGTTCGAAATGTTCCAGATAGTTTTTCGTATAATTCTTTCCGTTAAAAGACATAGACTCGATATAGATATTTTTGTCGCTGTTTTCCGGTGCATTGATAACCAGATTCTTTCCATTCTCAAAATGCAGGGTGGCTTTCTTAAACAAAGGCGCGCCCAATACATATTGTGTTGTTCCGGGAGCAACCGGATAGAAGCCAAGGGCAGAGAATACATACCAGGCGGAAGTCTGTCCGTTATCTTCGTCACCACAATAACCATCCGGTGTCGGAGTATACATACGGTCCATCACCTGACGTAGCCAGTATTGGGCTTTCCAAGGCTCACCGGCATAATTGTACAGATAAATCATATGCTGGATCGGCTGGTTGCCATGTGCATAGTTTCCCATATTCATAATCTGCATTTCACGAATCTCATGGATAACCTGTCCATAATAACTATCATCAAATACGGGAGGAACTGCAAATACGGAATCCAACATAGTAGTGAATTCTTTTCGTCCACCCATCAAATCGATCAATCCCTGCGGATCGTGGAAAACCGACCATGTATAATGCCAGCTATTTCCTTCCGTGAAAGCATCTCCCCATTTCAATGGTGAGAAAGGAGCCATGAACTTGCCGTCTTTATTCTTTCCACGCATCAGTTTGGTCTCTTTATCAAACAAGTTTTTATAGTTCATGGCACGTTTGGCATACAGATCCAGTTCCTTTTTAGGACGTCCCAAGTCTTTTGCAATCTGATAGATGCACCAGTCATTATAGGCATATTCCAACGTACGGGCGGCATTCTCGTTAATCTTTACATCATAAGGTACATAGCCCAATTTGTTGTAATAGTCATGTCCGAGACGGCCGGTAGAAGAAACAGTTGGATGTACATTTTCTGTTCCGTGGATCAAACCTTTGTACAAAGTTTCGAGATCATCCACCTTTATACCTTTGATGTAAGCGTCCACCAAAACCGAAGCAGAGTTGTTGCCCACCATACAACCACGATGTCCGGGACTTGCCCATTCGGGGAAGAAACCACTTTCTTTATAAGTATTGATCAAACCTTCCTGCATCTCTTTCGACATCGTCGGGTACATCAGGTTCAGGAACGGGAACAGACTACGGAACGTATCCCAAAAGCCGGTATCCGTAAACATATAGCCCGGTAATACTTCTCCATTGTAAGGACTATAATGCACGACTTTCCCTGACGCATCTATTTCATAAAACTTACGGGGAAACAGAAGCGAACGATACATACAGGAATAGAATGTCCGATACTGGTCCAGCGTGCCACCTTCCACTTCAATCTTACTCAACTCCTTATTCCAAACTTCTTTGCCTTTTTGCACCAGTGTGTCAAGATTGTCAGAACCCAACTCTTTCAGATTGAGAGAAGCTTGTTCGAAACTGATAAATGAAGAGGCAACCTTCGCATGTACAATCTCGCCTTTCGCCGTCTTGAAACCGATAACGGCACCGACATGGTTGGATTGCTGCTCACGAATACCTTCCTTCAATGTTGCATCGGCAAAAGTTGCTTCATAAGTGAAAGGCTTGTCAAATTCGATGACGAAATAGTTTTTGAAATTGTCCGGTACACCACCGCTGTTCTTGGTCGTATAACCGATAATCTTGTTTTCTTCAGGGATCACTTTGATATAGGAGCCTTTGTCAAACGCATCCACTACAACATAAGAATGTTCGTTTTCCGGGAAAGTGAAACGAAACATGGCAGCACGATCTGTCGGTGTCAACTCGGTCTTTACATCATGTTCCGCCAGATAGACTTCGTAGTAATACGGTTTTGCGATCTCACTTTTGTGAGAGAACCAACTGGCCCGTTTATCCTGATCAAATTCAGGGGTGCCGACAACCGGCATGATCGCAAACTGCCCGTAATCATTGATCCAGGGACTTGGCTGATGGGTTTGTTTAAAACCACGTATCTTATTGGCGGTATAGATATACCCCCATCCGTCACCCATTTTACCAGTTTGCGGTGTCCAGAAATTCATACCCCAAGGACGTGCTATGGCCGGATAGGTGTTACCGGTCGATAGTTCATACGTCGACTGTGTCCCCATTAAAGGATTAACATACTCTACCGGATCAAAAGCACCGTCCGCCGCAACGGCAGGCCTTCCCAAGCAGGTTAGCATAGCGATAAGGGCAAAAGCCCATATACTCTTTTTCTTCATTTTTTATTTATATGATTAATATTCTATTTACAAAGATAAGTCAAACACACCCTTATGTAAAAGCAAGTAATGTGGATTTTTCTCAAAAATCAATAAAAAGGGAGGTTGCCCGTGACGAACAACCTCCCTTCTGAGATTAACTTAATACCTCATTATACAATCGGTTCTATTCAATTATCTATCGTAACCCGGATTTTGTTCCAATGCCGGATTTCTCTGAATCTCGTTGTGAGAGATCGGCCACAATAAATGTTTCTCTTCGAAGGTGGCTCCCCACGGATTAGTCGCCCCTATTACATTTCTATAAGTGACTTTGCCTCTATTAGCTTCAGATGTTTGCGGATATTGGCGTGTACGCTGGATGTCCGACCAAATCTTGTTTTCAAAGATGAACTCACGGAGACGTTCCGTCCATACTTCATGGATAAAGTCTTCTTTGGACAAACCAGTCAGACTGGCTACAATAGTAGCACGGTCCATCTTAGTATAAGCTCGTGCACGAACATCTGCCAAATAGCCAATCGCTTCAGCCGTAACCCCTTCACTTTCCGCTATTGCCTCCGCCGCAATCAGCAAGATTTCAGGATAACGGTAGATGGGAAGGTCTTTTCCATTCTTACCCGTGTTCAATAAGGCATCTTCATTATACCAAACATAAGGGCTTACATCAAACTTCTGTGTAATCTCCTTACCATCTTTTATATAAGTATAAGAAGTATGGAAATATTGTTTTTCCTGGACACGCAAGTCATTTTCCGGATCATAAATATTATACAATTCTTTTGTCGGAGTATAAGTTCTCAACAAAATAGAATATCGGAAAATTCCCCAACCTTCAGCACCCAACGGGAAACAAAATCCCGGTTGCGGATGATTACCGGAAATATTTGCATCGTATTCTCTTGAGAAAATATACTCATTGGAGTCATCAAGAGTACGAATCTGGTTATAGGCGCTGTTCGCCTTCGTATCCAGATTTTCAATCAGGGCATGACGGTGACTATTAATCACGTTACGGGCAGCCTTTGCAGCATCAGCATAATGATTTTCCAGAACAGGATAACCACTCAAGTTCAAATAAACATCCGCCAGCATTGTTTCGGCAACCCATTTTGTCACACGGAAGCCATTCTTCGTATAAGCAGCATCATTCAAAACAGCAGAAGCGTCTTGCAAATCCTGAATAATTTGTGCATATACTTCTTTTGAAGCTGTACGCGAAACAAACATATCTTCCAAGCTTTCATACGGCTCAAGAATCAAAGGAACATCTCCAAAAAATTTCACCAAATGGAAATAGTTCATGGCACGGAACAACTTTGCCTGCCCCATCAGGTTCT
>DXRF01000064.1 GCA_019411205.1 Parabacteroides sp. | reverse complement strand
CCCTGCAAACGAGCAGAGGAACAACAGACAGCTTAAGGCAATAATCTTTTTCATACACATGTCATTTATAGTTATACCTTCTGACTACAAAGATAAGAGAATTGAAAATTGAAAGTTGAAAATTGAAAATTAATAAGAGACAATTAACAATTTAACAGACTTAGGGAAACTTCGTAAGGAAAACCTAAACATAAAGAGGCAACCGGTAATGAACCCCGATTGCCTCTTTCTATCTAATTGTCAACCCCTTAGAATTCTTGTCCAATAATGAAGTGGAAATTGCTACCGCCTCTCTGGGAACTTCCGTCAGGACGGTCGAAACCATAAGCCCAGTCGATACCCATCATACCGATCATCGGGAGGAAGATACGGACACCGACACCGGCAGAACGCTTCAACTGGAACGGATTGAAATCTTTTAAGTCAATCCAGGCGTTACCCGCTTCCACGAATACCAGACCGTAGATCGTTGAAGACGGTTCCAACAAGAACGGATAGCGCAACTCCATCGACAGACGGGAGTAAGCGTAACCATACGAATTGTAACCTCCGTTACCGGCAATACTACCATTTTCGTAACCTCTCAAACCGATTGTTTCAGTTGCATAGGTACTAGAGTATCCACTCATACCGTCACCTCCCATATAGAAGGTTTCGAACGGCGATTTCTTATACTTGTTATAAGAACCCAAGAATCCGTATTCGACACGTGTCATCAACACCGGCGTACGTTTCACTGTCAACGGAGCCAGCGGAGAGAAGATCTTCGCTTTGAATTTCCATTTATGATATTCGATCATGCGGAACTTGTCTTCGTCCTGGTCGCTCATATTCTTATAATCCTTACCGTCCCATAATGACCAAGGCGGAGTTGCGGCAACCGAGAACATGAATTGGGAACCTTTACGTGTGTACAGCGGGTTGTCGATAGAGTTACGCTGCAAGTTCAATTCTAAGTTGATGTTATGACAGTTTCCGTTATTTACCAAGAAGTAATCCCAGTCTTTCATCATATACAACTGATAGTTCAGAGTCGCCATAAACTGGAAGTAGTCATCCGGCCAGTTCAAACGCTTACCGTAACCGGCAGAAAGCCCGAACATCATGATTGACTTATCCGGGTCGTAAGCCAGTTCATAGTTACCGTAATTGCCATAACCGTAACCGTAGCCATAACCGTAACCATAGCCGCCGTAGCCACCATAATAAGGATAACCGCCATAACCATAGTACGGGTTATAGCCATAACTATTATTGCTCAAGTAATTGCTACTGATATCCGTCTGTTTGGAGAAGTAAGCGCTCACGGACAATGTATTCGGGCGTTTGCCACCAAACCACGGGTCCATAAACGAAATGCTGTACGCCTGATAGTAACGTCCGTTTGTCTGGCCGCTCAGCGTCAGCGTCTGTCCCTCACCCTGCGGAATAATACCTTTATAGGTACTCGGGTTCAGCAAGTTCTTCATGGAGAAGTTCGTAAACTTCAAACTCAACTTACCGATCACACCAGTCTGTCCCCAACCGGCCGAGAACTCAATCTGGTCGTTTGCCTTGGATACGAGGTTGTACTGGATATCCACTGTTCCGTTATCAGGATCAGGTATCGGTTGCGGAACCAGGTTTTCCGGGTCGAAATGTCCCATCTGTGCGATTTCACGGGTTGAACGCATCAAGTCATCACGGCTGAACAACATACCCGGCTTCGTACGGAGTTCACGACGCACGATATCTTCATACAGACGGTCGTTACCGTTAATGATCACCCGGTTGATTGTTGCCTGAGGACCTTCCTGAATACGGACTTCCAAAGAGATAGAGTCGTTTTCGACATCCACTTCGACCGGATCCGCCCCAAAGAAGATATAACCGTTGTTATAATACAAGTTAGAAACGGCATCATCGTCGGTCGTCAACCGTTCATTCAGTTTCTTCTGGTTGTAAACGTCGCCCGGTTTCATTCCTAAAATATACAACAACTGCTCCGTCGGATATTTCGTATTACCGACAAAGTTGATATCCTTCAGGTAATATTTGTCACCTTCTTCCACTTTCAGGAAGATATCCACACGTTTGTCGTTATAGTTCACAACACTGTCTTCCACAAGAACAGCATCGCGATACCCTTTTTCATTGTATTTCTCGATAATATGTTTCTTATCGTTTTCGTATTCTTCGGTCGTAAATTTCTTCGTGCTGAATGCTTCCAAGATACTGCTCTTCCAGTCGTTAAACAAACTGAACTTTTCGTTCGTCTTCTTCATCGCCTTTTTCAAGTCGCGGTCAGTCAACGCACTGTTTCCTTCGAAATGGATCTTGTGGATTTTGGTCTTTTCGTTTTTGTTGATGTTGATATCTACGATCACTTCGCCTTCATGTGCGATATCGTCTTTCTGAAGGATTTCGACATCCACATTCTTAAAGCCCTTGCCATCGAAGAACTTCTTGATCAACGTAGTCGCACGGTCAATCAGGTTAGGGGTCACCTGGTATCCTTTACGCAAACCCAGACGGGCTTCCAGATCCTCACGCTCTCCTTTCTTGATACCATGATAGTTGACTTCCGAGATACGCGGACGCTGTTTCAGTTGGATCTCCAACCAAACCTGGTCTCCCTCGATTTTAGTTGCCAGAATCTTTACATCCGAGAATAGTCCATGTTTCCAGAAACGCTTTACAGCATCTGTAATCGCTCCGCCTGGCTCAGGTATGGTAATCTCATCCCCTACCGACAAACCGGAAAAGCCGATTAACACGAAATCATCATAATTCTTAATCCCTGTCACCTTGATATCCGCAATTTTATACTTCTTGGGAGGTGACGAATAGGAAATGACCGGCACTTCTGCCGGCTCTTCAACCTTGGTAGTGTCAGTTTCCTGGGCAAAAGCCCCGAAGGCAAATCCCAGAAACATGAAAAACAGCACTATTCTTTTGTACATATAACAGCTATTGTTTATAAGATTAATTGCTCACTTGTCTTACCGAAGCGCCGTTCACGCTGTTGGTAATACAATATAGCTCCATACAACTCTTCTTCTCTAAAATCCGGCCAATACACATCGGTAAAGAAAAATTCGGCATATGACAACTGCCAAAGCAGGAAGTTGCTGACGCGTTGTTCTCCTCCGGTACGGATCAATAAATCCGGATCGGGAATACCTTTGGTTGTCAGGTGATCCGAGACGACTGCCTCAGTTATATCGTCGGGGGTTATTTTCTTCTCCATCACCTCTCCGGCCAGACGTTTCACAGCTTCGGTTATTTCCCAACGGGCCGAATAACTCAAAGCCAATATGAGCGTAACACCCGTATTGGCCGAAGTCTGTGTGATACAATCCTGCAAGGTGGCGTGTGCATCTGCCGGCAAGCGGTCCAGATTACCGATCGCCATCAGACGGACATTGTTTTTCATCAGGTCGGGAGTCTCTCGATGGATGGCTGCGACCAGCAAACTCATCAATGCCTGTACCTCCGCCTCCGGACGATTCCAGTTTTCCGTCGAAAACGTGTACATCGTCAGATATTTCAAACCCACGGTTGTAGCGGCTTCCACGACTTTACGAACAGAGACAACGCCCTCCTGGTGTCCGTAGCTCCGGTCTTTCCCCTTCGCTTTGGCCCAGCGTCCGTTGCCGTCCATAATAATCGCCACATGCTGCGGCAATCGATTTTTATCTATTTGTTCAATCAGCGACATAGTGTTTTCATCTATAACTACTGTATATTATCTATATTCTTCGCGTTGTTGCAGGTCCTGCATCGCGGACCGAAATCCCAGGTAACCGTAAACAACAAAAAAGAATACCAATCTTTATTCTTCAAAAAACTACCCTTCATATGGTAGGGATCATCCAGGAACGCATTGCTGTCGTCCGTCACGTCCAGACCATCGCCAAACAGTTTGCGGAACGAGAACTCACATCCTAGGTTAATCCTGTTCTTAACCTTATATTTCAACCCCACACCGAGCGGAATGTTCGGACCGGCAAAAGTCTTTCCGCTACCCGGCGCTACCGTCACACCCAACCCCATAAAAATATAGGGAGTGAAACGTTTTGCGTTTGAATACGCAAATTTATCACTGTACGGAAAAAAGTTAAACTCCATCTGTCCGCCCAGTTCGATCAGGCTCCGGCTGAAGGAACCTTGTGCATGATCCGGAAAAACATTCTGTTGCCCTTCCGTCGTGCCGGAGACCTGCCCCCACATCAGATTGGTCTTTAAAGCCCACCTGAAATTGGGATTATAGCGAAAAACGGCTCCGAACGCGGGATTCAGCCCTTTGAAAAAAGCGTTCTTGTTGACATCGCCCATATAAAAGGCTCCGCCTGCCATTCCTCCGATCTCGTATTTATATTCTTGTGCGTGAAGACCGGTCATGCAACCGGCCAAAAGAACTAATATGAGTATGCGCTGAAAGAAAGTTGAAGTCATAATCGTTTTCTGTTATAATCTATACCTTCTTTTCTAACGCCGAATCGCTCATAAAATTATATGGTCCTCCACGAACTTTCTTTATACTTAAAAACCCAGGCGGTTAATACGGCCGCGCCAGATTTGGTTCAATACATTCGAACTATTGGTTTCTTTTCCGCCGAAAAGATACATATAATTGTCCTCATCCACATAGATAGAAGAGAACCCTCTTGCCTTGAATTCCTGCGGCATTACGACCAACGTGTCCGACAGGCTCCAGTTTACACCACCGTCACGTGACAGATAAATGTCAGAAGAGGCTTTACCTGCTTCATTGATACCACTCAGCATAAACATTTTATCGTCATATTCCGCCACAGCGACACCTTCCTGTTTATCAAAAGGAGCCGTTTCATCATCCGTCAGCTTCGCCCAGACTTTTCCGTCTTCCGTCGCCCAAACCGTATTCGTCAGTTTATTATCCTTATCTCTTCCGGCAACCACTAACAAACGGGCACGGAACATCGAATTATAGGAAAGATTGCCAAACCCTGTCAAAGGGAAACCTTCGTTCAGAGAAGTCCCTTCGTTCCATTCCTTCGCTTCATTCATATACCCGTAAACCAGCGTACCCTCCTTGTCGATAACCGCGCTAAGGGCTGACGGCTGCTTACCGGCTGCCGTAAAGTCATCGTCTACATCGATAGTACCCAAAAGAGCTTTTATCACCGGAGTGTTTTCAACAGGCGACCACGTCTGGCCATCGGCTGAACTATAAAGGACGCCTTTTGTCGTAACGGCATAAAACGCATCTTCATAAGCTGTAATCTGCGACAAACGGACCTCTCCGGCAGGAAGACCCGATACCGTCAGTTTCGTCCAGTTCTTTCCGTCTGCGACGGCCGAACGGTACAGCTGATAGCCCTCGTTTACGTTTACAGGCTGCGTATACATATAATAAAACTCGTCGCTTCCCTCACCGAAAACAACAACCTTTTCTTCCTTGACAGCACCTGCCGCAATGCCTTCCTTGTAAATGCCCCAGACCATCGAATCGGGAACAACCTGGTGGATATTGACTTGTGCGATATATGTCTTTGTGGTTTTCCCGTCCCACAACGTGTTCACGAATTTAACCGGTTTGGAAAAGTCCAGCGAATCTTCCAGGTTCCAATAGCTCAGAGTATCGCTGATAGCCTCCTGCATGACCTGGCAAGTATACACCGTAGAAGCCAGCTTAACTTTACAAATCACTTTCTCATCCAGCTTCGTTCCATAGGGCATTGAGTCGATATTAAATATTTTCCCATCTACCTGGTCAATCGTAAAAACGACATTCTTCAGTTCCGGGATAGAATCATTCGACAAAGAAAAAGATAGAATCTGACAATCTTTACTCCACTCATATTGCGTTTCATCCGAACTCAGACAAGACGACAACAACAGAGCACAACATCCAGCTATAAACAGTACTATTCTATTTTTCATCAAAAAATAAGTTTGTTGCATATAAAGGCACAAAAGTAGAAACATTTTTTGCTTTATAGCTCATATAGGGGAATATTTATAATATTTTAGTGTCGTTACGAATTATAAAGTTCATTTTAAACCTTTTGTTTCCAGATTTCCAAAAGATGCCCCTGCTTCTGTTCCGTACCG
This sequence comes from Parabacteroides sp., assembly GCA_019411205.1. Classification (GTDB taxonomy): domain Bacteria; phylum Bacteroidota; class Bacteroidia; order Bacteroidales; family Tannerellaceae; genus Parabacteroides. The sequence continues at coordinate 6,325 of DXRF01000064.1, read as the reverse complement.
GTCAATACGCCGGGAACAACAGGCGCTTTCACACCCGCCTTCAAAACAACCGGAGCCGTTTCAACCCAGGCCTCGTCCCACAGGCCGGCATCAAGGAAACTTTCCAGCAGTCCTGCACCTCCTTCGACCATCAACGAATTCAAATTCTGCCCATATAAATAGTGCAAGACTTGCGGCAAGACCTCCTGTCCGAAATCGATCCGCACATACTCGACATTCGGTCGGCTTTCAGCTTCAACGGCTGTAAAAACAAGCGTACGCACCGTGCCATCCAGCAGATGCGAGCCGACCGGCAACTTCAATGTCCGGTCGAGAACCACCCGAACCGGAGACCGGCCGGCCCAATGCCGAACGGTCAGCGACGGATTGTCCAACAATGCCGTACGTGTCCCGACCATAATGGCCGCCACCTCGGAACGAAGCCGGTGAACTCTTCGGAGCGTCTCGGCTGAAGACAAAAGCACCGGGGTTTCAGAAGCATCCTCCCTCCGGACATCCATAAAACCATCTGCGCTCTGGGCCCATTTCAGATAGACGTAAGGACGTTTCCGTATCTGAAAAGTCATAAAAGCAGGATTCAGAGCACGGGCCTCTTCTTCCAATACTCCCGTCACCACTTCGACACCTGCCTCGCGCAACATGCGTACTCCCCGCCCCGACACTTCCGGAAACGGGTCCAAAGTGCCGACCACGACACGCGGGATACCTTTCCTTATAATCAACTCCGCACAAGGAGGCGTCTTTCCGTAATGGGAACAGGGTTCGAGGCTCACATAGATAGTTGAATCCCGCAAAAGTGCTTCATCCCGGACGGAAGCCACCGCATTCACTTCGGCATGCGCTTCACCGCATTTGCGATGAAAGCCTTCTCCTATGATCTTCCCTTTGTGCACAATCACCGCACCGACCATCGGGTTCGGAGCCGTATTGCCAGTTCCTCCCCGTGCCAGCTCGATGCAGCGGGCCATATATTTCTCTTTAACCACCATCTTCTTATTGCTTTTTTATGAGACAAAGGTACAAAGATTGTAAAAGACAAACAGGAAAACAAAAAAGTTTCAACACAAAAAACTTCGAAACAAAAGTTTTATCAGCAGGGAGCCTTTGTTCCGATATTGGAAAACTCTTTCTTTGTTTGGTTGAAATTTATCTTATGCTTACTTTTGCCCAAAAACAATATGACTGAAACCATCGCATACATTAAGGGATCTCTGAGGGAGCTATATCCATCCTCCGAGATCAGCAGCCTGGTTCGTTTAATCATGGAACGGGTTTGTAATATTCAGCCGCATCATTTTTTATTTTGTAAAGACAAAGAACTATCCGATAGCGAAAAGAGCCGGATTCACGACATAGTCGAACGCCTGAAACAGATGGAACCAATCCAATACATATTAGGTACGGCCGATTTCTACAGCCTTCTGTTCGAAGTGGACCCTTCCGTCCTGATACCGCGACCGGAAACCGAAGAACTGGTCGAACAGGTCATTCTCGACAACGCAGATAAAAAGATCAAGATATTGGATATCGGAACGGGAAGCGGCTGCATAGCCGTCACACTCCGGAAACATCTGAAAAAAGCAAGCGTGATTGCGACTGACATTTCAGCGGAAGCACTCGCGACCGCCCGCAGGAATGCCAAACGCAACAACACAACGGTCACTTTCATCCAGACAGACATCCTGGACCCGGAGAAAGCAGAAATGGACATTCCGTTCATCCTGGACGTTATCGTCAGCAATCCACCTTATATCAAGGAGGAGGAGAAGAAAGACATGGAGCGGAACGTACTGGACTACGAACCGCACCTGGCCCTTTTCGTTCCGGACAACGACCCGTTGCTCTATTATTGGCATATCGCCCATTTCGGAAAGAAAAAACTGAGAAGAAACGGCCTTCTTTACTTCGAAATCAATGCGGCATGCGGCAATATGGTTGTCGATATGCTGGAGGAAGAAGGCTACAAGGATATCGAATTGATCCAGGACTTGTCTGGCAAGGACCGGATTATAAAAGCACGCAAATGAAACAAATCAGTGAGTCTGAAATGCTTCACCGGGCAGCCGCCTACTGCTCTGCCAGTGAACGCTGCATCCAAGATGTAGAAAAGAAAATCAAAGCGGCGGGACTGACCGAAGAAGAAAGCGACCGGATCATCGCCCGCCTGCTACAAGAGCGCTTCATTGACGAAGAGCGTTTTGCGCGCTATTTCGTAAACGACAAATTGCGCTTCAATAAATGGGGACGTATCAAGATCAACTACGAGATGCAGCGGAAAGGCATTCCGTCCGGTATCCGCTCGAAAGCCTTGGAAGGTATCGACGAACAGGAATACCGTTCCATCCTCCATTCTCTCCTGAAAAGCAAAAAGAAAGCAACCCGTGGCAAGAATGACCGGGAGGTGTACGTCAAACTGCTCCGCTTCGCCTCCGGACGCGGCTTCGAAACAGGGGAAACAAGCTGCTGCCTAAAACAGTTATTCAACGGGAATGACTACGAGGATGATTTTGAATGACCTCCTGAACCTTTTCTATCCCCGCCTCTGCCTGCTTTGCCAAACACCTTTGGTGGAAGGGGAAGAGCACATTTGCCTGCATTGTTCGAATCATTTGCCTTATACGCATTTTACGGATATGGAGACTAATCCGGTCTGTCTGCTTTTCCAAGAAACAGTATCTTTCGTTGCCGCCACCGCTTTGCTACACTTCACGAAAGGGGGAAACGGACAAAAACTGATCCATTCCTTAAAATATCATGGGAACAAAAAACTCGGACACGAGCTGGGGCGCATGGTGGCGACCGCCTACCGGGAAACAGGACTGTTCGACACCGTCGATCTCCTTTTACCGGTTCCGCTCCACCCGAAAAGAATGAGACAAAGAGGTTATAACCAGTCGGAATGGATTGCACGCGGCATCCGATCCGTCACCGGAATCGCGATCGACACTGCATCCCTGTCCCGCATCAAACAGACCGAAAGCCAAACCCGCAAACGGATATTCGAACGGCCGGAAAACGTAGAGGACATCTTCCGCCTTGACAATGCTGAAGCATTGAAAAACAAGCACATTTTACTGCTGGACGATGTCATTACGACCGGTTCCACCATAAGCGCCTGCACAGAGGTTATAAAAGCAATATCCGGTATCCGGATCAGTATTTTAAGCATAGCTGTGGCCTAAATTCACCCTAAACCTGTTATACAATATGTATGGTTTATTTTTTTGAATAACTACAAGGTTATCTCATTCCCTTTATCTACCTTTGCGGACTGATATAAACATATTTATTAGGTTGTATGAAAACACTGGAAAGATTAGTAGCAGAGAGATTATTAAAGATTAAGGCGGTCAAATTGCAACCGGCCAATCCTTTCACATGGGCATCCGGCTGGAAATCACCAATCTACAACGACAACAGAAAGACACTTTCCTATCCGGAAATCAGAAGTTTCATTAAATTGGAACTGGCTCGCACCATCAGCGAAAAATACGAGAATGCCGATGCTATTGCCGGTGTTGCAACCGGAGCGATCGCCCAGGGAGCATTAGTTGCCGACCTGCTGGGCCTGCCGTTCGTGTACATCCGTTCAACTCCTAAAGATCATGGATTGGAAAACCTTATTGAAGGCGAACTGAAGCCGGGTTCGAAAGTCGTGATCGTAGAAGATTTGGTTTCTACAGGCGGTAGCAGTTTGAAAGCTGTACAGGCTGTCCGTAATTTTGGTTGTGACGTTGCCGGTATGGTTGCCATCTTCACGTATGGTTTCCCTGTTGCAGTAGAGGCTTTCAAAGAAGCAAAAGTAACACTGACGACTCTGAGCAATTACGATGCCGTCCTGGAAGAAGCATTGCGTACAGATTACATTGACGAATCCGAAATTGCAGTCCTTCAGGAATGGCGCAAAGATCCGGCAAACTGGAATCCCGAAGCAAAGTAAGTGAAAATGACTGATTTTGTTAGTGAAGTAAAAACGATCCCCTTCAACGAGGATCGTATTTTTAATATGCTGTCCGACCTATCCAACCTGGAAAAGGTGCAGGACCGCATACCTGAGGATAAGATTAAAGATTTTGAGTTCGACAAAGACTCTTGCAGTTTTTCCGTCGCACCGGTAGGCAAGATCACCTTCCAGATCGTGGAACGTGAACCGAACAAGACGATCAAATTCACGACTACGAACTCCCCTGTTCCCCTGTTCCTCTGGATTCAGCTGAAACAGGTGGAAGAGAACGACACACGGATGAAAATAACCGTCCGCGCCGAACTGAATCCGTTTATCAAACCAATGGTATCAAAACCGTTGCAGGATGCGATCGATAAAATATCGACTATACTGGCATCCCTGCCTTATTAATTGTATTTTTTGATGGCTCAGAAACTTTGGGAAAAGAATGTTCAGGTAGACCAGGAAGTGGATACCTTTACGGTAGGTAAAGACCGTGAGATGGATCTCTATCTCGCCAAGTATGATGTGCTTGGCTCAATGGCTCACATCACCATGCTGGAAAGCATCGGGCTGCTTACCAAAGAGGAACTGACAGTCCTGCTTGCCGAACTGAAAAATATCTATGCCGTTGCCGACAGCGGCCGTTTTGTGATTGAAGAAGGCGTGGAAGACGTCCACTCTCAGGTGGAGCTGATGCTGACACGCCGCTTAGGTGACACAGGAAAAAAGATACACAGCGGACGTTCACGCAACGACCAGGTGTTGCTGGACTTGAAATTGTTCACCCGCTCACAGATCCAGGAAATCGTAGAGCTCGTATCCGGCTTGTTCGAGGTGCTGATCTCACAGAGCAACCGGTACAAGGATGTGCTGCTTCCCGGATATACGCATTTACAGATTGCCATGCCGTCATCTTTCGGACTTTGGTTCGGAGCCTATGCCGAAAGCCTGGCCGACGATTTGCAGCTGATGCAGGCCGCCTATAAGGTTTGTAACCGCAACCCGCTGGGTTCTGCGGCCGGATATGGTTCTTCTTTCCCGCTGAGACGCCAGATGACAACGGATCTGCTCGGCTTCGACTCGCTCGATTATAATGTCGTTTACGCCCAGATGGGACGCGGCAAGATGGAACGCACCGTAGCTTTTGCCTTGGCGGGAATTGCAGCAACTCTTTCCAAGCTGGCTTTCGATGCATGCATGTTCAACAGCCAGAACTTCGGTTTCATCAAGTTGCCGGACCAATTCACGACAGGCTCCAGCATCATGCCGCATAAAAAGAATCCGGACGTATTCGAGCTGACGCGTGCCAAATGCAACAAGCTGCAAGGATTGCCCCAGCAGATCACGCTGATCAGCAACAACCTTCCATCAGGCTATTTCCGCGACCTGCAGATCATAAAGGAAGTATTCCTTCCCTCTTTCGACGAGTTGAAGGATTGCCTCCGCATGGTTACGCACATGATGCGGGAAGTAAAAGTGAACGAGCATATTCTGGACGATGACAAATATGCACTCCTCTTCAGTGTGGAAGAGGTAAACCGCCTCGTGTTGGAGGGTGTGCCTTTCCGTGACGCTTACAAGCAGGTAGGACTGAACATCGAAGCGGGTAAATTCGTCCCCGTCAAGGAAGTTCACCATACGCACGAAGGAAGTATCGGAAATTTATGCAATGACCAGATTTCCGCCCTAATGCAAAATATTATAGACGGTTTCGCGTTTAATAGAGTAAACGAGGCTGAGCAACAGCTGTTATCCTAATAAACGATGAAACGGTTTTTATTTTGCTTACTTATATTATTAGTTTGTTCGTGTTCCAAATTCGAGGAATCGGATATTCCCTATGCACCGGTATATCTGGAACTAGACCTGCGCTTCGGCGACAAAGATCTGGTAGGCATATACAACCACAAATCCATCACCAAAGCCCGTACTGCCGGAGAGAAGACCGGATATTCGGGTGTATTGGTCGTTTGTGGGATCGATTCGTATGGCAATACGACTTACTTCGCCTTCGATCTTTGTTGCCCTCACGAAGCAAAAAGAAACATTATTATCGAACCTAATAATACAGGTACGGCCACTTGTCCCGAATGCGGCACGGAATACGACATAGCTGCTTATGGCGGTACAGGTGCTCCGGTAAAAGGGGTTTCCAAATATCCTTTAAGAAGATATGTTGTCTCCTCCAACTCGTCCAGCGGGCAGGAATGGGTCGTGATAAATTAAAAAATACAGGATAAAACGTAACTTTTTTATCCAAATATTTGCAGAAACAAAAATTTCATCTACCTTTGCACTCGCAAACGAAAACAATGCGACAACGCGGAAGTAGCTCAGTTGGTAGAGCATAACCTTGCCAAGGTTAGGGTCGCGGGT
>DXRF01000063.1 GCA_019411205.1 Parabacteroides sp. | reverse complement strand
TCTTCGAGCAGCTTCTTGCTGTAACTCGCCACCCATATGCCCTCGTGTTGATAATAACCGAAAAAACGGTTTCCGGTATCTGGGTAATAGGTAAAAGTGATGCCGTCCTTTTTCTGCTTCTGCGGAGCGAACGAGCAGAAAGACTTCTGCAATGTATTCTTTTCTATCTGGCTGACGTAGCTGTTTCCTGCCTGTGCGTAAAGGACGACTCCTTGGGGATGGAAAGACAAAAGCAGCCACGGAAGATCGTGGTTGTTTTGAATGATGGAAAGATAGATTTCCGGGATCTTCGAAGCGAAAGCCTCCCGTTCCGGGGACCGGGATAAGATATATTTGGTGAAAGCGGCAGGGCGGTTTATACTTAGGATCGCATCCGATGCTGGGGCGACTAAGGTATATAGGTCAGTCCGCACCGTCTCTTTCTCTTTTTGCATTTTGCCTAAAAAGAACCAGACTGCCACCAGCGTAGCGAGAGCAGCTATAACGAATGTCACTATTTCCCGCTTGTCAGCTTTCATGATGTGTTATGTTTTCTTTGGGCTCAGGAAATATTTACACCAAGGTTTGAGCCCGCATTCTTCGCATTTGGGTTTGCGGGCGATGCAGGTGTAACGTCCGTGGAGGATCAGCCAGTGGTGGGCGATCGGGATTTGTTCCTCCGGGATGTGCTTCACCAACTCCTTTTCTGTTTCCAACGGAGTTTTGCTGTTGTTTGTCAGACCGATGCGGTTAGCTACGCGAAACACATGTGTGTCGACAGCCATTGCCGGCTTGTTGTAGACGACCGAGGCTATGACGTTTGCCGTCTTACGCCCTACGCCGGGTAACTTTTGCAACTCATCGATATCGGATGGTACGACACCATCAAAATCAGACATCAGCATCTTCGCCATACCGACTAAATGTTTTGATTTATTGTTGGGATAAGAGACGCTCCGGATATATTCGAAGATCACTTCCGGGGTAGAAGCGGCCATGACTTCGGGTGTCGGAAAATCCCGGAAGAGGGCGGGAGTGATCATATTCACCCGTTTGTCCGTACATTGGGCGGACAGGATCACAGCGATAAGCAACTGATACGGGTTGTCGTAATGCAGTTCCGTTTCAGCGACCGGCACATTCTCGTTGAACCAGTTCAAGACTCCTTTATATCGTTCCTCTTTACGCATATCTTATTTTATTAGTGACATGAAATTTTTACCAAGAAGCAGTCCTAAGAATACGGCTAACAATCCTAACACATTGCTGGCGATCAAGTTTAAAAGTGCCAACTTATATTCGCCTGTTTTCATCAGCGACATCGTATCCAGTGCAAACGAAGAGAATGTGGTAAATCCGCCGAACAGTCCGGTGAAGAGGAATACTCTTGCGCCCGCAGAGAGATTACAAGTTTCGGCTATACTCCAACAGAAACCAATGAGAAAAGAGCCGATCACATTGACTGAAAGTATTCCGAAAGGAAAGGAGTGTAGCATCGAGCGCTGTATCCACGTGGAAACTCCGTAGCGGAATACGGTGCCGATTGCCCCTCCTGTTATAAGTAGTAAAACCTTTATCATACCATTTACATTTTTAGTGTGTTTTTCCCCGGGCTGGTTAAGGACCCGGGGAAGATGGTAAATGATTTAGGTTCTCAACTTAATTGGCTGACTCAAACTGTCTCAGGAAACGAACATCGTTTTCGGAGAACATGCGTAAGTCTTTTACTTGGTATTTCAGGTTTGTTATACGCTCGATACCCATTCCTAAAGCATAGCCGGAATATACTTTACTGTCGATACCGCAGTTTTCAAGTACATTCGGATCTACCATACCGCAACCGAGGATTTCAACCCAACCGGTTCCTTTACAGAACGGGCACCCTTTTCCTCCACAGATATTACAAGAAATATCCATTTCGGCAGAAGGTTCGGTGAACGGGAAATAAGACGGGCGCAAGCGGATTTTCGTATCTGCGCTGAACATTTCTTTGGCAAAGAACAGTAAAGCCTGTTTCAAGTCGGCGAAAGAAACGTTTTTGTCCACATATAAAGCTTCTACCTGATGGAAGAAACAATGTGCACGGTAGGAGATCGCTTCGTTGCGATATACACGTCCCGGACAGATGATGCGGATAGGAGGCTCTTGATTCTCCATGACGCGTGTCTGTACGGAAGAAGTATGTGTACGAAGCAATACATCCGGATTATGTTGAATAAAAAAAGTATCCTGCATGTCACGGGCAGGGTGGTCTTCTGCAAAGTTCAGAGAAGAGAACACATGCCAGTCATCTTCGATTTCCGGTCCTTCAGCAATGCTGAATCCTAGACGTCCGAAGATGTCACAGATTTCTTTCTTTACGAGTGAAAGCGGATGGCGGGTTCCTAATTCGATAGGATAGGCTGTACGGGTGAGGTCGATGTCATCGTTCGTCGTCTGTACATTCTCAAAGCTGGCTTTCAGCTCATTTATTTTATTTTGGGTTGCCTCTTTCAGCTTGTTGAGGTGCTGGCCGACTTCACGCTTCTGATCTGCCGCTACATTGCGAAAATCATTCATCAGCAAAGATATTTCACCTTTTTTGCTGAGATATTTAATGCGTAATGCTTCCAGTTCTTCAGCGTTTGCCGCTTTCAAATCCTCTACTTCCTTAAGCAGAGCGTTAATCTTATTGATCATTTCTAATCATTTTTATTTTCAACGTGCAAATTTACTCCTTTCTTTGAATACTGCAACCGATTGCGGCAGGTTTTTTGAAAAAAACAGATCATGTCCGCTTTTGTTTACTCTAGTTTCCCGAAATCAAGCTGCGGTTAGTAAGGTTTGTCGTTCCGGTGTTTTTCCTGTCGGTCGGCTTCTTTCGAGATGGTTCTTCTTACCGCTTCCTTTTGATCGGCAACCGGGGAAAGAGTTTCCTGAAACGGATCAAATGGCTCGTGATGTTGCTGCCCGCAATGATGATTGTCACGGCAAGAATGATTAATAATATCCCGCAACCGATCCTTGGTGTCAAAGCTTCGCCGAACACTGCAACCCCGAAAAATACAGCCGTGACCGGTTCGAGTGCTCCCAGTATGGCTGTCGGTGTCGAACCGATATACTGGACAGCACTGGTTGTACAAAGAAATGAGATGGCGGTAGGGAAGACGGCAAGCGCGATCAGGTTTCCCCAAAGGTACCATTTGTCTACAATATATAGATCTGTCCCGAATCCGACACGGACTAAGAACAGAGATACGCCGAAAAGCAGTATGTAAAAAGTCAACGGGAGAGTAGCCACGGTTTTCAGTGTCGATTGGTTCACGCCTATTATATAGATGGCATAGGAGAGAGCTGAAGCCATAACCAGCAAAACACCGGTGAGGCTGAGTGTCGTGCCGTCACTGCTTTTATAGAGCAGACCGATACCTGCCAATGCCAGTAAAATGCAAAAGACTGTTTGTAAGGTTAGTTTCTCTTTGAATACAAGTGCCATAATCAATGCGACCATGATCGGATAGACGAAAAGAAGTGTCGAGGCAATCCCGACTTCCATATAATTGTAACTTTGAAACAAGGCTAGTGAAGAAAAAGCTACCAGCAACCCCATGACAATCAGTGGAACCACTGCTTTACGTTCTACTTTGAAACTTCTTCCTCTGCCTTTGATCATCATTCCAAGTATAGGAATCGCGAACAAGTACCTGAAAAAAAGGACTGAATCAGGGTCCATCCCGTCTTTATACAATGGAAGAGCAAACAAGGGGTTGGTTCCGTAAGTCGCAGCGGCGATCGCTCCCAAAAAATATCCTTTTACCTTTGCATTCATGTCATGTAGATTTTGAGGTGCAAATGTAATATATATTGGTGTTTTTTTGTCCTGTTGCAACCTGCAATTGTAATTCCCTGCCCTTGTTTTTCACCTTTTGGGGTGCTGGACAAGGGGAGCGAAACTACAGCTGCTTACAGTGAGCCTTGCAATAAGGTGCTATATTTGTATTTATAGAAACAATGTGATACCTTGATTCAATGTCTTAAAATAAAAGAAGCAATGTGTTTTCTGCAAAATATATTATCTTTACGCCCGAAATTTTAATAAAAACTGTATATGTCTTTAAAGCGTTTTGGAGTCTCTTTAGAAGATAACCTTTTGGAATCTTTGGACCAATATGTGAATGAGAATGGTTTTGCCAATCGTTCGCAGGCTATCCGCTTTTTGGTGGAGAAGAATGTCGCTGAAAAGAAATGGCAGTGTAACCATATCGTGGCAGGTACGATCATTCTTATGTATGACCAGGTAAAAAAGGAGATTACTTCCCGGATTGCCGATATTCAACAAAACTATCAGGATGTTATCTTGTCCTCTTCCCAATATTATGTAAACCGGAATTTCTGTCTGCACATCGCTACCGTGATGGGCACGGCTTACCGTCTGACTGAACTGTCGGACCGTCTGACTACGATAAAGGGGCTTAAGCATGGCAAGTTGGTTATGAGCCGGGCAGATTAGATATATTTTTTATCTGTATGGTAACACGAATTTAAAAAAATGTGTCACGATTGAACATATGACAATAGAAATTTAATACATAAAAGAGAGATATGAAAAAAGTAATTTTACTTGCCTCTGGGCTTTTGTGCAGTTCTCTGGTCTTTGCAAATGATCCGACTGCCATTGATAGCTTGATTAACTTACAGGGAGTTGTGATTTCAGCGAATAAGGTACAAGTGAACCGGAACAGTGTACCACTTACTATCTCGGTGATCGACCGTGAGCAAATCGAAGCGAGCAGCGAATCGGCATTGTTGCCGGTGCTCTCCCAGCATGTACCCGGATTGTTTGTGACACAAAAGGGGATTACCGGTTTTGGCGTTTCGGAAGGAGCGGCAGGCACAGTTAATATTCGTGGTGTCGGAAGTGGAAATAAGGTTTTAATGTTGTTCGACGGGCAGCCGCAATGGGCTGGAGTGTTCGGACATTCCTTGCCTGACACCTATGTGGCCTCGGATGTAGAGCGTGTGGAAGTGATCCGTGGTCCCGGTTCTTTGCTGTATGGTTCTAACGCGATGGGAGGGGTTGTCAATATCATTACCCGTCATCATAAACAGGAAGGACGGCGTACGCAGGCGCGTGTGATGTATGGCTCTTACAATACGCAAAAATATATGGTGAATAACGGTTTTAACGTTGGTAAATTCAGTAGTTTTATTTCGATAAATCATGATCGGACCGATGGGCACCGGCCAAATTCGGATTTTAACATCACAAATGGGTTTGCTAATTTAGGATATGCTTTCAATGAGCATTATAAGATGACAGGTGATGTAAGCCTTGCCAAATCGAAGTTTCAAAATCCGGGTAAAACATTTGAACCTGTTATAGACAATAAAATGAATATTTTGCGTGGAACAGCTTCTATGGCATTGGAAAACAATCATGGTAAAATGAGCGGAGCCTTACGTTTGTTTTATAACTGGGGAAATCATAAAATCAATGATGGTTATGGTCCGGGAGAAAAACCTTTGACTTATCTTTTCCGTTCCGACGACCATAATGTGGGAGTCCAGTTGTATGAATCGTTCCGTTTGTTTAAGGGGAATAACTTTACCGTCGGTGTGGATTATAAGAATTGGGGTGGACATGCTTGGAATGATAATAACGATGGTACAAAAAAAGAGTTGGTAGATAAAACAGTGAATGAAACGGCGGGATATGCTATCATGCAACAGGAGCTTTTTGACATATTAAGTCTGAATGCCGGTGTCCGTTATGAACACAGTAGCACGTATGGAGGTGAATGGGTTCCGCAGGGAGGTGTTACGGTACGTCCGTTTGAAGGGAATACGATCCGTGCATCTGTCTCTAAAGGGTTTCGTAGTCCGAATATCCGCGAGATGTATATGTGGGGAGCAGCCAATGCAGATTTGAAACCGGAAAGTATGGTGAATTATGAAGTGGCTGTCGGGCAGTCTTTTTTGGGAGGTGACTTGTATACTGAGTTGACAGCTTTCTTTATCGATGGGAAAGACATGATTTATTCTGTCAGCGTGAATGGGGACGGCAGACCTCCTTATAAAAATTTGAATACTGGAACCTTTACGAATAAAGGTATAGAGTTTGAAGCTCGCTATCAGATTTGTAAGAATTTGAATATGGACATGAACTATAGTTATTTGCACATGAGCAAACCTATTCCTGGAGCACCAGGGCACAAGTTCTATGCAGGTGCCACTTATATGCCGGGACGTTTCACTTTGAACGTGAATGTACAGTCTGTCTTTGATTTGTATACAGATGCAGAATGTTCCAAGAAAGAGGATTTTACGACTTTGAATGCGAAGGTGGCTTATCGTTTCGGTACGCGGGACAAAGGGTTGAACCTCTTTGTGAAAGGAGAAAACCTGACGGCAACCCGTTACACTATTAATGATGGTTTTCCGATGCCGAAAGCGATCTTCATGGGAGGAATCGATGTCACTTTCTAAACATTTTGTATACCTTTGCGCCTTGTAACATTTAATAAAAAACATTATGTCAGTTGCAAAAAGGGATTTAGAGGATAATAGAAAGGTGACCACACATCGCCTGATAGAAATGAAACAGCGTGGAGAGAAAATTTCCATGTTGACAGCTTACGATTATTCGATGGCTCAACTGATTGATCAGGCTGGTATGGATGTCATATTGGTGGGCGATTCGGCTTCCAACGTAATGGCTGGTAATGTAACGACACTGCCGATCACGCTTGACCAGATGATCTATCATGGCAAATCGGTCATGAAAGCGGTGAAACGTGCCTTGGTGGTGGTGGACCTGCCTTTTGGTACATATCAGGGAAACTCGAAAGAAGCGTTGGCTTCGGCTATCCGTGTGATGAAGGAAACGCATGCGGATTGTATCAAGCTTGAAGGTGGTTCTGAAATTCGGGAATCTATCGAACGTATTCTGTGTGCGGGTATTCCTGTCATGGGACACCTGGGATTGACGCCTCAGTCCATTAATAAATTCGGGACATACACGGTTCGTGCCCGTGAAGAAGCGGAAGCGAAGAAATTGATTGCAGACGCTCATTTGTTGGAAGAGATCGGTTGTTTTGCAATCGTATTGGAAAAAATTCCGGCAGCTTTGGCTGCACAAGTCGCTTCTGAGTTGACAATTCCGATTATCGGTATCGGTGCCGGCGGAGGTGTAGACGGACAGGTGTTGGTTATGCATGACATGTTAGGGATCAACCAGGGATTTTCTCCCCGTTTCTTGCGCCGTTATGCGAATCTGGCAGAAGAAATAACTCGTGCCGTACAGGCATATATTGAAGATGTGAAGACGCAAGACTTCCCGAACGAGAAGGAACAATATTAATGCAATCTTCCCGGTGATTGTCCGGAGGAGTTATATCTTGCAGCTTTATCGCTAAACAGACCGATGCTTCAATCCATTCGCCGGTATGTCGAGAGTGGGGAAGTCGCTGGTCGAATGACAGAATCCGTTTCCATCCTGCGCTGTCGCTTGTACAGCCAAAGGAGTGGAAACGGATTCTCTGCTTTATTATTTAAAATGGCAGGAGTTACTTACACGGCATGTTATGAAATGTTTTGCCAGGAGAATGCGGAAGAGTGCTGGCGGTCGTTTTTGTATGAGCGAAAAACAAAATAAGACTTGAAAATTCCACAAAGAAGTTGTTTGCATTTTTGTGAATGCAGAAAGAAGATGTTATATTTGTATGCAAAGGCGTCATCGGAGATGCATTCAATTGATGAAGGAACCGTTACTTAAGATGCAATCCGATTATAATTTGCAAGTGGCAAAGGCTGATAAATCCTTTGTGGAGAGACTTTCCAATGTAAGAAAGCTCGTTGCAATGCTGTAAGTGAACCGCAAGGACAGTTTTCTAATTAAATAAAAATAGTATGTTAATAAAAGAATATATCGAGTTTAACAAAGACCGTTTCATCGAAGAGCTTTTCTCTTTGATCCGTATCCCATCGATAAGTGCCAAGCATGAACATAAGCCTGATATGGAGGCATGTGCCAAGCGCTGGACGGAACTATTGCTTTCCGCCGGTGCCGATAAAGCGGTTGTGATGCAGACCGAAGGAAATCCGGTTGTATATGGAGAAAAGATAGTCTCTCCTGGGGCACAGACCGTTTTGATTTATTCGCACTATGATGTAATGCCAGCCGAGCCGCTTGATTTGTGGAAGAGCCGCCCGTTCGAACCCGAAATCCGGGACGGCCGTATCTGGGCACGTGGTGCGGATGATGATAAAGGACAGGCCATGATGCAGGTAAAAGGCTTTGAAACCGCCTTGAATCTGGATTTGCTGAAATGTAATGTGAAATTTATTTTCGAAGGAGAAGAAGAGATCGGTTCGCCGAGTCTCGAAGCCTTCTGCCGTACACATAAAGAATTGTTGAAAGCAGATGTTATCCTGGTTTCCGATACCAGCATGGTCAGTGCCGAAACTCCTTCGCTGACTACCGGCCTTCGCGGATTAGCCTATTGGGAAGTGGAAGTGACAGGCCCTAACCGTGATTTGCATTCCGGACATTTTGGAGGGGCAGTTGCTAATCCGATTAATGTGTTGTGCAAATTGATGGCCGATATAACCGATGCTGACGGACGGATCACGATCCCCGGTTTCTATGACGACGTGGAAGAAGTCTCCCCGGCCGAACGTGAGATGATCGCACAAATTCCGTTTGCCGAAGCCAAATACAAGGCGGCTATCGGAGTGGATGAACTGTTCGGTGAAAAAGGTTATTCGACGTTGGAACGCAACAGTTGCCGTCCGTCTTTCGATATCTGCGGTATATGGGGCGGTTATACGGAAGAGGGCAGCAAGACGGTCCTTCCTTCCAAGGCCTATGCCAAAGTATCCTGCCGTTTGGTTCCGCATCAGGATCATGAGAAGATTTCAAAACTGTTTGAAGACTACATTACCCGTGTGGCCCCGGCTTATGTCAAGGTGAAAGTGACACCTAAACACGGTGGACAGGGTTATGTTTGTCCGATCGACCTTCCTGCTTATAAGGCGGCTGAAGAAGCCGTTGCCGTAGCTTTTGGCAAACGTCCGTTGGCTGTGCGCCGTGGTGGAAGTATCCCTATTATCTCGACTTTCGAGCAGGTTTTGGGTATTAAGACCGTCCTGATGGGATTCGGCCTCGAACAGAATGCAATCCATTCGCCGAACGAAAGCTGTACGCTTGACTTTTTTTATAAGGGAATAGAGTCGGTTGCCGAATTTTATAAACGATTCAATTGATATGACAAATAATGAAATAGTCGCCCGTGCGCTTGCCAATACCGGCATTGCTGCTTTGAACGAGATGCAGCAGACCGTCCTGGATGCCGGGACGACAAAAGACATGGTGCTGCTCAGTCCGACAGGATCGGGCAAGACGTTGGCTTTCCTTTTGCCTTTCCTGACGACATTGACGGATGAGGACAAAAAGATACAGGCTTTGATCATCGCTCCTTCCCGTGAGCTGGCCTTGCAGATCGAAACGGTATTCCGCTCGTTGGGGGCCGGATACAAAGTGAACTGTTGCTACGGAGGACATCCTATCCGAACGGAGAAGAAGAGTCTCGAACATCCGCCGACGGTCTTGATCGGAACGCCGGGACGTATCGTAGATCATCTGGAACGGGGAAATATCGATCTGGACAGTGTGCGTACGTTGATCCTCGATGAGTTTGATAAATCGCTTGAGCTGGGTTTCCTTGCTGAAATGAAGGAGATCCTGGCACATCTCCCGGGTGTGCGCCGCCGGGTGCTCACTTCGGCAACGGCAGCAGTCGATATTCCTGCTTTCACCGGGATCACGGCTCCGGTGCGATTGTCGTTCTTGAAAGATGTGAAGGAGTCGAAAGGACTGACTTTGCGTGTGGTCAAGTCTCCCGTTAAGGACAAGCTGGAAACCTTGTACAAGCTTTTAGGCGAACTGAAAGGCGGTTCCGCCCTTATCTTCTGCAATTACCGGGAGACGGTGGAAAGGGTGAGCAACTATCTGACCGAAATGGATGTGGATAACGAATATTTCCACGGAGGAATGGAGCAGCCGGAACGCGAACGTGCCTTGTCGCATTTCCGCAACGGCAGTGCCACCGTATTTATCTCTACCGATTTGGCCTCTCGTGGTCTTGATATTCCAGAAGTGAAGAATGTGATCCATTACCATCTTCCTGTGAGTGAAGAGGCATACGTGCATCGTAACGGACGTACGGCCCGTATGAACGCGGAAGGGGTTGCTTATCTGATCTTGAATGCGGAAGAGACGGTTCCCGAATATATCACCCGTGAGCCGGATGAGTTTTTCCTGCCGGAAGTGGCAAAGAAGCCTGTCCGTTCCGAGTGGGTGACGCTGACGATCAACCGGGGGAAGCGGGACAAACTGAGTAAGAAGGATGTAGTCGGCTTCCTCTTTCAGAAAGGTGGACTGGAAAAAGATGATTTAGGCATTGTCGAGATAAAGGAAAGTTGTGCGTTCGCTGCTGTCAAGCGAGGCAAACTTTCCGGTTTGCTGGGGCGTATCCGGGATGAAAAGATAAAGAATATGAAAGCTAAGTTTATATGAGCATATTGATCAAAGGCGCTTTATTGGATGGCGCCGTAACCGATGTTTATATAGAGAAAAAGGAGATCAGGCAGGTTGGACCGGATCTTCAGGTACAGGCGGATCAGGTGATAGACGGAAGGCGTAAAGCTTTGATCCCCGGTTTCGTAAATGCGCATACACATGCTGCCATGACGCTTTTCCGTGGCTTTGGCGATGATATGCCGTTGATGCCCTGGCTGGAACAGAAGATCTGGCCGAACGAAGCGAAATTGACGCGCGAGGATGTTTATTGGGGAACGAAGCTTGCCTGTCTCGAAATGATAAAAAGCGGGACGACGACGTTTTTCGATATGTATCATAAGTTCCGGGCTACGGCCGATGCTGTCGAAGAAATGGGGCTGCGTGCATTGCTTGCCGGCGTCTGTTTCGATCATTTCAAACCGGAACTGGCAGAAAAGAGCAAGCGGGAAAACGAGAAGCTTGTCGTCGATGTGGATAACTATAGCAAGCGCATACGGTATGCGGTCGGTCCCCATGCCATTTATACCGTGTCGGGCGAACTGTTGCAGTGGATACATGGTTTTGCGGCCGAGCATTCCGTCCCGATTCATCTGCATTTGGCAGAGACGGAAGGCGAAGTCGAAAACTCTGTCAAACAGTTCGGCTTTACTCCCGTACGTTATTTATATAAATTAGGCATATTATCCCCACGTCTGATCATTGCGCATGGCATCTATGTCGATGATGATGAAATTCGTATGCTGGCGGATCATGGGGTGAAAGTTGTGCATAATCCAGCATCGAATATGAAGTTGGCCTCCGGCATCCAATTCAAATTCTGTGAGATGCGAAAGGCTGGAGTTTCCGTTGCTTTGGGTACTGACGGTTGTTCTTCATCCAATAATCTGGACATGGTCGAGGCGATGAAACTCGCTTCACTTTTAGGCAAGGCCTGGCGGAAAGACCCGGAGGCGATTCCTGCCGGTGAAATATTCCAGGCAGCAACAGAAGCCGGTGCTGCGGCTATCGGGCTGAAAGCCGGACGGATTGCTGAAGGTTATCTGGCGGATCTCTGTCTGGTCGATTTGAATATTCCAGCTTTTACTCCGAATCATAACTTTGTCTCCAACCTTGTGTATGCAGCAAACGGCAGTTGTATCGATACCGTTATCTGTGACGGTAAAATCCTGATGCAAGACAGGAAGGTTCCGGGTGAGGAGGAGATTATGGAACATACGGCTGAGCTTGCCTATAAGTTGGTGAGAGAACCGTAGGTGAGGAGTATGAACAATAAATTTGAATGTATATGAATACGAATGACAATACGATGTATCGGGAAGCAGCCGATTACCTTTCATCACGCATTACCGGTAATCCGGAAACCGCTATTATTTTAGGCAGTGGCTTGGGTTCCCTTGCCGACCAGATCGAGGATACCGTAGTTATACCCTACAGGGAGATCCCGCATTTTATGCATTCGACGGCCGCAGGACATAAAGGAAACTTCATCTGTGGCAGGTTAGGAGGAAAACAGGTGCTTGCCATGCAGGGGCGTTTCCATTATTATGAGGGGTACACGATGCGGCAAGTGACGTTCCCGGTTCGGGTGATGAAGTTGTTGGGGGTAAAGAATCTGTTAGTTTCCAATGCGGCTGGCGGTATCAATACGAATTTCAAAGTCGGCGACTTGATGATTATACGCGATCACATCAATATGATGCCTAATCCGCTGATCGGCCCGAATGACGAGCAGTTCGGAACCCGCTTCCCGGATATGACGCGCGCGTATGACCGGGAGTTTATCGGGCTTGTCGAAGAAATTGCTGCATCTCACGGTATTTCGTTGAAGAAAGGTGTATATGTCGGACTGACAGGTCCTTCTTTCGAGACTCCGGCAGAGTATGCTTTCTACGGCAGGGTGGGAGGCGATGCGATCGGAATGAGCACGGTTCCGGAGGTGATCGTGGCCCGTCATGCCGGCCTGCGTGTATTCGGTATGTCTGTGATTACGAATGAAGGCTATCATTTTGCCGATGATTTCGTCAATGACGGGGCCGATGTAATTGTCGCTGCCAATCAGGCGGCTGCAGTCATGACCGTCCTTTTCCGGGAGTTGGTTGCCAAGATCTGAAGAAAACATGAGACCTGTGGGGGGGGATACAGGGCGTGTTTGCGGAAGAGAAAATCCTTAATTCCGCAACACTTTGATTTAACTTTATTTATAAGTTCCTGAGCAA
>DXRF01000062.1 GCA_019411205.1 Parabacteroides sp. | reverse complement strand
ATCTGCAACAGGTCAAATTTGCAATTATAATGGCTGTTTTTCCACTCCTGAGTTCCAATTGAAAAACGAATAAATATACGACAATTAAATACTGACAATATGGAATTTTACACCCGCATCACCTTCCCGAAAACCCCGTTTACATTTTCCTATACGGAACAGACTGTTTTGCTTGGTTCCTGCTTTGCCGAGAATATCGGAAAAAAATTGGAGGAGAATAAATTCAAGACCGACCTGAATCCGTTCGGTACGCTTTATAATCCATCTTCCATAGCCGAAGCGATTCGCAGGTTGCTTCGGCCGGAACGGTTCACAGGAGATGATCTTTTTCTGCACGAAGGGATTTATCATAGCTTCAGCCACCACAGTCGTTTTTCCTCACCTTTGAAAACAGAATGTTTAGCCAAGATCAACGGGCGGCTGTCCAGTTCCGCCGACACGATACGGGAAGCACGGCGGATGATTCTTACTTTCGGCACGGCATGGGTCTACAGATTGAAAAGTTCGGGGAAAGTCGTTTCCAACTGCCATAAACTGCCGGAAAAGATGTTCGACCGGCAGTTACTCACTGTCGGAGAAATCGTTGCGGAATGGAAAAGTCTGCTCCTGTCGCTTTGGGAACAGAATCCGGAGCTGAAGATACTTTTCACCGTCAGCCCGATCCGTCATTGGAAAGACGGAGCACACGGCAACCAGCTCAGTAAAGCCACCCTCCTGCTCGCCATTGACGCACTGCAAAAGGAATTTCCGGAACACACCGCCTATTTCCCGGCTTATGAAATCATGATGGACGAATTGAGAGAGTACCGTTTCTATGCCGACGATATGTTGCATCCATCCACCGCGGCGATCGAATATATCTGGGAACGATTCACGGGTAGCATGCTTTCACCTGATTCGCTGTCAATTCTTAAAGAATGGAAGGATATCCAAAAGGCCATTAACCATAAGCCATTCCAACCGGAAAGCGAAGCCTATAAACGATTCATCTCGCAAACTTTGTTAAAGATGGAACGACTTAACGAGAAATTTCCTTACTTTGATATGACAAATGAAGTCGAAATGATTAAAAAGAAGTTCTAAACCTAATATAGAGAAAAGAATGGAATATTCAATTAAAGAGATCGCCGGGATAATTGGAGCTGATGCCAAGAAATTGCATGACGCTTCTGTCAGTATCTTGCTTACCGACAGCCGCCGTCTTTCATTCCCAGAACAAAGTCTATTCTTTGCCCTCCAGACAAAGACCAACGATGGACATAATTATATACAAGAATTATATAAGTTACGTGTACGCAATTTCGTAGTCAGCACTGTTTTACCGGAGTTCGAATCGATGCCTGAAGCGAACTTTCTTGTCGTCAAAGATACACTGAAAGCGCTCCAAAAGTTAGCGGCCTATCATCGGAAGCGTTTCAATATTCCGGTAATCGGCATTACGGGAAGCAACGGAAAAACGATTGTAAAAGAGTTTCTCTATCAATTATTGCATAACGAGTTTAACATCGTCCGCTCGCCCCGGAGCTACAACTCACAATTAGGGGTTCCACTGTCGGTATGGCAGATGAACGACAAGAATACATTAGGCATTTTCGAAGCCGGCATTTCCCAGCCGGACGAAATGGAACGCCTGCAACCCATCATCGCACCGACCATCGGAGTAATCACGAATATTGGGGAAGCACACCAAGAGAACTTTATCTCTTCCACGCAGAAATGCCAGGAAAAGCTGACCTTGTTCAACGACTGCGAAGCGATCATTTATGACGGTGACGATGCCTTCATCGCCAACTGCATCGAGTCGGCCTGTCTGTCCCACAAGGCTATCACCTGGAGCCGGACAGACTCGGAAGCACCTTTATACATCGAATCGATCAAAAAGATGGAATCCGAAACCATCATCCGCTGCACGCTTTTAGGTTTCGACCGGACATACACGATTCCTTTTACGGATGATGCTTCAATCGAAAACGTCATCCACTGCATGGCCGTGATGTTGTATCTGAAGCCGACGAGCGTGAACGATGTCGAAAAGTTCAAACGCCTCGAACCGGTCGCCATGCGCTTGGAAGTAAAACAGGGTATCAATAACTGCCTGTTGATAAACGACACCTACAATTCGGATATCAATTCTTTGGATATCGCCCTCGACTTCCAGCAGAGTCGCCGCGTAGAAAAGAACTTGAAATGCACACTGATCCTTTCGGACATCCTACAATCGGGAACACTGCCGAAGTCTCTTTATAAAAAAGTTGCGGATTTGGTGCGCAGAAAGAAAATCGACCGCATTATCGGTATCGGTCGCGACCTGAAAGAGTACGGAAGTGCTTTCGATATCGAAAAAGAGTTTTACCTGACAACGGACGAATTCATTAAATCTCCTTCTTTCAAGAAGTTCAAAGACGAGTTGATTCTGATAAAAGGTTCCCGCCAATTCCATTTCGAACATATTTCCGAACTGTTAGAGAAGAAAGTACATGAGACGATCTTGGAAGTGAATCTGGATGCTGTTGTCCATAACTTCAACCACTACCGCTCGAAACTGAAACCGGAAACCAAGATGGTCTGCATGGTCAAGGCTTTCGGGTACGGAGCCGGCTCTTATGAACTGGCAAAGACGCTACAAGAGCATCGTTGCGACTACTTGGCTGTTGCCGTTGCCGACGAAGGAGAGGAACTGCGCAAGGAAGGCATTTCGATCCCGCTCATCGTCATGAATCCGGAATTCAGCAGTTTCAATGTCTTGTTTGAAAACCAGTTGGAACCGGAAGTGTACAGTTTCCGCCTGCTCGATGCGATGATAAAAGAGACGGAGCGCAGAGGCATTACCTCCTATCCGATCCATATCAAAATCGACACAGGCATGCATCGTTTAGGTTTCCAGCCGGAAGATGTACCGGAGGTTTGCCGTCGCCTGAAAGAACAAAGTGGCGTGGTGGCTCGCTCCGTATTCTCGCATCTCGTAGGCAGCGATTCCTATATCTTCGACGATTTCACAAAAAAGCAATTGGATACGTTCACCCGCACGGCAGCAGAATTGGAAGCCGGGTTGGAATACAAGGTGATCAAACATATCCTGAACTCGGCTGGAATCGAACGGTTTACCGATTATCAGATGGATATGGTACGTCTCGGCATCGGCCTGTATGGGGTCAGCGCCTCCGGCCAGAAAGGGCTGCGTAACATCAGCACACTGAAGACGACTATTTTGCAGATACAAAACGTTCCGGCAGGCGATTCCATCGGCTACAGTCGGATGAGCTATGTAAAGCGCGATTCCCGCATCGCGATTATCCCGATCGGTTATGCCGACGGCTTGAACCGTCATTTCAGCAATGGCGGCGGCGAAGTCATGATTAACGGCCACCGTTGCCCGATCATCGGCAATATCTGCATGGATGCCTGCATGATCGACGTCACCGATACCGACGCACACGAAGGAGACACCGTCATCATCTTCGGCGAAGAACTCCCCGTCAGCGAACTTTCGGACAAACTGAAGACCATCCCATACGAGATACTTACCTCTATCTCGCCGAGGGTAAAAAGGGTATATTACAGGGAATAAATATCCGGGGCCCATCCCGCCCCGGACTTAAAGGGGTTTCATGTAAGCAATTGCGTATCTTACACATTTTTACTACCTTTGTACCGTAATATATTAAAATAAAAGGTATGAGTCATAATTTATTGAAAGGCAAGCGAGGCATTATATTCGGTGCGCTGAATGACATGTCTATCGCCTGGAAGGTGGCTGAAAGAGCCGTAGAAGAAGGAGCAACGATCACACTGAGCAATACGCCTATCGCCGTTCGCATGGGACAGGTGGATGCTTTGGCTGAGAAGTTGCACGCCGAAGTTATTCCGGCGGATGCTACGAGCGTGGAAGATTTGGAAACGGTTTTCTCTAAATCAGTAGAAATATTAGGGGGTAAGATAGATTTCGTTTTACATTCCATCGGCATGAGCCCGAATGTGCGCAAGAAACGTACTTACGATGATTTGGACTACAGCATGTTGGAAAAGACACTGGATATCTCCGCAATCTCTTTTCACAAGATGTTGCAGGTTGCCAAAAAGCAGGATGCCATTGCCGAATACGGTTCAGTGATCGCCCTCTCGTATGTGGCAGCACAACGTACATTCTTCGGATATAACGACATGGCAGATGCCAAGAGCCTATTGGAATCCATCGCCCGCAGTTTTGGCTATATCTATGGCCGTGAAAAGAACGTGCGTATCAATACCATTTCCCAGTCACCGACACTGACTACAGCCGGTAGCGGAGTGAAAGGCATGGACCATTTGATGGATTTCGCCGAAAAGATGAGCCCGCTGGGCAATGCCACAGCCGACGAATGTGCAGACTATTGCGTTATGATGTTCTCCGACCTCACCCGCAAAGTCACAATGCAGAACCTCTACCACGACGGTGGCTTCTCAAGCATGGGTATGAGCCTTCGTGCCATGAACCAGTACAGCAAAGGTCTGGAAGAATATACCGACGAAAACGGACACATCATTTACGGTTAAAACCGTAATGAATTGACAATTGACGATGGAGCATTGACAATTTGTTTGTCGCTGTTTTGCATTGTCAATTGTCAATTACCAATTGAAAAGCTATGCTTATAAAAATATACCCCGAAAACCCCAATCTCAGGGAAATAGACAAGGTGATCAATATCATGCGTGACGGCGGCCTCGTGATATACCCGACCGACACCGTTTATGCTATCGGTTGTGACGCGTTGAATGTACGTGCAGTCGAAAAGATCTGCCAGATGAAAGGCGTCAATCCGCAAAAAAGTAACCTGTCCATTATCTGTTATGATCTTTCCAACCTAAGCGAATACGCCAAAGTGAGCAACGCAGCTTTCAAGTTGATGAAGAGGAATCTGCCGGGTGCTTTTACCTTCATCCTGCCTACCAGCAGCGAGTTGCCTAAGATCTACAAGAACAGAAAAGAGGTGGGTATCCGCGTGCCGGACAATAATATTATCCGCACACTCGTACGGGAACTCGGAAATCCGATCCTGACCATGTCTTTGCATGACGAAGACGATATCATCGAATACAGCACCGATCCCGAACTGATTGAAGAAAAATATGAAAACCAGGTAGACATCGTCATCGACGGTGGTTACGGAGGCACGGAAGCTTCGACCGTAATCGACTGCACGACAGACGACTTTGAGATTGTCCGCCAGGGAAAAGGAGAATTAATCTATTAAGCAAATAAGACAAGATGAACTGGAACCAATTACTCTCCGGCAAACGTTTCGGTATGGAGGAATATCACGAACGCAAACATGAACGTACCGATTTTCAGCGTGACTACGACCGTCTGATCTTTTCCTCTCCTTTCCGCCGCTTACAGAACAAGACGCAGGTATTCCCTCTTCCGGGTAGTATATTCGTGCACAACCGTTTGACACATAGCTTAGAAGTTTCCTGCGTAGGACGTTCATTGGGCAACAATGTCGCCAAAGGCCTGATGCAGAAATATCCCGACGGGAGCGTCAATTTCCCGGAAATAGGTTCCATCGTCTCAGCCGCCTGTCTTGCCCATGACATGGGTAACCCACCGTTTGGACATTCAGGAGAGCGGGCGATCTCCGCCTACTTCGCCGAAGGCAACGGAAAAAAGCTACAGGAAAAGATTCTCAACGAAGGAGGGCGCTATGAAGACTTCCTCCATTTCGAAGGGAATGCGAATGCCATGCGCCTACTCACCCACCAGTTCATCGGACGCCGCAAAGGAGGCTTTGCCTTGACATACAGCACACTTGCATCTATCATCAAATATCCGTATTCTTCCGTTTACGCAGGCAAGAAAGGAAAATTCGGCTTCTTCCAGTCAGAAGAGGAGGATTATCTGCGCATCGCCGACGAATTGGGAATTTGTCGGAACCCGGAAGACACCAACAAGTTCGTCCGCTATCCGCTTGTCTATTTGGTGGAAGCCGCCGACGATATCTGCTATCAGATCATGGATATCGAAGATGCCTGCAAACTGCATATCCTGACAACGGAAGAAGCCATCCGACTGCTCCTCAACTTCTTCGAAGGGGAACGCCTTGACCATATTGTCCGCGTCATGAAAATGGTGGACGACACCAACGAGCAGATTGCCTACCTGCGCTCCTGCATCATCGGCCTCTTGGTAGATGAATGTTCCCGCATCTTCCTCGAAAACGAAGAAGGCATTCTCAACGGAACATACAACACTCCGCTTATCGACAATATTTGCGACCAAGCAAAGGTCGCCTATGAGACTTGCTCAAAAACCGCTTACAAGAAGATATACCGCGCCAAAGAAGTGTTAGATATCGAACTGGCCGGTTACCACATTTTCAGCCATTTGATCGATACGCTGACGGAAGCTGTCATGAACCAGGATCATGCCTACAGCAAACTTTTGTTGCAACGCATCCCAGAACAGTACGACACGAATGCACCGACCGTCTACGGCAAAGTACAATGCGTCCTCGATTATATCTCTGGCATGACAGATGTATATGCATTGGATTTATACCGCAAGATCACAGGGATGAGCTTGCCGGCAGTCTAATACTCCTCCCTATACTTGCTCTCCTGTTTATCATCCAGAATGCTCAGGTAGCTTTTATATCGCGATTCGCTGATATAATGTTCTTCTACGGCGCGCAACACGGCACAACCAGGCTCGTGACGGTGAGAGCAGTTGTTGAATCTGCAATCGGCAGAGAATTTGAATATTTCGGGAAAGTAATGTGCGATTTCCACACCTTCCATTTCGATTGTACCAAAACCTTTGATACCCGGAGTGTCGATCAGGTAACCCCCATCCGGCAAGGAAATCATTTCAGAAAAGGTAGTGGTATGCATTCCCTTGTTATGGTATTCGGAGATATCGCCGGTACGGAGATTGACACCAGGGATCAGTTTATTGATAATAGTCGATTTCCCCACACCTGAATGACCGGACAATAAGGTGATCTTCCCTTTAAGATCTTCTTTCAACCCATCCAAACCCTCTTCGGTACGGGCACAAAGCATGGAGCAAGGATAGCCGACCGTCGTATACAGATTAACCAAGCCGTCCAACAATTCCCGATCTCCGCCATGATAACGGTCTATTTTATTGAAAACCAACTTAACCGGTACACGATAGGCCTCGGCAGTGGCAAGAAAACGATCGATAAAAACAGTAGTGGTAATCGGATAGTTGACCGTCACGATCAGCATCGCCTGATCTACATTCGCAGCAATGATATGCGACTGCTTGGATAGATTGGAGGCACGGCGGATGATGTAATTCTTTCGGTCTTCAATCTTTGTGATAAATGCGGTCCCTTCGGTATTGATATCGATATCGACCCGGTCCCCGACCGCAACAGGATTGGTGGTGCGGATATCTTTCA
The DNA here is from genome assembly GCA_019411205.1 of Parabacteroides sp. Taxonomy (GTDB): domain Bacteria; phylum Bacteroidota; class Bacteroidia; order Bacteroidales; family Tannerellaceae; genus Parabacteroides. Next base: position 5,561 of record DXRF01000062.1, on the reverse strand, counting down.
GACGAAAATTCCCTTTGATCTTACTTTCTATATCGCGACCGTCGTCGGTGCGTACGGTATACCAGCTACCCGTATTCTTAATAACCAATCCCCTCATTTCAATTGACAATTGATAGTTAACAATTGACAATTAGGACTGACAACCAAGCACTACTTAATTGTCAATTGTCCTTTGTCAATTGTCAATTTAATTATACGGTCATTATTTCTTTTTCTTTTGCAGCGTAAAGTTCATCTACTTTCTTGATATACTTGTCATGAACCTTCTGAACTTCTGCTTCAGCGTCTTTCTCGACATCCTCAGGAGTTCCGTCAGTCTTGATGCTCTTCTTCAATTGCTCGATAGCATCACGGCGGGCGTTACGAATACTGATCTTAGCAGTTTCCGCTTCCTGTTTAGACTGTTTAGCCAACTGACGACGACGTTCTTCCGTCAGAGGAGGAATACCCAAACGAATCACTTCACCATTGTTTTCAGGAGTAATACCGACTTCGGAATCCATGATTCCCTTTTCAATATCCTTTATAATTTTCTTCTCCCACGGGGTGATCATGATCGTCCTTGCATCCGGTACAGTTACGGTAGCCACATTTGTCAAAGGGACAGGAGCACCGTAATACATTACTCTCACACAATCCAAAATTTTCGGATTCGCCTTACCGGCACGGATATGAGACAACTGTTCGTCCAAATATTCAATTGCGAAAGTCATCTTCTCTTCTGCCGCCTTTACATACTGCTTTATATCTGCCATAAGTGATTGTATATTTTTGTTTTCTTTGTTATTAGGCAAACAAAAATAGTAAAGTTTTTCTTTTTGGCAAACTGTTTATAGAAATATGTTATTTCCGAACAGCCGGGGCTACTTCAACTTCGTAAAAAGGAAGAGCAAATAAAACACTCCGATTGCCAAAACCAACAAGGCACCAGTCTGCGAATGAAGGGCATCAGAAGCAAAGCCCATCAAGAGCGGAAAAATCGTTCCACCGAAAAGTCCCATAATCATCAAGCCGGATACTTCGTTTTGCCGCTGAGGCATCGACAACAAAGCCTGGGAGAAAAGGATAGAGAAAACGTTCGAATTCCCATATCCAACCAAAGCGATGCTGACATATAACAGGACCTTACTGTCAAACAAAAGGAAACCTGCCATCGAAGCAACCATCAGCACGACACTGACAACAAAAAACTTCTTCGCCTCCCAATGAGCTAAGATCAACGATCCGGTCAGGCAACCGACCGTACGAAAAATGAAATAGAGACTCGTTGCAAATGCCGCAGCATGTATATCCATCCCCAACCGTTCCATCAGGATCTTTGGGGCGGTAGTATTCGTGCCGACATCTATGCCGACATGGCACATGATACCTACAAACATCAACAAGATAAACGGGTTACCCAACAAGGCAATGCATTCGGCAAATGTGGACGGTTTACCTTCCGGCGCCTCTTCCTTGATAGAAGTCGCCCCCAACAATAAAATTGCCACAATCGCTATTACCATATAGACCGGAAACAATACATGCCAGCCCAATCCCATCGAAGGGATTGCCGCCGTCGCTCCCCACATGGCGATATAAGGTGCCAGAAAAGAAGCGATCGCTTTGACAAACTGCCCGAAAGTCAGACTACTCGCCAACCTATCTCTGGTAATAATATTAGACAGAAGCGGGTTCAGAGAGGTCTGCATCAAAGCATTTCCGATCCCTAATAAAGAAAAAGAGACCAGCATCACCATATAGCCATCGCCGAAACATGGGATCAACAACGACGCGAAGGTAACAGCCAGACTCAGCATGACCGTCTTTTTCCGCCCGATCTTATTCATCAACATCCCCGTCGGGACGGAGAAAATCAGGAACCAAAAGAACACTAAAGAAGGAAAGATATTCGCTTCGGAGTCCGTCAGTCCTAAATCCAGTTTCACATAATTAGAGGCAATCCCCACCAAATCCACAAATCCCATCGTGAAGAAAACAAGCATCACCGGAATCAATCTTATATACAAGCCTTTCTCTTTCATGATCAGTCTTTATTAGGATAAGCAGGCCATGCCCCCTCTTTCGTACAGACAAAAGCAGCCGTCCCGACAGCTGCCTGATGAGCTTCGCGCAAGGATTTACCGGTTAATATGGAATAAACGAATGCACCGGAAAAAGAATCTCCTGCCCCGACCGTATCAGCCACCTCAACTTTAGGAGTAAGAATCATCGATTTGTCGTCAGCCGTATAGACAGAGCTGTAACGGCTACCGGCAGTCAAGATCATATAGCGCAGACTGTAACGTTCAATCAGTTGGCGGCAAGCCATATCTTCATCCTCCGAAAGGGAAAACATTTCACGCATCAAGTCGAGTTCCTCATCATTGATCTTAAACACGTTCGCCTCTTCCAGCAGACTGACGATCAACTCCTTTGAGTAGTAAGGCTGGCGGATATTAATGTCGAAAAACCGGAGCGCCTCTTCGCGGGCACAGGAAAGCAACGCATGGATCGTCTCACGCGATTCGGGTGAACGCTGCGCCAACGTACCGAAGCAGATGGCATCCGCTTTTTTCACCAGATCGATGGCCTCCTGAGTCAAAGGTATATGATCCCAGGCGACACCTTCGATAATCGTATAGGTCGGGATACCGTCTTTCAACTCCACCATCACGCTTCCGGTAGGATATTCGACTGTTCCCAGCGAATGGCAGATACCATTCTTATCCAACTCCTGGACGATCTCCGTCCCGAACACGTCTCTCCCGACCGCACTGACCGCATATCCCTCGGCCCCCAATTGGGTAGCATGGTACACGAAATTGATCGGAGCACCTCCAGCACGCTTTCCCGTTGGCAACACATCCCAAAGGAGTTCGCCAATACCGACAACAACAGGTTTATTACCTTTCATGATTTACTTGTTTTATATTTCTAAAATTACTCCCAGATGGATCGGAACGTGTACACTTCCATCTCCTTTACTTCGATATTATTCCCCCAGAAATGGAATCCTTCCCTGTTCTTCAAATCCGGCCGACGCTCCATCGAATAAGAATAAGCCCCATCATCAATATAAACTTCAACAGAAGTTTTATCCAAGATAATATCGGCTGTGATTTCCATACTTGTCATGTCTTCAGGTGAATAGAACACACCATTGATCCGGTTGTAATTCATATCATAATCCAGTAATGACTGCCCGAAAAGGTTCAGGCCGGCATTCGTGGCATGAGACAATTTGAGGGTTGTACGAATACGCAATGTACCTGCATCATTATACTGCCGAAGCAGTTCATCTGCTTTATCTGCCGTCAGCGCTCTCCATTTTCCGACCGAGGTCTGCAAGCGGTCAAGTTCTTCGATAGGTTTATTAAACAGGCGAATACCGTCTTTCGTCGTTCTCAGAGACAACTCTGTCGGAAACAACATCATCCCGTTAAAAGGCATTCCCGGATGAGAAATACGCCCCCAACCGATCTGAATGCGGCGACCATCCGATTCAGGTATATTCGTAAATGTTTGGGCCGCATAAACAGAACCGGTTGAATAGTAATATTTACCGGATTCAGGTGTAAATTTCTTCCCGTCAAACGCACCAATCATATAAGTTCCGGAAGCCCCGTACATCACCCATTTGGTATTGTTCTTATTCCCATCGACAGGAAGTTCGAACAATTCAGGACACTCCCAGAAGCCGGTAATATGACTTTCGAACGTCCAGTCTTTCAAATTGTCAGAGTTGTATATGGAATGTCCGTCACGCTCATTCAGCACCATCACCCATTTACCAGATGGTTTATGCCAAAAGACCTTCGGGTCGCGAGTATCCTTACTGTTCCATTTAGCCTTAGAATCAATCACCGGATTGCCCTTATATTTTGTCCAAGTACGTCCCTTATCCAGACTATAAGCTATACATTGCACCTGTTTTTCCGGATTGTCGGCTGTATAAATAGCCACCATCGCCGGAATACCATTCTTTCCGAAACCGGAAGTATTGTCATAGTCGATCACTGCCGAGCCGGAAAACATCGTACCGTGCTCGTCGGGATACAAGGCAATCGGTAGCTCTTCCCAATGTATCAAATCATTGCTTACTGCATGTCCCCAATGCATATTACCCCAATCACGTTCATACGGATTATGTTGGTAAAACAGATGATATTCGCCATCATAATACAGCAGCCCGTTTGGGTCGTTGTTCCATCCTCGACGTTGAGTATAATGAATTTGCGGACGGTTGGTTTCTTTATACAAGCTATCTTGCCCGGCTATTTCATCCGCCTGATAAATCTTGTTTATACCTGTTTTATTCCCCGCATAAGAGATTTTTATCTCTTTATTCTTCAACGTAGACACATCACAAAACACCCAATAGTCAGGCGTTCCCGGAGCCAGACGAATTTCGAACGCCCGCTCTTGCCGCTCTCCCACATCAAATGTCATCAAAGCCCGATCTACCTGGTGTGAAACCGGCAGATTGAGGTATCTCTTCGTTATTTTCATTGTCAGGTCTTGCGCGTTCAAGGTGAAAACACAACCCGCCAGTGCACTCGCAAGCACCCATATACGTTTGATTTTTATTCCCATAACAAATAAAGATAAAAAACAAATAGGGGATTCCTCCCCTACTTTGCTATGACAAAACACTAATTATGTACCAGTGTTCCAATATTTTCACCACTCATCACCTTTTTCAAGTTACCGTTGGTGTCCATATCGAAGACGATGATCGGAAGATTGTTTTCCTTACACATCGTGGTGGCTGTCAGGTCCATGACCTTGAGACCGCGCGTATAGATTTCATCATAGGTAATATCAGAGAACTTAGTGGCCGTCGGGTCTTTTTCCGGATCGGCAGTATAGATGCCATCTACGCGGGTTCCTTTCAACATCACATCCGCTTCGATCTCGATGCCGCGCAGGGAAGAACCCGTGTCAGTCGTAAAGAACGGATTACCAGTACCACCCGACATGATCACGACATGGCCCTGTTCAAGCAATTCGATCGCACGCCATTTGTTATAAAATTCACCGATCGGTTCCATACGGATAGCAGTCAGCACTTTAGCTTTCACACCCTGAGCAACAAGGGCGGAACTCAAAGCCAGACTGTTGATGACCGTTGCCAACATCCCCATCTGGTCGCCTTTCACACGATCGAAACCTTTAGAAGCCCCGCTCAGGCCGCGGAAGATGTTGCCACCGCCAATCACAATCCCGATCTGGACACCCATTTCGGCTATTTCCTTGATCTGCGCCGCATATTCGTTCAGACGAACTTCGTCTATACCATATTGTTTACCTCCCATAAGCGATTCGCCGCTTAATTTCAACAGGATACGTTTGTACTGAGCCATATTGTCTTGATTTGTTTGATTGTTAATCCAACAAAAATACAGTATTTCAATGACCCTGCAATAGCAGTCCTTTATTTTAGTAAAACATTTTAACAAGACTGTACACTCGCTGTAACAGTTTTGTAACATCCATCTTCTATCTTTGTCTAAAAATAAAAGACACACACTTATATTACTTATTTTGAAGATGCAAAGAAATCACCAGAACCTTATTCC
>DXRF01000061.1:10351-13047 GCA_019411205.1 Parabacteroides sp. | reverse complement strand
GGCTACTATGCCGGGGGGGACACAGTCGGCTTCTGAGAAACGTGAGAAAAGTCTGACATTGAAACGCTCCCAAATAAAAGTGGATGATCAATGGGATGTAATTATTGTTGGAGGTGGTCCGGCCGGATGTACGGCGGCTATTGCTGCGGCTCGTGAAGGAGCAAAGACTTTACTAATAGAAGCGATGGGACAGTTGGGAGGAATGGGGACAGCCGGAATGGTTCCTGCTTGGTGTCCGTTTTCCGATGGTGAAAAGATTATATATAAAGGGCTTGCTGAGAAAATTTTTAGAGAATCGAAGAAGGGGGTGCCTCATGAACCTGAAAATAAATTGGATTGGGTGAGTATCAATCCTGAATATCTGATGTCCATTTATGATCGGATGGTAACGGAATCTGGAGCTAAAGTATTGTTTTTTTCTCGGTTAGCGGCGGTCGAGATGTCGTCGGATGATACTATTGATGCGATCATTGTTTCGAACAAGGCAGGTTTGGTGGCTTTTAAAGGTAAAGTATATATAGATGCGACAGGAGACGGAGATTTAGCTGCTTGGTCCGGAGCATCTTTCAAGCGTGGGTATGATGAGGAGGGTTCAGTACAGATGTCCAGTTTATGCTTTTCTTTTGCAAACATTGATTCTTATGATTATATAAATGGTCCGACACTTTATGTTTGGAAAGACGAAAGCACACCGCTTTATAAAGCGGTCCGGTCGGGAAAATATCCTTTGGTAAATACTCATTTCTGTAATAACCTAGTCGGTCCGGATGTCATTCAATGTAATGCAGGACATATGACGGTTGACACGACAAACCCTTGGGCTATTTCTGATGCAATGATTTTGGGACGGCAGAAAGCCGTTCAGTATTTGGAAGCCATGAAAGATGTCCGGCCGTCTACTTTTTCCAATGCTTTTATCGTAAAAACAGCTTCACTACTTGGTGTCAGGGATAGTCGCCGGATAGAGGGAGATTATATTTTTACAGTTGAAGATTGGAGACAACGGAAATCTTTTGAAGATGAGATCGGGCGCAACTGCTATTACATAGATGTCCATAGCGGAAAACATAAACCTGAGCATTATAAAAAAGGGGAATCTCATGGTATTCCGTACCGTTGTCTGACTCCTAAGGGAATTAAGAATTTGTTGACCGCCGGTCGTTGTATATCAACAGATGAGCAAGCTTTTGGCAGTACCCGTGTGATGCCTTGTTGTCTAGTGACAGGGGAAGCGGCAGGAATGGCTGCTGTTCACGCAATCAAACAAACAAGAAACGATGTCCATAAGATTGATACTTCTTATTTGAGGAAGAGATTAAAAGAGGAAGGACAACTGATCTTGTAGTATAGGAGTGCTTTTCATAATTTATAAATATTGATTTTATGAAACAATGGTGGTTTATTATATTGTTGATCATATCTTTTCCTCTGAAAGCGGATAACATATTTGTTGAAGCGGAAAGTTTTGATTGTAGAGGAGGATGGGTTTTAGATAATCAGTCTATGGGACAAATGGGGTCTCCTTATTTGCTGGCACATGGATTAGGCGTTCCGGTTGAAAATGCTTCGACTGTGATCCGCGTTGAAAATGGAGGAAAATATCGTGTGTGGGTTAGGACCAGAGATTGGGTGAAGCAATGGGGGCAAACGGGGTCTCCCGGACGTTTCGAGTTATTGCTGAATGGAAAAGCGTTGGAAGTGACGTTTGGAACGGAGAGAGCGGAATGGCATTGGCAGGATGGTGGAACAATCAGGTTGAAAACAGGCGAGAACCAGATTGAACTGCGAGATCTAACAGGTTTTGAAGGTCGATGTGATGCTATTTTCTTTACTTCAGCATTGGAGACACTTCCTCCTAATGGAAAAGAAGAGTTGGCTGTTTTTCGCCGGAATATGTTGAGACTCTCTGTAAGTCCGGAAGATGCAGGAGAGTTTGATTTGGTAGTTGTTGGTGGAGGTATTGCGGGCTGTTGTGCGGCTGTAAGTGCAGCCCGTCTAGGATGTAAAGTTGCTTTGATTCAGAATCGTCCGGTTCTGGGAGGAAATAATAGTTCGGAGGTTCGTGTTGGACTTTCCGGATTGATCACTCAGCAACCTTATCCGAATTTGGGAAATCTTGTGGACGAGCTTGGGTCTGTCGGGCATTGGAATAATTGGGAAGCAAAACGGGATTCTTTGTCAATCAGGAGCCAGCAGATTATGAAAATATTACATCGGCATCCGGAAAAGAAAATTCATAACGCAGGACCTGCTTCTAATTATGGGGATGAAAAGAAACTTGCATTATTACAGAATCAGGAGAATTTGAATTTATTTCTAAATATGCAGGTCATTGATGTTAAAAAAAATGGAAATAAGATAGTTTCTGTCATTGGGAAAAATATAATATCGGGAAAAGAATATATATTTAAAGCTCAATTATTTTCCGATTGTACCGGAGATGGAGAAGTTGGTTTTCTTGCTGGGGCAGATTATCGTATGGGAAGGGAAAGTAAAGAGGAGACAGGTGAACCTAGAGCCCCTTTAACATCTGACCTACTGGTTATGGGAACTTCTGTGCAATGGTATGCTGAAGATACCTGTGATGTTTCTGCTTTTCCGGATTGTCCCTGGGCTATCCGTTTTGATGAGAAAACTTGTATTCCTATAACCCGTGGAGACTGGGACTGGGAAGCCGGATTGAACAATGATCAGAT
>DXRF01000061.1:0-10341 GCA_019411205.1 Parabacteroides sp. | reverse complement strand
GATCAGATAACAGAAATAGAATATATCCGGGATCATGCTCTTCGGGCGGTTTATGGTAATTGGGATTTCTTGAAGAATAAGAGTGAAAAGAGAGATCTGTTTGCCAAGAAAAAGTTGGCGTGGGTTGCTTATATAGGAGGGAAACGTGAATCTCGTCGTTTGATGGGCGATCTTGTTTTACGGGAACAAGACATATTGAATGATATTCAGTATGAAGATGCGACATTCACTACGACTTGGGGCATCGATCTCCATTATCCCAAGCTAATACAGGGAATGAAAGAGGAGCCTTTTCTTTCTTATTGCGATGTACAGGATATAAAACCGTATGCAGTTCCATATCGCTGTCTGTATTCCCGGAATATCGGAAACTTGTTTATGGCAGGCAGGGATATAAGTGTGACTCATGTTGCATTGGGTACTGTAAGGGTTATGAGAACTGGTGGTATGATGGGAGAAGTGGTGGGAATGGCTGCTTCTTTATGTAAGAAATATCATACAGATCCTAGAGGTGTGTATGAGAAATATTTATCGGATTTGAAAACTTTGATGAAGCAGGGTGTTGGCAAATTAGGTTTTCCGGAAGCTGAAAGTATTGACTAATGTAAATATATTTATCATGAAAACGTTTATAACATTATTACTATTATTGAGTTTTGGATCGGTTCGAGCTGCAGACCTTTTTATTGAGGCTGAAAGTTTCAGTAACAAGGGTGGTTGGAAGGTAGACCAGCAGTTTATGGATTTGATGGGATCGCCCTATTTGTTAGCGCACGGGATGGGTGTACCTGTCGATGATGCTTCGACCGAAGTGACATTTCCTGAAAAAGGAGAATATTATGTATATGTCCGTACCTATAACTGGACTTCCCCGTGGAAAAAAGGGGAAGGCCCCGGTAAATTCAGTTTGTCTGTCGGAGGTAAAAAGATGACCTCTCCGTTGGGGGTGGAAGGTTCTGCCTGGATGTGGCAGATAGCTGGAAAGGTGTCTGTCAAGAATCTGAAAACTGTAATTAAACTGCATGATTTGACAGGGTTTGACGGTCGTTGCGATGCGATTTACTTTACTACGGAAGCAGGCAAGATGCCTCCGTCGGATATAAAGGAATTGGAAGCATTCCGTCGCAAAGCATTGGGATTGCCGGATGAAGCACCGGTTGCCGGTGAATATGATCTCGTAGTCGTGGGAGCAGGTATAGCAGGGATGAGTGCTGCAGTGTCTGCTGCCCGTCTGGGTTGTAAGGTGGCTTTGATCAATGACCGTCCTGTGGTAGGTGGAAATAACAGCTCGGAGATACGTGTTCATTTAGGAGGCCGTATCGAAGAAGGAACTTATAAGGAACTTGGTGGTCTGCAGAAAGAATTTGGTCCGGAAAAGGGAGGAAATGCACAACCGGCAGAATATTATGAAGATCAGAAGAAAATGGATTGGTTGGCAGGTGAGAAGAATGTGGCTCTTTTCCTGAACTATCGTGCGATAGGGGTGACAAAGGAAGGTGATAAGATCACATCGGTTGTTGTCAAACATATCGAAAGTGGTAAAGAATTAAAATTCAAGGCACCTCTGTTTTCCGATTGTACGGGAGACGGGACAATCGGTTATCTGGCGGGAGCCGATTACCGTATGGGGCGTGAAGGTCGTGACGAGTATGGTGAGAGTATCGCTCCGGAGAAAGCAGATAAGTTGACAATGGGTTCTTCCGTCCAGTGGTATTCTGTGGATAACAAGAAATCGAGTCCTTTTCCTGAGTTCAGCTATGGAGTGGAGTTCAACGACAAGAATTGCGAAAAGGTGATGATGGGAGAATGGACGTGGGAGACAGGTATGAACTTCGACCAGATCAAGGACTTCGAACGTATCCGTGATTATGGAATGCTTGTGGTTTATTCAAACTGGAGTTATCTGAAAAATCGTATGAAGGAAAATGACCAGTATAAGAATCGAAAATTAGGTTGGGTTGCTTATGTAGCCGGCAAGCGTGAATCGCGTCGTCTGATGGGAGACTATATTTTAAAGGAAGATGATATCACGAAAAACGTGTCTCATGAAGATGCATCTTTCGCTACGACATGGAGTATCGATTTGCATTGGCAGGATCCGAAAAACAGTGAACATTTTCCGGGCAATGAGTTCAAAGCGGTGACGAAGCATATTCTGATCCATCCGTATGCAGTTCCGTATCGTTGTCTGTATTCGCGTAATGTGGACAACCTGTTTATGGCCGGCCGTAATATCAGTGTGACTCACGTGGCATTGGGTACAGTCCGTGTGATGCGTACGACGGGAATGATGGGAGAGGTTGTCGGTATGGCAGCATCATTGTGCAAGAAATATAATGTGACACCTCGTGGTGTTTACCGTTCGCATCTGGAAGATTTGAAGACATTGATGAAAGAAGGTGTGAATAAGAAAGGACTGCCGAATAATCAGCGTTATAATGAAGGTGGTATATTGAAAGATAAACCGGTTGTTCAATAATCAGAGAAGTATGGGTGTGTGTCAAAATGTACTTGTCTCTGCGTCAAGCGTGGGGACAAGCATATTTTGACACACACCTTTTTAATATATGTCCATAAAACTATTGCAAGTATAAAAAGTCATGAAACATAAAGCTCTTTATTTATATCTGATATTATTTTTTTTATTGTGCTGTTCCGTCACTACCACCGGACAAGAGAAAAAACAGGAACGGTTTACCTTGATGGGATTAGGTGATTCCATTACGGAAGGAGCAGATTTCTTCACTTGCTATTTGTATCCACTTTGGGAAAAATTATTTACAGCCGGGTATCAATTTGATTTTATCGGCCCTCGTGAGAGTAAATGCCGGATCGGGACGCTTAATCATTGTGGTTTCAGCGGTAAGAATGTGGAGTTTTTGGAGTCGAAGATCGACAGCCTCTACCGGCTTTATCCGGCAGATATCGTATTGCTCCATGCCGGTCATAACCATTTTGCGGAAGAGAAACCTATTCCCGGAATGATAGCTTCTTACAGGTCTATTATCAACAAAATACAGGCGATCAATCCGAATGTCCGTATTTTGATTGCCCAGGTAATACCAAGCGGGAAACTGCCTAAATATTCGTATATCCCGGAATTGAACGAGAAGATTGCGGAAATGGTTGCCGGATTAAACTCCGGACAGGTCTTTTTGGTCAATCAGGCTCAGGGATTTAACTGGCAAGACTATACGGTACACGATAAAGTACATCCGAATAAGGCTGGTGCGGAGAAGATGGCGACTGTCTGGTTCGAGGCCTTAAAGAAAGTACTGGCTTCATCGAAGACGGTGTTCTCTCCTGAAATCGTCCGGTATAAGACATTAGAGGATGGAGATTCCCTGGCACTTCACATCTTCAAGCCCCGGAATATGCAGGCTGGGGAAAAAAGGCCGGCTATTGTATACTTCTTCGGAGGAGGTTGGAAGTTAGGTACTCCGATTCAGTTTTATCGTGAATGTGCTTATTATGCTTCAAAAGGAATGGTTGCTGTATCGGTTGATTATCGTATCGGATATCTGCACCATTCTACTCCGTTCGAGAGTTTTGAGGATGCCAAAGATGCGATATGTTGGTTGCGTAGCCATGCTTCGGACTATCAGCTTGATCCGGACAAGATTGCCGTAGCCGGTGGTTCTGCCGGGGGACATCTGGCTGCCGCACTCGGAACGATCGGGAGTGATGAGACTGTTCTGGAGGGTTACAGGCCGAACCTCTCCGTGTTATATTATCCGGTTATAGATATGGTTTCGCGAGGTTATGGTTTTCCGGAAATCAAAAGGGATTTTGAACAAATTTCACCGATCCATCATGTCTCAAAAGCGACTCCCTCCACCCTAATATTGCTTGGAACGAAAGATCCTATCGTATCGGTCGAAACGATCGAGGCCTATCGGGATAAACTTTTGCAGAAGGGAGTGGATTGCGAACTACACCTTTTTGAAGGGGCCGGTCATCCGATCTTTTTATACAGAAAGCCGCTTACGGAAGAGTATTATAAAGTCCAAGAGTTGACGGATGATTTTTTGAAAAGACAAGGATTCCTATAGTATTTGTTGATTTGATATTTTGACATAATATCCTATATTTGTAACCAATTCTCAGACCTGTGATTTCTAATTAAAATTTAAACCATGAAGTATTTTGTTAATTTTTTCTCAATCATGTGCCTGTTTATCTGTCTGGCACAATCGGTAGGTGCGCAAAAAGATTATTTTAAAGATTTACCGGACGAGTGTTCTCCTCAAAAAGTCGGAACAATTTTAGGTCAGCGTTTCATTCCTTCCAAACATATGTTGCATGGAGGTAAATGGATTCATTATGCAGAGGTCTGTACCTGGTATGGAGCATTGAGATATGCCGAAGTGGCCGGGGATAAGAAGCTGATCAAACAACTGCAGGATCGATTCGATCTGCTTTTAACCACAGAAAAGTCGTATCAACCGATTATGAACCATGTAGACCTGAATATGTTCGGATGTCTCCCATTGGAATTTTATAAGATAACAAAGGATAAAAAATATTTTGAACTCGGTATGCCGTATGCTGATACGCAATGGACATTGCCCGAAGGAGCAACACCGGAGGAAAAAGCTTGGGCAGATAAAGGCCTGTCTTGGCAAACCCGTCTTTGGATCGATGATATGTTTATGATTACGATTGTACAGGCGCAAGCTTATCATGCAACAGGAAAACGTGAGTATATCGATCGGGCAGCCAAAGAAATGGTTGTTTATCTGGATGAATTGCAGCGTCCTAACGGTCTGTTCTATCATGCTCCCGATGTCCCTTATTTCTGGGCTAGAGGAAATGGTTGGATGGCAGCCGGTATGGCGGAACTTTTATTGTCCACTCCGAAAGATAACCCTAATCGTGCCCGTATTTTAGAAGGTTATCGTCTTATGATGAAGAGCTTGAAAGATTACCAGAGTGAAAGTGGCATGTGGAACCAGTTGGTGGACAAAACCGATTGCTGGCCGGAAACATCTGGTTCTGCAATGTTTGCCTATGCAATGATAATGGGAGTGAAAAAAGGTTGGCTGGATGCTGCCGAGTATGGTCCGGTAGCCCGGAAGGCTTGGATTGCCTTAGTCCCCTATATTAATAAGGATGGAGATGTAGAAGAAGTTTGTGTTGGTACGAACAAGAAAAACGATCTTCAATATTATTATGATCGTCCCCGTATTACGGGTGATTATCATGGACAGGCTCCAATGTTGTGGTGCGCTTACGCATTGTTGTGCGAATAATATAATAATATCCCTCCCGGTATCAATATGATCCCGGCTGAGACGAGCAGGGCTATCTGGAGGGAATACATGTCATTCAGCCAACCGATGAAGGGGGCGGTAGCGGCAAACATCAGGCGGATAATGAAATTACGGATGGAAAGCACTGTCGCCCTCATGTCGGAAAAAGTCATTTGGTTGATGTATCCTTTGAGGATGGGGGTGGCAAAGCCGCGGAAAATATAAAAGACGAACAAGATGGCAAGGCCGGTGTGCGTAAGGTTGAATGCCAGGGAGATATATCCGCCAACGATAAAAACGAGGATCAGGATTCCCATCTTACGCGGACCGAAGTAGTTGTCCACCCGGTCGGACCAGAGAGCGGCGAAGCCGACCGTCAGATTCAGTATCGTCCAGATAACACCATACCAGGAAACGGGAGTTTTCAGATACATTAAAACCGGTTGTACGAACCAGGCCATCGTGAGAGTCGCTGCCCCGATTATACCTGAAAACATGATATTGTAGCAAAGTTGCTTGTTCGTTACCAGCGAATATCTGATGATCCGGACAATCTCGTTTACCGGATTCTGTATCTTATTGGAGCGGTTGACCTCCTTAAGTGCGAATGCTGCCGGAATACCTGTAAATGCAATTACAGCCTGCGCATAAAAAGGAAGACGAAGGGAATAAGCCGCCAATAAACCGCCAAAAATACCAGCCAGTGCTTCAGCGAAATTACCGATCATTGTGATCCGTCCCTCATATCGTAAGTATAAATTTTCTTTTTTGTATTGGGCCGTAGTGTCATATAATAGAGCGGAATCCGCACCATTCACCAGTGTCTGTCCTGTACCCAATAAGATTTCAGCGAAAAGAAAAGCCGTGAATGTCGAAGTGAACGAATAGCACAGATATCCGAAGAAGAAAAGGATACACCCCAATATCAGACATTTGCGACGCCCCCAGACATCAGCCAGATAACCCGAAGGGATCTCTAAGGCTACGGCTGCTACCGAATAGACACTCTTCAGGATAAACACGTCCTGCAATCCTAACCCGTGTTTTTCATAAAAAAGCACGATGATAGGCATTACCAGTGTGAACCATTTGGATAGTTTGATCAGATAAAGAGCAAGTATATTCCGTTTCATGCCTGCAAAAGTACAAAATAATGAAATCCGGTGTTGACGGAGGTCGAATTGTATTGGTTTTTATTTGCTTTGGTAGTAGCGTCTTTCTATGTCGGATAATACATTCGGAGTGTCTAATTATTGTACACCATTGTCAAATAATTGGACACTGTTAGGAATCGATCTTGTTTTTTATTTGTTTGTATTTTAGATTGTTAGATGTTTTGGCACGCTTTTTGAATTTTAATGGACAGAATATAATAAATACACGATATGAAAAACTTGAACATAGCATTACGTTCGCTTTTTAAGAAAGGAAGAAATGACGGGATAAAGATTTTATCTTTGGGAGTTGGATTGGCGATGGGACTTATCTTGATATCGAAAGTTTGTTTTGAACGTTCGTTTGATAAGTTTTATCCGGACAGCGACCGTATTTACCGATTGCACGAAAATATTATCCGGGATGGTGAATATAAGTCTTACGGGCAGGTGAGTGGAGGCGTGGCTACAGCTATGCAAGTCGAGATACCGGAGGTTGAAAAGGCAACCCGTTTGACCTATATCGGGGGCGACAAGGAGTTGTTCAGGACACAGGATGGAAACCGTTATGCTGCTCGTTATGTTGTGATGGGCGATACGAATGTTTTTGATCTGTTGCCGCGTCCTATCCTGATCGGTAATCCGAAAGAGACTTTGTCCCGTCCGGGATACGTGATGATCTCGAACCGAATTGCCAAGCTGTTGGGAGGTGCAGAACAGGCTATGAACAAGGAATTTGAATTTGAATCCAGTCCGGGACAGACCTATACGATAGGCGGTGTGTTTGAGGATGTACCTGAAAATTCCCACTTGCGTTTTGAGATTGTTGCATCTTTGGAAGGTATGAACAAGTGGAGCCGTGAAAACTGGCTGGGGAATGACCGTTATCTGGGGTATGTAAAACTTTATCCCGGTACTGACCCGGAAAGTCTGACAACTGCCATTCGTGAGATGCAGGGGAGGCATTGCGATCTGGAAGAGGTGAAAAAAGCAGGAATCGATTTGACTTATAGCCTGGTTCCGTTGATGGACATGCACAGTAACAGTAATGAGGTGAAGAGCATGAATTCCCTGTTGGGCTTTCTGGCTTTTGTGCTCATCTTCACGGCTGCGATGAATTATGTGCTTATCGTGATTTCCACACTGATCAACCGGACCAAAGAGGTGGCTGTTCATAAATGTTATGGGGCTTCTGATAAGAACCTGTTTGGCATGATCATGTCGGAGACGTGTTTGCACATGCTGATTTCTTTGCTGCTTGCCGCTTTTCTGATCGTTCTGTTCCGTACGAAAACGGAAGAACTGTTAGGGGCTACGTTGGGTGCATTGTTCTCAACACAGACCATTGTGGTACTGATAGGAGTCTGCATCGTGATCTTTTTCATTACCGGTTTGATCCCGACCTATATGTTCCTGCGCATTCCGGTAGCTGCCGCATTCCGTAATTTTAAAGAATCCCGCAGGTACTGGAAACTTTGCCTGCTGTTCATACAGTTTTTGGCAACAGCCTATCTGGTGGCGTTATTGTCGGTTATCAATAAGCAATATGACTATATGGTAAATGTCGATCCCGGATATGCCTATGAGAAGTTGGCCTATTGCCCGACGCAAGGGGTGGAAGAATCTGTCCGTAATACGGCAATCGAGGAGTTACGCAAGATACCCGAAGTTGACAAAGTATCAGCTTGCTATGACCTGCCGATTTCAGGGATGTCGGGAAATAATGTTTTACTTCCCGGAGATGACCGCGAACTGTTTAATATTGCCGATATGTACTGGGTGAAAGATGATTTCTTTTCCTTGATGGAGATTCCGGTTATTGAAGGAGAAGTGTTCCGTTCGGACGGTTCGGCTTCGAACAAAGTGATGGTCAGCCGTTCTTTTGTCGAGAAGATGAAACAGGTGGCTGGCTGGACCGGGAGTGTGATTGGCAAGAACGTTATAATTACGGAACATAGCCAGAACGGAGAACCGTTTACCATCTGCGGTGTGTATGAAGATATTTGTATCGGCAGTACCGGTAATCCGGATACACGTCCGACTGCCCTGTTCTATGATAAATATACACCGACGATCTTGATCAAATTCCATGAAATGTCGCCAGAGAATATAAAAAAGGTACAAAAGGTGCTGGAAGATGTAATGCCCGACCGAAATGTTACGGTGACGGCTTATTATATGGATATGATAGACCTGTATAAGGATTCCCGTACGTTCCGAGACTCGGTTATGATCGGGGGAATCGTGACCTTGATTATTGCCTTGATCGGTCTGCTGGGATATACGAGTGACGAAACGAACCGTCGTGGACGCGAAATAGCGATTCGTAAAGTGAATGGGGCGACGGCATGGAGTATCTTGAAGATGATTTCGAAAGACATTTCCTATATTGCGATTCCCGCCATCGTGATCGGTATGACGGTCGCTTATTATTCCGGTACGAACTGGTTGGAGAAATTTACGGAAAAGGCGCCTATCGGATTTTTCATCTTCTTGGTCGGGGCGATGATGGTCTATGCGTTGATCATCGCTTGTGTCCTGTATCGTGCATGGGCCGTGTCGAATTCTAATCCGGTCGAGAGTTTGAAATCTGAATAATCTTGAAGCAATGGCGTGTGAGTTGGGCGAGGTGATCCGGAGAGTGTCTAATATCTTTACACTACTGTCCAGAAATTAGACACTCACAGGAAATATCTGAATTATTATAGCATTGTAAATTAATGGTTTATTTATTTTGGCATGCTGTTTGTCTATAGGTAGGCAAGAAGAAGTAACAATAAAAAAACAGATACAGTCATGATTAAAATTGAAGGATTAAGTAAGTTTTTCCGTACGGAGGAGGTGGAAACGATCGCATTGAACGGCGTGTCGATGGAAGTGAAGGATGGTGAGTTCGTTGCAATCATGGGTCCTTCCGGCTGTGGCAAGTCCACCTTGCTGAATATCCTGGGGTTGTTGGACAACCCGACGTCGGGCGATTATTACCTGGCGGACAAGGAAGTCGGACACCTGAAAGAGAAAGAACGTACGCAGGTGCGTAAAGGAAATATCGGTTTCGTGTTCCAGAGTTTCAATCTGATCGACGAACTGAATGTCTTTGAAAACGTGGAGTTGCCGCTTACCTATCTCAATGTGAAGGCAAGCGAGCGCAAGCGGATGGTCAATGACATCCTGAAACGCATGAACATCAGCCATCGGGCCAACCACTTCCCACAACAGCTTTCCGGAGGTCAGCAGCAGCGTGTCGCCATCGCCCGCGCCGTTGTTTCGAATCCGAAAATCATCCTCGCCGATGAGCCGACCGGAAACCTGGACTCCAAGAATGGAGCCGAAGTGATGCAACTCCTGACCGAACTGAACAAAGAAGGAACCACCATTGTTATGGTGACGCACTCCAAACACGATGCGAGCTTCGCTCACCGGGTGATTAACCTGTTCGACGGAAGTATTGTGTCATCTGTAAACGAATTCATTTAGTTTTTGTAAAATAGAATATAGACACATTCTAATTGTTTAGTGGTCATATCCGGCTTGGGAAAGTCGGATATGTTCTTTGTGAGATATGAGTTTGGGGGTATGAATTATAAATGGAATAACACTATGAATAATCTGTTAAATATAAAATCTTTTCTGAAATTCCTGAGCCGGAATAAGGGATACACGGCGATCGACGTCTTCGGGCTGTCTGTTTCGCTGATGTTCGTAATCCTGATTGCGGTGTATGTGGAACGGGAATTGAATATCGACAAGCAGCAGGCTAATTACGACCGGATCGTTGTCGTCGGCAATGAAGAGTTTTTGGAATCGGCCGTCCCGGCTTCCTATTGGCTGGAAGAGCGGTATCCGGAGATCGAGAAAGTCTGTCCGGTCATTACGGATCAGGGGAAGAGTAAACAAATTTTTTATGGAGACAAAAAGTTGACCGCTGATCTTGT
>DXRF01000060.1 GCA_019411205.1 Parabacteroides sp. | reverse complement strand
CTGTCTTTTCCATTTGTTACTTCTTTTGAGTGTAACGATATTTTAGGACTAGACACATCTCAATAAAAAAGAGGGAATGATTTTTTCATTCCCTCCCTTTTATATGAACGTAAAGCACGTCTTATTTACCACAAGTGCAACGCGGTTTGATCTGTTTGAAGAAATCGTTACCCTTGTTGTCTACCAGAATGAATGCAGGGAAGTCTTCTACTTCGATCTTCCAGATTGCTTCCATACCTAATTCGGGATATTCCACACATTCGATGCTCTTGATGTTGTTCTGAGCCAAAATAGCAGCCGGACCACCGATACTGCCTAAATAGAAACCGCCATATTTCTGGCAAGCATCCGTCACCTGCTGGCTACGGTTACCTTTCGCCAACATAACCATGCTGCCACCGTGGCTCTGGAACAAACCGACATACGAGTCCATACGACCGGCAGTCGTCGGGCCCATGGAACCGCAAGCCATACCAGTCGGAGTCTTGGCCGGACCGGCATAATAGATAGGATGATCCTTGATATACTGAGGCAGGTCTTCACCGCGATCCAAGCGTTCTTTCAGCTTGGCGTGAGCGATATCACGGCCTACGATGATCGTACCGTTCAGAGACAGACGGGTAGCTACCGGATATTTATCCAATTCTTTCAAGATTTCGGCCATCGGCTGGTTCAGGTTGATCTTGACAGCATCGCCTTCACCTGCCTCGCGCAGTTCAGCCGGAATCAGTTCGCCCGGATGGCTGTCCAACTTCTCAATCCAGATACCGTCTTTATTGATCTTACATTTCACGTTACGGTCAGCCGAACAACTGACACCCAAACCGACCGGACAGGAAGCACCGTGACGCGGCAGGCGGATGATACGGATATCATGTGCCAGATACTTTCCTCCGAACTGTGCACCCAAACCGATATTGTGTACTTCAGCCAGCACTTCTTTTTCCAGTTCTATATCCCGGAAAGCGCGGCCATACTCGTTACCGGTCGTTGGCAATTCATCATAATAATGTGTAGAAGCCAACTTCACCGTCAGCAAGTTCTTTTCGGCCGAAGTACCGCCGATAACCACTGCAATATGATAAGGAGGACAAGCGGCCGTACCTAATGTCTTGATCTTTTCAATGATGAACGGAACCAAAGTGCCCGGGTTCAGGATCGCCTTCGTTTCCTGGTACAGATAAGTCTTGTTAGCAGAACCGCCACCTTTTGTCACGCACAGGAACTTATATTCCATACCTTCCGTAGCTTCGATGTCGATCTGGGCCGGCAGGTTACATTTAGTGTTCACTTCGTCGTACATATTCAAGGGAGCATTCTGCGAATAACGCAGGTTTTCTTCCGTATAGGTTTTATAGACACCCAACGAAAGCGCCTCTTCGTCGCAGTAACCGGTCCACACCTGCTGTCCCTTTTCACCGTGGATGATAGCCGTACCGGTATCCTGGCAGAAAGGAAGTACACCCTTAGCAGCAACTTCTGCGTTACGCAGGAAAGTCAACGCTACATATTTATCGTTATCACTTGCTTCCGGATCGCTCAGGATCTTAGCTACCTGTTCGTTATGCGAGCGGCGAAGCATAAAGGAGACATCACGGAAAGCAGCATTAGCCATTGCCGTAAGACCTTCTTTCGCTACTTTCAGAACCGGGGTACCTTCGAACTCAGAAACCGAAACATAATCTTTTGTAAGCAGATAATACTCTGTTGTATCCGGACCCAATGGAAACGGAGCCTGATACTTGAAAGGAGTTGTTGCCATAGCGTTTGTATTTTAATTTATAATATTGGTTTTAAAATCGTATCCTTGAACGGACTGGCAAACTTAATTAAAAATCATGAGATTCGACAGTTGTTTGCCTTTTTAAAATGATCATTTCAAGTTTATTTTAAATTCACTTCGTATCTTTGGAAACAGATAAGGTGATATTTATGAAGATATTAATAGTTGAAGACGAACCTTCGCTCAGGGAACTGATGCAAAAAACACTGGTAAAAGAGCGATATGTAGTGGAAACAGCGAGTACCTTCCACGAATCGAGCCTAAAAATAGCGGACTACAGCTACGACTGCATCCTGCTCGACATCATGTTGCCGGACGGGAACGGCCTGAAACTGTTGGAAATGCTCAAGGAGCAGCAGAAGCGGGAAAGCGTCATCATCATCTCAGCCCGCGATTCCATCGAGGACAAGGTCTTGGGGCTGGAACAGGGAGCGGACGACTACCTTCCGAAACCCTTCCACCTGGCCGAGTTAAACGCCCGGATCAAAAGCGTACTGAGACGACAGCGCGGCGACGGTTCGCGCTCCCTCCGATTGGGAAACCTACGGATCGAACCGGATAGTTTCCGGGTATTCGTTGGCGACAAGGAGCTGGAACTTCTCAAGAAAGAATATGACATTCTGTTCTATTTCGCCAACCGCCCGAACCATATCATCGACAAGGCCGTACTGGCCGAAGCCGTCTGGGGCGACCATATCGACCAGGCGGACAGTTTCCATTTCGTCTATGCACAGGTCAAAAATTTGCGGCAACAACTAAAGAAGGCAGGTGCAACAATTGAAATCCGCTCCATCTACGGCTTCGGATATAAACTAATCATCAACGAAGAGGAATAAGGCACGACAGACATGAAACTAATTTACCGCATATTGATCCGCCTGTCCCTGGCATTGCTGGCCGTCCTGACGGTATGGACGGTTTTCTTTTACTTCACCATGATCGACGAGATCAACGACGAAGTAGACGACGCATTGGAAGACTACTCCGAAACAATCATCATCCGCTCACTTGCCGGCAAAGAGCTCCCTTCGAAAAACGACGGGAGCAACAACAGCTATTCCATCCGTCCCATCACAAAGGAAGAAGCCGGACAATACCCGGCGATCGAATACTACGATGCCGACATATATATAAAGGAAAAGGAAGAAACCGAGCCGGCACGCGTGCTGCGTACCATCTTCGCCGACAAAGACGACCATTATTTCCTGCTGGAAGTCTCGACTCCCTCTTTTGAAAAAGAAGATTTACGGGAGGCTGTCGCCAACTGGATTCTCTTCCTTTATATCGTCTTGCTGGTCACCCTGCTTACAGTCTGCATCTGGGTCTTCTACCGGAGCCTACGCCCGTTGTACGCGCTACTAAACTGGCTGGACAGTTATTTGCCGGGCAAACAACACGAGCCTGTCCCCAACGACACCCGTATCCCGGAATTCCGCAGACTGAATGAGGCAGCCGCCCAAGCCGTCGAACGTTCGGAACAGCTATTCAAACAGCAGAAGCAATTTATCGGCAATGCATCGCACGAACTCCAGACACCACTTGCCGTCTGCAACAACCGTATCGAATGGCTGCTCGACAATACGGAACTGACAGAGGAACAAATGGAAGAACTGTTCAAGACCAAGCATACGCTGAACTACATTGTCCGGCTGAACAGATCCCTGCTGTTCCTCTCTCGAATCGACAACGGACAATTCACAGACAGCCACTCAGTCGAAATCAACAGCATCGTCAAACGGCTGTTAGATGATTACAAAGAAATATTCAGCCACCACAAAGCCCAGATCTCACTGGAGGAACAGGGTCGGCTGACGATAACGATGAACGAGACACTGGCGGAATCACTCATCTCCAACCTGCTGAAAAACGCTTTTATCCATAACAAGGAAAAAGGACACGTCCGTGTCACGATCCAGGCAGACTCGCTGACTATCGCCAACACAGGGCAAACCGAACCTCTCGACAGCGAGCATATCTTCGAACGTTTCTACCAAGGGAACAAGAAAAAGGAATCGACCGGACTCGGCCTCGCCATAGCCGAAGCGATCTGCCGCCAATACGGGTTGCACATCTCCTATCGGTATCAGGGTGAAGAGCATATCTTCCTCCTTCAATTTTACCTCGATAAATCATGAGGAATATAGGCGATGGATTCCATAACTGAAATTATATTTTTACCTTTGCCACTATTATGTATTATTGGTTCCATCAATCGTTTTATATGGCAAAAGCCCTCCCGTTCATCGGCGGATGGCTGGCAGACCGCCTGTTGGGTGATCCTGAAGGATGGCCACATCCGGTTGTTGGTTTCGGCAAAGTGATTTCTTTAGGAGAGAAGACGCTGAACAAAGGAAACGCCCGGGCTGTCAAAGGAGGCGTCATGGCACTCATACTGGTTGCCGGAACGTATTTGCTCTGCGAACGGATACTGATGCTTGCCGGATACTTTCACCCGATGGTCGCTTCGATTCTTGTCGGGATAGGCGTCTTTTACTGCCTGGCGGGGAAAACGCTAGGCAAAGAAGTGAAAGCCGTTTTTGAGGCAGTAGACCGCAGCACGGAAGAAGGACGCAAACAGGTCGGACGGATCGTAGGCCGCGACACCGCCCATCTCTCCCCACAAGAGATACGAGCCGCCGCTCTCGAAGCGCTCGCGGAAAACCTAAGCGACGGAGTGATAGCTCCCATGTTTTGGTTTGCCCTGCTCGGACTTCCCGGCATGATGGCTTACAAAATGGTGAACACGCTCGATTCGATGATCGGCTACAAAAACGAACGTTACTTAGAATTCGGGCAGATTGCCGCAAGGCTCGACGATCTTGCCAATTATATCCCTGCCCGGTTGACAGCATGGTTGATGCTGGCTGTTTCCGGCAACTTGAACAAAATGGATTTCGTTAAGCGCTTCGGCCCGGCTCATGCCAGCCCGAACTCAGGCTATCCGGAATCTGCCCTTGCCGCTATATTGAATTGCCGTTTCGGGGGAACCCACGATTATTTCGGGAAGCCGGTAGAAAAACCTTATATCGGAACCAACGAACGGACTTTCACAACAGAAGACATGTTGATTGCCATCAAAACAAACAACAATGCCGAACTTGCCATGGGGCTTATTGTTTGTTTAATATCAATAATTATCCACTAAATAAAGATGTACAGAATGGAAGTAAGATTAAATAAACTCATCAGTGATTCCGGCCTTTGTTCACGCAGGGAAGCGGACAAATTCATCGAAGAAGGACGTGTTACCGTAAATGGCAGCCTACCTCAAGTCGGGCAGAAAGTAACCGAAGCCGATATCGTCATGCTGGATGACATACAAATTAAAATCGGAAAGAACACGGGCAAACAAACATCTTCCACACGGATCAATATCCAAGAGCTGGAACCTGCCGGACAAGAAAAAAAGGCGAAGAAGACAAAGCCTTTATCTACGGCGACTTCCGAAAAGAAGGCAACTTCTCCAACAACCGGTTCAAAAGGCCTACGCCCCGGCAAATATGTAAAATACAATAAATATGCAGCCGCCCGCCATGCTGCACGCAATGGAGAAAGCCCGAAAAAAGAGACAAAGGCATCCGGCATCGACAAAGAGATGCTGAAAGAGGCTTTGCGCCCCAAATTCGGCAAATCATTAGGACGGTCGGCCGTTGCACAACGCTTGGCTTCTTCTCCAAAATCGGCTGCGTTGCGCAAGACAAGCAAGAACAACCCGCTCAACAAGGCAAAACGCGCTGCCGCCCGCAATAAACCGAAAGGAGAATAAGACAATGGGAAAAAAGCATATCGTTTTAGTGACAGGCGGCCAACGTTCCGGAAAAAGCGGATATGCGCAAAAACTTGCTTTGTCACTGACAGCTAATCCGGTTTACCTGGCGACATCACGTGTCTGGGACGAGGAGTTCCGCGAGCGTGTACTTCGCCATCAGGCCGACCGGGGACCGGAATGGACGAATATCGAAGAAGAGAAATACCTGAGCCGCCACGATCTGAACGGCCGTGTGGTCGTTATCGATTGTGTCACCCTCTGGGGTACAAACTTTTTCTTCGACAATGAAAGTGACACGAACCGTTCCCTGGTCGAGTTAAAAGAAGAATTTAATAAATTGACAGAGCAGGACGCCTATCTGATCTTCGTTACAAACGAAATCGGGTTAGGCGGTGTTTCTCCCGATGCGGTCCAACGCCGGTTCACAGACCTGCAAGGGTGGTTAAACCAATACATCGCATCCCGTGCCGACGAAGTTGTCTTCATGGTGAGCGGTATTCCCATGAAGGTAAAATAATAAAAAACACTATACCATGATCTCTTTCAACATTCAAAAACCTGATATCGCCATTGCCACAGCCCTACAGGACAAAATCGATAATCTGACGAAACCCAAAGGGTCATTGGGTACGCTTGAAGAAATTGCACTTCAAATCGGTCTGATCCAGCAAACATTATCCCCGGTGCTCCATCATCCGGTCAACGTTATATACGCATCCGACCACGGGATCGCTGACGAAGGCGTCAGCAAATCACCCAAAGAAGTAACACGCCAGGTGATACACAACTTCCTGAACGGGGGAGCAGGCATCTGTTTCCTTTCACGCCAGCACGGCTTCGAAATCAAGATAGTCGACGGTGGTGTGGATTTCGATTTCCCTGCCATCCCAGAGTTGATCGACCGGAAAATCAGGAAAGGGACCCGCAACTTCCTATATGAAGCAGCCATGACACAGGATGAAATGGAATTGGCCATCCGATATGGAGCCGACATTGTCACGGATTGCTACGACAAAGGGAGCAACGTGATCAGTTTTGGTGAGATGGGGATCGGAAACACCGCTGCGTCAAGTATGTGGATGACTTGCCTGACAGGGATTCCGCTGGTCGATTGCGTAGGCGCCGGAAGCGGCTTGGATAACGAAGGGGTCAGACATAAATATAATGTATTAAGAAAGGCGCTCGAGAACTACAAGGGAGACAACAGCCCGTTGGATGTAATCCGCTATTTCGGCGGCTACGAGATGGTGATGGCAGTGGGAGGCATGCTCCGCGCAGCAGAGTTGAAGATGGTTATTCTGGTGGATGGCTTTATCATGACGAACTGCGTACTGGCTGCTTCACGCTTGTATCCGGAAATGCTTCCTTACTGCATATTCGGACATTGCGGAGACGAGACCGGACACAAACGTGTACTGGATACCTTACAGGCCAAGCCACTACTAAATCTCGGCTTACGCTTGGGAGAAGGTTCCGGTTCCGTATGCGCCTATCCGATTGTAGACTCGGCAGTCCGCATGATCAACGAGATGCACAGTTTCCAGCAAGCCTCCATCACCAAATATTTCTGATCTTATGCTCCATATCCTTGCCGCCTTTATATTCTTCACCCGGCTACCCTTCTGGCAACTGGCTGAAGTACCTTCGGAATATTTCAAGAATGTAGTCAGTCGCTGGGCATTAGTCGGCTGGCTCACGGCCGGACTTTCTGTAATCGTACTTTACGCAGCTTCACTCGTACTGCCGGCAAGTGTTGCCGTACTATTGGCAATCGTCACCCGGTTGCTGATAACCGGCTGCCTGCATGAAGACGGACTCGCCGACTTTTTCGACGGCTTCGGGGGAGGGACTTCGCGCGAACGTATCCTTTCAATTATGAAAGACTCACATATAGGAAGCTACGGGGTGATTGGGTTGATTCTTTATTTTGCACTTCTATATACATTGTTGAGCAGCCTGCCACTGACTCTTGCCGGAAGTGCGATGCTGGCAGGCGATCCTTTTTCCAAAGGAGTTGCCGGAATGATCATCAATAGGCTTCCCTACGCACGCAAGGAAGAAGAGGCCAAAAACAAAACGGTCTACAGCCGGATGACTACAAGTGAATATACATGTTGCCTTTTCTCCGCTCTGATTCCGATGTTCTGGCTGCCGGAACCCGTTTATTTCCTGGCAGGTCTACTGCCTGTTCTTGTCTTTTATTCTCTCACCTCTCTAATGAAAAAGAAAATACAAGGCTATACAGGTGACTGCTGCGGAGCAACATTTTTGCTTTGTGAACTGAGTTTCTATTTGGGGATAGCCGTTATTTATACGACAATCATATAAAACATATATTACATGGAAATTTATCTGGTCAGACATACATCCGTCGACGTTCCCGCCGGCTATGCATACGGACAAACCGATGTTCCCCTTCGTCCTTCATTCGAAGATGAAGCCGAAGCCGTAAAAAAAACCTTATCCGGCCATACATTCGACAAGGTGTGGAGCAGCCCGCTTACACGCTGTACCCGCCTCGCCGCCTATTGTGGCTACCCGGACGCAGAAAAGGAAGACCGCATTAAGGAAATCAGCTTCGGGGAATGGGAAATGAAATCTTGGGATGAACTATCCTCCGATCCTCGATCGGAAGCCTGGTTCAACGACTGGATCAACGTTCCGGCTCCTTCGGGCGAATCCCTGCAGGATCAATATAGCCGTGTCAGTCATTTCCTAAATGAAATAAGAAAAAGCGGCCTGCAGAAAGTATGCCTTTTCGCACATGGCGGCGTCTTGACCTGTGCCCGCGTCTATGCCGGAGAATATGACCTGAAAGAAGCATTCAAAAATGTCCCTTCATACGGAACGGTCATCAGATTGGAATTAGATTAAGCAACATACGCTCATTGCTCCGACACGCTAATTACCTTGATCACTACATCATACGCATCTCCTGCACGGCTGCAAATGCAAGGTTTTGGACATGGAAACGGGTTATCTCCGATACGCCGGATGCCATGTCCAATTTTCTCCCACGGACCTAAAAGTGATAACGATGGGTTTCTACAATATCTTTCCGGTAGCGTCTATGCGGAGTTGCACTTCCTGCTTGCCGGATTCCAATTCGACGAGATACCATTCGCCGGTCAAGGTCTCGATGAAATCAGCATCGTCGATCCTATAGGTTGCATATTGCGAAGCCTTGATAGCAGCCATTACTGCATCCGGCAGCGCGGTAACACGAATTTCCGTTTTAGTCTGCATCCAAGCGCCTCCGTCGTCGAACAGGAGTTCGCGACAGACCGTACCATCCAATATTTCAACTTCCGTAACCCCTTTTTCCCGATCGATATCCAAGATGCGGGCAGAAGGATAATGTTCTTTGATGTAAGCTTCAACGGAGGAGGATGGCTGTGACGGGATGAAATCTTCATATCCATCGTTTCCATCCGCATTGAGAACGGTTTTCACCAAGATACCGTCCGAAGAGTAATAAAGGTCCACCTCGCTATTACCCTGTTCCATTTCGAGCACATAAACAGTCTCGACATCCCGACGCTCGATCATGTCCACATCGTCCACATTCCAAGACGAATATTCGCCTTGCTGGAAAGCTGTCTTCACTGCATCGGGAAGCTGTGCAAAAGGAACATCCGTTTCCGTCATATACCAGGTTCCGCTATTATCGAACCAAGCTTCCTTCTCTACCTTATCTTGTTTGAAATCCACAATCAAATAATCGTTACGCGTCTCCCACTCCACATCCTTTGCCGAAGGATATTTTTCGTCAAAGGCAGCTTTGGTCTCGGCGCTCACATAACCGGGAACCGGTTCGTTATCATCATTGTCACAACTTTGGAACAGGCACAGAGAGAGTGCCGCAAGTAAAAATACATTCTTCATCATACTGTTTCTATTTAAATCGGTTTTTTAATCAATTGTCTATATCTATCAAGTTAAACTTATTGTCAAACTCCAGTTTCATGCCGTTGGCAAGTTTCGCCTCATATCGCCGGTCTTCCTTTTCGATTTTAACGATCTTATGACCGGGATAAGTAGCCTTTACATAACGCAAGATGGCTTCGGGAATGACGGCTTCGGGAACAGCGGAATATTTGCAATCCACCTCTTTCCAAGTTCCGTCCTTAAAGAACTCCACTTTGCTGCTGTTACCAAAAATCACTTCATACTTCTTGTCGAAAAAGTCCTTTTCCATCTTTGCCAACGCCACCTTTTCCTGCGGGAAATATTTCTTTACATATGCCTGTGCCTTAACGGGCAGCTGGTCGAAACGAATCGGACGGTCATCGTCCGCGCGAACGCCCGTACTTACAATAAACAGGCCAACCAACAGGGCTAAAATTTTCTTCATTTTATTTCTTCTTTTATAGTTCTACTTCTTATCTGTCTAATCTTTCGACAGGACAAATATCAGAAGCAATTTTAAAATGAATCTGAAATAGCTGATTATTTCCTCAAAATCGTATATTTGCCGCTACTATGGCAAAGCATCTTATT
Source organism: Parabacteroides sp. (assembly GCA_019411205.1). Taxonomy (GTDB): domain Bacteria; phylum Bacteroidota; class Bacteroidia; order Bacteroidales; family Tannerellaceae; genus Parabacteroides. Next base: position 3,045 of record DXRF01000060.1, on the reverse strand, counting down.
ATAATATATTTCGGATTATGCCTGTTTCTTAGTGTTTCAGTCAAGGCACAGATCAGTCACGGAGGACAACCGCTCCCTCTCACGGCCACCAAAAGCCTGACAGAGGATATGTTTATCACAATGCCCCCATTCGACTTGGCGGAACAGCTCCGGCTCGACTCGCTCGAAGCGACCGGCCTGCGGAACGGGTTTCGCTTTGCCTATAAGTTCATGACAGACTATACGCCGGAGAATTCCGGAGTCCGTTTCACCCTGCCCGACGGGACAAAGGTCTGGCGGCTCGGAATACGTTCGGAAGGGGCGCTCTCCCTCAATATAATGTTCAGCGAATACCAGCTGCCCGAAGGTGCATGCGTATTCCTATACAATAACGACCAATCGGAAGTATTAGGGTCGTTCAACCACCTGAACAATTCGGAACGCTGCATTCTGCCCGTCGCCCCGATCCAAGGAGACGAACTGATCATCGAATATCAGGAACCGGCGGAAGCCGCCTTCCCCGGAAAACTTACGGTCGGCGAAGTGAACCACGGCTACAGGAACTTCAGAGTCTCGGAACCGCAGCCCGACTTTGCGGCTTTCCGATGTATGCCGACCATTGCCTGCTACCAGGATTCGACCACTCGCTACGACGCTATCGAACGCAGCGTTGTCTTAATGATCATCAACGGGACGACTGGCTGCACGGGGACACTTGTCAACAACACGGCAAACGATGGAAAACCCTATCTCCTTACGGCTTCGCATTGTCTGAACAACCAGTTCCAGATCAAAAACCCAGATTATGAAGAGGTGGCGGGTAATATCGTCTGTTACTTCAATTACAACAGTCCCCAATGCAGTCCGGTCGAACCCGGACGTACCGACCAAACAGTCGCTTCTGCTTATTTCCGGGCCGTAAATGAATTGACAGACATGGCATTACTGGAATTGCAGGACACACCACCTGCCGATTACCGGGCCTATTATGCCGGCTGGAACGCACAGGATGCGGGAACAGCACCTTATACATGTATCCACCATCCGGGCGGATCGCTCAAGAGGCTTAACCTTACCGAGGGAAACGTGGAACTGACGACCTATAAAATACAGATCACCGACTTCAATAAAAATTCACACTGGAAGGTAGCCCGTTGGACGACCGGCTGTACAGCCGGAGGTTCGTCCGGCTCTCCCCTTTTAGACAGCGACAACCGGGTCATTGGAGGCTTGACAGGCGGAGCTTCCAACTGTCTCAATCCGGTCAACGACTTTTTTTTCTCCATACAAAAAAGTTGGTCTGAGCCAGCCGACAGCAGTAAACAGCTCAAATATTGGCTCGATCCTGTCGGAGTGACTGTTCCCGTCTGCACAGGGATGGACCCGAACGAAGGAGGTGGAACGGCTAACGAACGCATAGAAACGACAACGGATGTCAGCTTGTCTGTCGACAGATACCGGCATACGATCCGCATTGACTTTGCAGCCCCCGTCAGCCAGGCTTCGCTCTCCTTGATATCGCTCACCGGAAAGCCTGTACGCAAATATTCCATCACCGGACAACAGGCGACTTTAGCGATCGGTTCGATCCCGGCCGGCGTATATATCGTGAAGATTGTTTATAATAACAAACTTTTTACTCAAAAAGCCCTGTTTTGATTAAAATTTGACAATAAGGATCAAACGAAATCCAGAAGGATCCGCCAGATTCATTTCTTATCTGTTTTGACATCAGGCAGGAAAAAAGGAAGACCAGATTCATTAATAAGTATTAATTAGAAAGATTTTATCTCTTGTTTGCTCTTCATAACAAAAAAATGCTTTAGTTTTGCACTTTGATGGCTAAGGGATATTTGAAAGTGAATATATAAACATAGTAACATTTTAAACTTACATCAAATTATGAACAAAAAGTATTTAATGCCTTTCCTTGTATTGGCAGCAATTCTGACTTTTTCTTCTTGTTCAAACAAGTTGAAACCGTTAGCTGAAGAGTACATCAAAGCTGAGCCGCAGCCGCTTGAGGCCATCGGAGGCAAAGTTCCTGTGACTATTAATGCCACATTCCCTGCAAAATGGTTCAACAAAAAAGCTGTCGTAACCGTAACTCCGGTTCTTCGTTATGCCGGTGGTGAAGCATGGGGAACATCTTACACTTACCAGGGTGAAAAAGTAAAGGGTAACAACCAGGTTATCCCGCAGAAAGAAGGTGCTAACGTAACCATGAAATCTGCTTTCACTTACAAACCGGAAATGAAAAAATCCGAATTGTATCTGACTTTCGATGCAAAGATCAAGAACAAGACAGTTAAATTGCCGGACGTAAAAATCGGCGAAGGTGTGATCGCAACATCTGAATTGGCTGACGCAGCTACTGCTAATGCAGCTATCGCAGCAGACAAATTCCAGCGTATCATCAAAGAAGCTCACGACGCAAACATCATGTTCCTTATCCAGCAGGCCAACCTGCGTGCTAAAGAGTTGAACTCTGACGCAATCAAAGAATGGAAAGAACTTGTTAAGAATGCAGACGAAGCTCCCAACCAGAACGTAGCAATCGAAATCTCTGCTTACGCTTCTCCTGATGGTGGTGTGAAACTGAACACTGGCCTGGCTGAACATCGTGAAAGCAACACAAGCAAATATCTGGCTAAAGAATTGAAGAAAATGAAAGTTGACGCTCCGGTTGACGCTCGTTACACAGCTCAGGACTGGGAAGGTTTCAAAGAATTGGTACAGGCTTCCAACCTGCAGGATAAAGACCTCGTGTTGAGAGTTATCTCTATGTATCAGGATCCTGAAACAAGAGAAAAAGAAATCAAGAACATCTCTGCTGTTTACTCTGACCTGGCTGAAACAATCCTGCCGCAACTTCGTCGTTCTCGTTTGACTGCCAACATCGAAATCATCGGTAAGTCTGACGACGAAATCAGCGCATTGGCTAAGAGCAATCCTTCTGAACTGAACATCGAAGAAATTCTGTACGCTGCTACTCTGACTAACAACGACGCAGAAAAGATGGCTATCTATACAAAAGCTTCTGAATTGTATCCTAACTGCTACCGC
>DXRF01000006.1 GCA_019411205.1 Parabacteroides sp. | reverse complement strand
GAGACAGGTGTACGGAAATGCTTCGTTTGAAGGCTATCTGAGTGAATTGCGTGCCAAGTATCCGCAATGTGAAATTGCTTATTTTCAGAGTAATGTGGAAGGTGAGATGATAAACAAGATCCATGAAGTCGGCTTCGATTACGACGGGATTATTATGAATGCAGGTGCTTATACGCATACATCCATTGCCCTCCACGATGCAATAAAAGCTGTAACGACTCCGGTTGTGGAGGTACATATTTCAAACGTACATGCCCGTGAATCTTTCCGTCATGTGTCCATGATTTCAGCCGCTTGCAAAGGGGTGATCTTAGGGTTCGGGCTGGATTCGTACCGTTTGGCAGTGGAAGCGGTGCTTCAATTGGCAATGGATAATTGACAATTGGGAAGATATAGAAATTTGTTTAGGTAAAAGAAGTTTAATAAAGGTTTGGCTTTTGGAGTTGAGGATTGGCTGTTTTTAAATTGTCAATTATCAATTATCAATTGTCAATTTAAAAAAGGGTTATATGTTAAAGCATACGAAGATTGTTGCTACAGTTTCCGACCAGCGTTGCGAGGTCGAGTTTATCGATGCGTTGTACAAGGCTGGAATGAATGTCGTGCGCCTCAATACGGCTCACATGGCGGAAGAAGGTTTGACCAGAGTCGTGAATAATGTCCGTACGGTTTCCAATCGTATCGGTATTTTGATGGATACTAAAGGGCCGGAAGTGCGTACGACCACTGCACAGGCTCCTATCGAGTTCAAAACCGGGGAAATGGTTAAGATCATGGGAAACCCGGAAGGGGAGACTTCGCATGATTGTATTTATGTTTCATACCGGAATTTTGTCAATGACCTGGTTGTCGGCAGCGATATCCTGATCGATGACGGAGATTTGGAACTGAAAGTAATCGATAAGAAAGACGATTTTCTGGTTTGCGAAGTGGAGAACGACGCGACCTTGGGTAGCCGTAAGAGTGTGAACGTGCCAGGTGTGCGTATCAATCTGCCATCCCTGACAGAGAAAGACCGTAGAAATATCTTGTGGGCGATTGAAAACGATCTGGATTTTATCGCTCACTCATTTGTCCGTAACAAGCAGGATGTAATGGATATCCAGCGCATTCTGGACGAACATAACAGCCCGATCAAGATCATTGCGAAGATCGAAAACCAGGAGGGTGTCGACAACATCGACGAGATCCTCGAAGTAGCCTACGGTATCATGATTGCCCGTGGTGACCTGGGTATCGAAGTGCCCGCCGAAAAGATTCCGGGTATCCAGCGTGTGCTGATCCGCAAATGCGTGGAAGTGAAGAAGCCGGTTATCGTGGCCACCCAGATGCTTCACTCCATGATCAACAATCCGCGTCCTACACGTGCCGAGGTGACGGATATCGCCAATGCGATCTATTACCGTACGGATGCTTTGATGCTGAGTGGTGAAACAGCCTACGGAAAATACCCTGTCGAAGCTGTCCAGACGATGACGAAGGTGGCTCGTGAAGCAGAAAAGACGAAACTTGCAGCCAATGATATCCGTGTCCCTATCGAAGGAAACGACTTGGATGTTACGTCTTTCCTTGCCAAGCAAGCAGTGAAATCATCTTCCAAACTGCATGTAAAAGCTATTATTACAGATAGCTATACTGGCCGTACGGCTCGTTACCTGGCTGCATTCCGCGGTACTTCCACCGTGTTCTCGATCTGTTACAATCCTCGTGTCATGCGTATGCTGTCCCTTTCTTACGGCGTCTGGGCTGTTCATCAGCCTTATAACGACAGTCGCCGCGGCTATTTCTATGATGCGCTGAACGAGCTGATCAAAAGCGGACGCATCACCCGTAACGACATGGTGGCTTACCTGAGCGGCAGTTTCGGTGAAGGCGGTGGTACGAGCTTCCTTGAAATTAATAATGTAGGAAAAGTGCTGGATGCCGGAAGTGATTATCAGTTACCGACGTTTAAGGAATAAACAAAGATTTATGGTTTATGATGTATGATTAATGTCCCAGCAAGCAAATCATAAATCATAAATCATAAGTCATAAATCAAAAAGATGACAATAGACGAATATATCCTTTCCCATAGCGATGAAGAAGGTGCGCTGCTCTCGGCTCTGAACCGGGATGCGAATGTGAACCTGCTTCGTCCGCGAATGCTGTCGGGGCATCTGCAAGGGCGGATATTGAAGATGTTTTGCCGGATGCTTCGTCCCCGCCGCGTGCTTGAGATCGGTACTTATACGGGGTATGCGACTCTTTGTATGGCGGAAGGCCTGGAAGAGGGTGCTTTGATCCATACGCTTGAGATCAACGACGAGATGGAAGACTTCATCATGAAGTATCTGAAACAGTCGCCCCATCAGGATAAGATACGGGTGCATTTCGGCGATGCCCTCGATATTATCCCGGCGCTCGGTGAAACCTTCGACCTTGTTTTTATCGATGCCGACAAACGGTTGTATTCGAAATACTTCGACCTTGTTTTCCCGATGGTGCGTGCCGGCGGATTGATTCTTGCCGACAACACGTTGTGGGACGGTCATGTGGTGGAAGAACATCCTACGGATAAACAAACACTCGGTATTCTTAGTTTTAATGATAAAATCAAAGAAGACCCGCGTATTGAAAAAGTTATCTTACCTTTGCGTGACGGCCTCACGATGATCTGGAAAAAATAAAAAAGCAAGAAATTTATGGAAAGTACAAGATTAAGTAAAATAGAGCGTCTCCTGCAAAAGGAGTTGAGTGATATCTTTCAGAAACAGACACAGGCAATGCATGGCGTCTTGATCTCTGTCAGTGTGGTACGTGTAAGCCCCGATTTGAGTGTGGCACGTGCTTACCTGAGTATCTTCCCGTCCGACAAGTCGAAGGAAATGCTTGAGAATATCCGGGCGAATACGAAAGCCATCCGCTTTGACCTCGGGCAGCGCATCCGGAAACAGGTCCGCAAGATTCCTGAACTGACTTTCTTTATCGACGATTCTCTGGATTATATCGAAAATATTGATAATCTGTTGAAAAAGTAAAAGAATACCGCGTTGAACTTCCCGTTTTATATAGCCCGGCGTTACCTTTTCTCGAAGAAATCCCACAATGCCATTAATATCATCTCGATGGTATCTGTTTGTGGAGTAGTTGTCGCTACAATGGCCCTGGTGTGTGCGCTGTCTGTATTGAACGGGTTTGTCGGGCTGGTTTCTTCCATGCTCAGCAATTTCGATCCGGAACTGAAGATTCAGCCTGTGCATGGAAAAGTGTTCGATCCGGCTCTTCCGGCTGTCCGGGAGGTGAAGAAACTTCCGGAAGTCGCCTTGTTTTGCGAAGTGCTCCAGGACAATGCACAGATCCGCTATCGGGATCGTCAGATTACCGCGACGGTCAAAGGTGTAGACGATACTTTCGGCCGCCTGACGCGGATCGACAGTATTTTAGTCGATAGCCGGGAGGATACCTTTGTCCTGTCCGACGAAGTGGCCAATTATGCCAACCTGGGTGTCGGAACGGCTTTTTCTTTGGGGGTACGTCCTAATTATGCCGATCCTTTGGAAATTTACGCTCCCAAGAGGAATGAGAAAGTCAATCTTGCCAATCCTGTCGCCTCCTTGAATTTGGAATATGCTTTTGTCGGTGGCGTGTATGCTACTAACCAACAGATGTATGACGAGAATTTTGTCTTGCTGCCTTTGCCGATGGTTCGCTCTTTGTTCGATTATGAAAAGGAAGTCTCGGCAATAGAGTTGTCATTGGTTCCCGGTGCAGATATCAATTCGGTCAAAAACCGTATCAAATCGCTCTTAGGCGATAATTTCTCGGTCAAGGACCGCTATGAACAGCAGGAAGCTTCTTTCCGGATGATGCAGGGGGAGAAATGGATGATCTTTCTTATCCTGTGTTTCATCCTGATCCTGGCCCTGTTCAATGTGATTGGTTCGCTCTCCATGCTGATGATAGAAAAGAAAGAGGATGTCCGTACGTTGCGGAATATGGGAGCGGACGACCGTCTGATTCGTCGTATTTTCCTTTTCGAAGGTTGGATGATTTCCGGGCTCGGCGCTTTGATCGGTATCGTTATCGGATTGGTTCTTTGTTTGTTGCAACAGGAGTTGGGTATTATCAAATTAGGTCAGGCCGCCGGCTCCTTTATTATCGATGCCTATCCGGTCCGTGTCGAAGCCGGTGATATTCTCGTTGTCTTCGTGACCGTCCTTTCCATCGGCTTCCTTGCCGCCTGGTATCCCGTCCACTATCTGGGGAAGAAATGGCTTACCCGATAATCATTGAAAGATAAGATATTACAAAAAGATTACGGTGCGTTGCCTGTTCATAAATAATATGTATATTTGTGGATGAACTAATCGAACAATAACTATGAAAAAGGAAGGGTCGGATCTGAAAATCATGAAAGAGATGGAAAGAAGAAAATTGCAGGACAGGTATATTCGCTTCGATTGGGCCATTAAGCGTCTGCTGCGCCAGAAGGCCAATTTCGATGTGCTTGACGGTTTCCTGACCGTCATGCTGAACGAAGAAATCAAGATCGTCGAAATCCTCGAAAGCGAAGGCAACCAGGAAAGCGCCGACGACAAGTTCAACCGCGTCGACATCAAAGCCTTGAATAGCAAAGGTGAAGTCATCCTCGTCGAAATCCAGAACACACGCGAACTGCATTACTTGGAACGCATCCTCTACGGTGTAGCCAAAGCCATCACCGAACATATCTCGATTGGCGAAGGCTACGAGAAAATCAAGAAAGTCTACTCCATCAGCATCCTTTATTTCGACATTGGTGTCGGGACAGACTATATCTATCACGGCCAAAATCATTTCGTCGGTGTACATACGGGCGACTATCTGCGTGTCAACACGCGTGAACATGATGTGATCGTCTCGCATCTTCCTGCCGAAATCTTTCCCGAATATATCCTGATCCGTGTAAACGAGTTCGATAAAGTAGCTCTCACCCCTTTGGACGAATGGATCGAATACCTGAAAGACGGCACGATCCGTCCCGACACGACCGCACCGGGTCTGAAGGAAGCCCGAGAGAAGTTGAAATACTACTCGATGTCGCCCCAGGAACGCCTTATCTACGACCGCCATCTCGACGCTATCATGATCCAGAACGACGTGATCGACACGGCCAAATTAGAAGGGAGAATAGAGGGGAAAGCGGAAGGAATCGCCGAAGGAAAAGCGGAAGGTCTTGCCGAAGGCATGCGCCAAGTCGCTTCGAAGATGAAAGATACGGGTGTAGACGTGGCTACCATAGTAAAGTGTACCGGCTTAAGCGAAGAAATAATTTTGTCTTTATAAGGGAGCTGTCCATCTTTCCATCTCTTATTATTTGTACGCAGAAGGCTCGGTTCGAAGAACTGACCAGACTGCCTTCACCTCAATATGCAATAGTATGACTGTTAGTGCTTTGGCGGGTGAATGCAGGTGGTAAAAGTGCCTTCACCGCTTACGTCTGCCTTCACCGGAGATCAAGTCGGCTCCGGAAAGTTCTATTTAAGTGACAATGGGGATGTTTCTGTTGTCAAACAGCCTACTCATAGACCTTTTGCCTTTAGTCGAAAGCCTTTTCGCCCTTGGTCAAAAGCCCTTTCGACACTGGTCAAAAACCTTTTCGACTAAGGGCGAAAAGGTAAGATGTGGTAGTAATAGCTGTTAATACCTGTGTATTTGTTGATTAATTAATATTGTAACGTCTTTGTTTTTCACTTAAATATATAGAGGTGAAACCGTAGAGGCATGGCCAACCTATTTCAGGACGAGACAGTCATCATGTTTCTTGTGTGAGGATTGGTAGCATAATATACAGATATGACGGTTATTTCCGCTATACCATGTAGAGATCGATTTGAGTTATGTATTAATGTACGCATGTACGTTGAATTTTGATATGTAGGGCTTGGAGTAGTTCGTCTATAAATATCAGAGTTTGTTTCGTAAATAAGCATTTTCGTACGGGATTGCTTATCTTGTTGATAAGAAAGAATATAGAAAAAGAAAAAATATGAAGGAAAAGGGTTGTCGGTTTAAAAGTTATGCGTATTTTTGCCAAGAGAAAATCGTACGCAATGGTATTTGATTATAAGATTTAGAAGACGTACGTGTTATTTGATTGATTTATTTACACTTTAGTATTAATATTAAATTATTTAATTATGAACAAAAAGTTTTCTACTCTTTTGGCCAGTGCTCTGCTGGCTGGTAGTGTCGGGGCGTTTGCACAGATGAAGACTCCCGAAGAGTTGGTAGATGGTGATGTTGTTTTCTTAAAGAACAATTACACTGCTACTATAGGTAATCACATTACCCCGACTTATTTGAAAGTGACAAAAGATGGCGGTATTGTTCCGGTTGCCCAGAGCAGTTACGCTTTGGATACAAAGGCACAGATTGACTCTGTTAGTTGGACTGTTACTGTTCGTTTGAATGCAAGTAAGGAGCGTGATTTCAAATTCACGAACGCTTTGACAGGAACAGTGTTGGCTTATGATGCTCCTAAAAAAGAAGCAACTTGGGGTACTCCTACTCCTTGGGACGCGATTAGATTATCAACGGATTCAGCAAAGGTTGCAACTGCAACAGATAAGAATGCTTATTGGTCTATTAATCTGATAGATGGAAATACTCCTGAGACTTATACAATAGGTTACTATCATAATGTAGCGGGTAAGGATTCTGTAGCAGCTTTAGGTGTTTATCGTTGGGCTTCTACAGATGTTAATGCTCGTGATTATATGGTGCGTATGGCAAATGTTGGTTTTAACAGTAATGTTGGAACATCGCTCAAGAATTTAGGCATTTCAGAATCTTATGTTGCAGACTTCGGTCACTGGCAACTTGAATCAGTAGAAGCTTCTTTGAAGAAGATTGTCAATATCAAATATTCTGAATTAAACTTGCCGGTTATCCAGTCTACAAATGTTCCGGGCTTGACTAACTTTCAGGTTGTTCCTGTAAATTATAATACACAAACAGGTGCTTGGGCAAAAGTAGAAAATCCGAAAGGTGACGAAACAATGTTCTCTTTCTTACCGGCTTCACAGATCGGTTTGGAAAATCCTGAATATTTCACAATCGACACTGCTCGTTATGACATTGCTGGTGTACATCAGGATGATGTTTATGCATACGGTTTAGATACAGATACAATTATTACAGATGCTGCAGCTATTGGAAGTTTGAAGAATGGTTTGCGTGTATTCTCTCTGATGCGTGAAGTAGGCCGCGAAGATAGCGTTATTTTCCGTCCGGCTTCTATCGTTGAATATGATGGTGCAGCAACTTATAAATATACTGTAAAAACAAATCCGGGTACAGGTATTGTAGATCCGGCTCCGGGTACTTATTCTTATGAAGAAGGTGAAGCCGTTTTAGGTACAGCCAAATTGGAAGACACAGAATTGGTTTCAACAGTATTTGCACAGTCTTCTCGTAAAGAAGGTAAATTAGCTCCTTACGCATTCGAAGCTCCTGTTTATCCGGAAATCGCTGAAGGTTACTACTTCTTCCAGTCTACAAACAAGGCAACTGCTGACAAGTATATCGTAAATAGCTTGTGTGGTACAGCTGCTAACAATTACAGAGAATTTGTAGACGAAGTTTCAGCTGACAACTCTTATAATGTATGGGTAGTTGAAGGTGAAGGTAAAGATATGACTATCAAAAACCGTTATACAGGTGAAGACTTCTCATTGATTCTGTTTGAAGCAGGTGAAGGTCTGTATACAACTGGTAAGTTGGATACATTCAAGATCGAAGCTATCGAAGATATCAAGAAAGGTGGCGTAGACTATTATCAGATCGAAGCTCCGGAATACAAGAAGTTCGCTTTGAGCTTGGTGAACGGTATCGGTGAAAATATCTATGTAACAACTGTTGCTGACTCTGTATTGGGTGTTAAGGTTGACGATGCTTCCCTGTTGCTTTATCCGACAGTTAATAGTACTACGAAATATGGTGTAAACGATGAATTGGTTGCTGTAACTTATACATTCAAGACTAAAGATGGTAAAGTTTTAACTAGAAATGCAAAAGGCCAATTGATCATTGATGAAGAAGAAGGAGCATATCCTGTGATTTTTGCATTCAAAAATGCAGGTAACGGTGAATACTTTGCTGTATACAATGTTTTGACAGGAAAGATGGCTGAACAAGCACTGGAAACTGTTTGGTATTTGAACGCTCAGGCTACAGATAACTATATGCAGTATGTTGCAGGTGTTGGTTGTCCTGAAGGTCAGGATCGCTTTACTCTGGAAGCTCCTGCTGCTCCGAAATACTTGACAGTTGCTCCGGGTCACTATATGATCAAGACTGATGGTCGTGAAGATATGTTGACAATGGGTGCTGACAGCGCTGCAATCTTCCGTCGTATCACTTCTGATCTGAAGTCTGACTACAACAAAGAATCATTTGCATTGTGGATCGATACAGCTAAGTTCGACGCAGGTGAAACTCCGCTGAACGTACCGACTTACTTCATTATGAAAGGTGCAGCTTATGAAGAAGACACATTGGCTGGAAACTTCTTAGGTGCATATCGTACAGACTCAGTTATGTTTGTTGAAGCTAAACGTGTTGCAACAAAAGATACATTGGTTATCGCTTCTACAGAGAAAGCTCTGAAGAACAATGCTGTTAAACCGTTCCAGTTCAAGTTCCCGTTCGTTGACGGTGAAGAAGGTGCTGTTTACGTTCAGAATGAAGAAGGCGACTACCTGCGTATCATCAACGAATACGTTACTTTGACTGATAAGGAAGAAGAAGCTATCGCTGTTAACGTGGTTGCTACAGATACTCCGACAGACAACGAAGAAATCGCAACATCTGAAGTAACAGTTATCGCTGGTGCAGGTCAGGTAACAATTGCTAACGCTGCCGGTAAGAAGGTTGTTGTTTCTAACATCCTTGGCCAGACAGTAGCTAACACAGCTATCACATCTGACAACGCAACTATCGCTGCTCCTGCTGGTGTAGTTGTAGTAGCTGTTGAAGGCGAAGAAGCTGTTAAGGCTATCGTTAAATAAGTTCGATGCATTTTATAATTAAATAAATCGACTGCTCCTCTTCTCGTGAGAAAAGAGGGCAGTAAACAAATAAGCCTTTCCGGTAGAAATATCGGAGAGGCTTTTTTGTGCATATATGCGAGGGTATGATTGGGGGAAATTTGAAGATGTCGGGACTGCTTATCTTCGGAGAATGTGATAGTTGAAAATGATCCTGTATAATCGTCCAAATACGCGATTATGACGGGATTTAGGGGTGTCAGAATGTGAGTGTTTTTCTGACCTGTTGATAACTTTTTGTTACTTTTCCCATATATTTCTTGGCGGTTAAATTAGGAAATGTGTACTTTTACCCTCCAATAGGGTGATGTATGTGCTAATCAACCAACTACAGATCCTTATTTTAAGGAAAAGTTTAACATGAAGTAGCGAAGAAATGGAAGAAAAAGAAGTCTGTTATCATGTGCCGGTAATGCTTCATGAAAGTTTGGAAGGACTGGACATTCAGCCATCCGGAGTGTATGTCGATGTGACCTTTGGAGGTGGAGGACATTCACGTGAAATCTTGAACCGGCTGGGTGATGAAGGGGTGCTTTATGGATTTGATCAAGATGCCGATGCCGAGAAAAACATTCCGGCAGATTCCCGTTTTGTATTTGTCCGCAGTAATTTTCGTTACTTATATAACTTCATGCGTTATCATGGTGTAGCGGGTGAGGTCGATGGGCTGTTGGCCGACTTGGGCGTTTCTTCCCATCATTTTGATGACAAGGATCGCGGGTTTTCTTTCCGTTTCGACGGAGCGTTGGATATGAGGATGAATACCCGGGCAGGACAAACTGCGGCGGATATTGTTAATACATATACGGAAGAGCAGTTGGCCGACCTGTTCTATCTTTACGGAGAATTGAAAGTGGCACGCAAACTGGCCTCTGTCTTGGTGCGCAGTCGCGAAGTAAAGAAGATAGAAACGATCGCCGACTTTTTGGAAGTGATAAAGCCCTTTACAGGAAAAGACAAGGAGAAGAAATTCCTGGCTCAGGTGTTTCAGGCCTTGCGTATCGAGGTGAATGATGAAATGCGTGCCTTGCGCGAGATGTTGCAACAGACGCTTCAGGTGTTGAAACCCGGCGGACGTCTGGTTGTTATCACCTACCATTCGTTGGAAGACCGGTTGGTGAAGAACTTCCTGAAGACAGGCAACTTTGAAGGGAAGACAGAACAGGACTTCTTTGGAAATATCAAATCTCCGTTCCGTCTGGTAAACAATAAGGTGATTGTCCCGTCGGACGAGGAGATCGAACGGAATCCCCGCTCCCGGAGTGCGAAGTTAAGAATTGCGGAATTGAATAATTGACAGTTGACAATTATGGCAGTGGAAACGAAACAGAAGAAAAAGAAGAAGGAGAATCGTTTTTCTTTTTTGTACATATTGGGTGGTGGAATTCTGAAGGAAGATTTCATTGTCAGGCATACGAAGATGATCGTGCTTATTGTCGTGCTGATATTCATATTTATCGGGAACCGATATGTCTGTATGCAGCGGTTACGTGAAATCGACCGTTTACAACAGCAGTTGCGCGATGTACGGTTCGAGGCGCTGTCTATTTCTTCAGAGCTGACAGGCAACAGCCGCCAGTCGCAAATCGAACTGTTGATAGAAGAACAGGGTATAGAACTGGAAGCGGCGAAGAACCCGCCTTATGAATTGTATAAGTAAAAAATGGCTGAAGAAGAGATCGGATCAAAAGAACAAGCTCCTAAGAGTAACCGTATTTTATTCTGTTACTTCTTTATCGTGCTGTTGCTCGGAATGGTAGCAATAGGCATCTTGGTGCGTGCTTGCAATACGGCTTTTGTGGAGAGGGAGACTTGGATGAAGGTGGCCGAGAGCCAGAAGCGTCCGAACCGCCTGATCTATCCCAGCCGTGGAAATATCTATTCGTCCGACGGCAAGCTGATGGCGACCAGTGTGCCTTGTTTTTATCTGTATATCGATTTCAACGCAGACTGTTATACCCATCCGACCAAGAAGTGGAACAGTTTGGATACGCTTCTGAAAAGTAAACATAACGGGATCGACTCTCTTTCTTTTTACCTTTCCCGTAAATTGAAAGACAGGACGCCTGCCGGATATAAAAATTACCTGCTGAATGGTCTGAAGAAGAAAAGCCGCCAGTTTCCCGTTTGTGACGGTAAAGTTTCCTATTCCGACTTGAAGGAAATAAAGAAATTCCCGTTTTTCCGTTTGGGACGGTTCAAGAGCGGCTTCTATACGCGGGAGATGGTCGAACGGCAGAAGCCGTTCGGGACATTGGCCTCCCGTACGATCGGCGATACGTTCCGCGATATCGATCCTAAAACAGGGCTGACCAAGGGAAAGAACGGTTTGGAATTGCAATACGATACTTTGCTTCATGGTGTAGCCGGCCTGAATTCCGTACGCCGTCTCGGTGGAGGATGGACGAATGTCGTAGAGGTCGATCCGGTGGAAGGAATGGATATCCGCACGACGATCGATATCAATATCCAGGATATAGCCGAGAAGTCGTTGCTCGACATGCTGAAAAAGATCGACGCTGCATCGGGTACGGCTGTCGTCATGGAAGTCGCGACAGGCGAGGTGAAAGCCATTACCAACATGGGGCGTATTCGTGAAGGCGTCTATGGCGAGGATACCAACCATGCCGTGGCAGACGAAACGGAACCCGGTTCGACCTTTAAAGTCGCATCCATCATGGTGGCACTTGAAGATGGGGTCTGCCAGCCCGGCGATACGGTCGATGTCGGCAACGGTATCTATATGTATAAAGGAGCCCGTATGACGGACCATAATAACCACAAAGGCGGTTACGGCCGTATTTCGGTGGAACAGGCCATTTGGTATTCTTCCAATATCGGGGTGGCCAAGACGATCCTGAAAGGATATGAAAAGAATCCGACAAAGTATGTGGAAGGGCTTTACCGTATCGGTCTGAACGAAGATCTGCGTCTGGAAATCCCCGGAGCGGGCCGTGCTAAAATCCGCCGGCCGGACGACACTGTGCGCTACTGGTCGAAGACAGCTCTGCCGTGGATGTCTTTCGGGTATGAAACCCAGATCCCGCCGATCTATACGCTTGCTTTCTATAATGCGATTGCCAACAACGGTAAGATGGTGCGGCCGATCTTTACAAAAGAAATCATGCACAACGGCAAGACCGTGCAGAGCTTCTCTACCGAGGTGGTCCGAGAATCCATTTGTTCGGAACGTACGCTGAATATGGTCAAGGACATGTTGTTAGGCGTAGTGGAGAAGGGAACCGGTAAAGCCGTCCATTCCGACTTTGTCCGCATTGCCGGTAAAACCGGTACGGCTCAGATCGCTTCGGGAGGTGTTTACCGCCAGGCAGGCCACCAGGTTACCTTCTGCGGCTATTTCCCTGCCGACGAGCCGAAATATTCCTGTATCGTCGTGATCCGCCAGCCGCGCAACGGCTACCCTTCGGGGGGCACGATGTCTGGTGGCGTAGTGAAGGCGATAGCCGAGAAGGTCTATGCCAGCCATATGTCTTTCGATATCAGTGATATGGAAAAGGATTCATTGGCCGTAACCTTGCCGCAGCCGAAAGCCGGTGACCGGGGTGCGTTGGAATATGTTTTGGATAAACTCGATATAGAGGCCGATAACGACAGTATCGAAACCCAATGGGTGACGGCTAAGCGTGAAGACGGCAGGGAAGATGTGAAACTGAAAGATATCCCTATCCGGGAAGGACTGGTGCCGAATGTGATCGGCATGGGGGCGAAAGATGCCGTTTACCTGTTGGAAAGTGCCGGATTACGGGCTTCGTTGAATGGCATGGGACGGGTGTCTTCCCAATCCATATCTCCCGGTTCACGGGTTTCGAAAGGACAAACCGTTTCATTAACATTAAAATAGGCTATGGAACTAAAAGAACTTATTCATCCGTTGGAAGTGCTTGAGGTCGTCGGAAACACCGATGTGGAGATCTCCGGTATTCAGTCTGATTCCCGTAAAGTGGAAAAAGGCTTTTTATTTGTGGCGGTTCGGGGTACGGTTGTAGACGGTCATGCTTATATCCGGGGTGCGATCGAGAAAGGGGCTGCCGCAATCGTTTGCGAGGAAATCCCTGCTCTTTCGGATGAAGACATACAGGTATCCGAAGGCAAACCGGTTTTTATCCGGGTGAAAGATTCGGCGGATGCTTTAGGTAAATCGCTTTCTGCCTGGTATGAGAATCCTTCGGACAATCTGATACTGGTAGGAGTGACCGGGACAAACGGAAAGACGACGATAGCGACGCTCCTGTACGAGATGTTCCGGAAGATGGGGCATAAAGTTGGACTGCTCTCTACCGTTTGCAACTATATCGATGGTGAAGCGATCCCGACCGACCATACGACGCCTGACCCTGTCACCCTCCATAACCTGATGGCCCGGATGGTGGAGGCCGGTTGCGAGTATGCTTTTATGGAGGTCAGTTCGCATTCGATCGACCAGAAGCGCATCAGCGGCCTGTCATTCAACGGGGGTATCTTTACCAATCTGACGCGCGATCATCTGGATTATCATAAGACAGTCGATAATTATCTGAAAGCCAAGAAGAAATTTTTCGACGACCTGCCTGCTTCGGCTTTTGCACTTACGAATGCGGACGACAAAGCGGGTCTTGTCATGTTGCAGAATACGGCTGCCAGGAAGCTGACCTATTCGCTTCGTACATTGGCCGATTTCAAAGGAAAGATATTGGAATCTCATTTCGAAGGAACCGAAATGCTGGTTAACGGGCGTGAGGTGATGACACGCTTTGTCGGCCGTTTCAATGCCTATAACCTGTTGGCGGTGTATGGAGCAGCTGTCTCGTTAGGTAAAGATCCGGAAGAAGTGCTGGTCGTGTTGAGCGATCTGCATTCGGTTTCCGGCCGCTTCCAGACGATCCAGTCTCCGTCGGGATATACGGCAATCGTGGATTATGCCCATACGCCTGACGCATTGACGAACGTGCTGAACAGTATCCATGAAGTGTTGGACGGCAACGGCCGTGTGATTACGGTCGTAGGCTGTGGCGGCAACCGCGACAAAGGAAAGCGTCCGATCATGGCGAAGGAAGCAGCCAAGTTGAGCGACCAGCTGATCCTGACCTCCGATAATCCCCGTTTCGAGGAACCGGATGAGATCATTAAAGATATGGTTGCCGGCCTGAATGCTGCCGATATGGAGCGTACGCTCTGTATCACGGACCGTGCGCAGGCGATCAAAACAGCTACCATGCTGGCCAGGAAAGGCGACGTGATCCTGGTTGCCGGCAAAGGACATGAAGATTACCAGGAAGTAAAAGGCGTAAAGCATCATTTTGACGACCGGGAACAACTTCGACAATTGACAATTGAGAATTGACAGTCGAAGAGAAAGAAGATATATGAATTGTGTATTAATTGGTAATTGTCAATTCTCAATTGTCAATTAAAAAACGAAGTTTTTTTATGTTGTATTATTTGTTTAATTATTTGGATCAGCTCGATTTTCCGGGTGCCGGTATGTTTAAGTATGTCTCATTCCGTTCTGCCCTGGCATTGATCCTGTCATTGTTTATCTCGACGGCTATCGGACGCCGTATCATCGACAAGCTGCAAATGTTGCAGATCGGCGAGACGGTGCGTAACCTCGGCCTGGAAGGGCAGATGAGTAAGAAAGGGACGCCGACGATGGGAGGTATCATCATTATCATTGCGATTGTGGTGCCGACCTTGCTTTGTGCGAAGCTGACCAATATCTATGTGATCCTGATGCTGGTGACGACCATTTGGTTAGGGGCGTTGGGATTTGCCGACGACTATATCAAGGTGTTCCGGAAGAACAAGGAAGGCATGCACGGCAAGTTCAAGATTATCGGACAGATCGGTCTGGGGCTGATCGTCGGCCTGGTACTTTTTATGAGTCCGGATGTGGTGATCAAGGAGAATATGGAAGTGCGGCATGACGATGTGATCGAGGAAGTCCGCTACCATACGGTTGAAAAGAAATCGACCAAGACGACGATCCCTTTTGTGAAGAACAACAATTTCGATTATGCTCAGTTGGTCAAGTGGGCGGGCGAATATAAGGAAGAGGCAGCCTGGCTGGTCTTTGTCCTGATGGTGATCTTCGTGGTGACGGCCGTGTCGAACGGGGCAAACTTGACAGACGGCCTGGACGGTTTGGCGGCGGGAAGCTCGGCGATTATCGGGGTGGCGCTCGGAATACTTGCATATATGTCGTCGCACTTCGAGTTTGCCTCCTTCTTGAATATCATGTTCATCCCGGGGGCGGAAGAACTGGTGGTGTTTGCGGCTGCCTTTATCGGGGCGACGGTCGGATTCTTGTGGTACAATGCCTATCCGGCACAAGTGTTTATGGGAGATACGGGTAGCTTGACGTTAGGCGGTATCATTGCCGTATTCGCAATCATTATCCGGAAGGAATTACTGATCCCGATCTTGTGCGGCATCTTCCTGGTGGAGAATCTTTCCGTTCTTATGCAGACGTTCTATTTCAAATATACGAAGAAGAAATACGGTGAGGGACGACGTATTTTCAAGATGGCTCCCCTTCACCATCATTTCCAGAAACCTGGTAATGCGGGAATACAGGCGTTGATACAGAAACCTTTTAACGTGGTGCCCGAATCGAAGATCGTGGTCCGTTTCTGGTTGATCGGTATCATCCTGGCGGTTATTACGATTGTGACGTTAAAGATGAGATAAAGTGATTTATGATTTATAATTTGTGATTTATTATCGACGCATAAATCATAAATCATAAATCATAAATGAATAAAGAAATCATAAATCAAATGAAGAAAAGGATTGTTATCTTAGGGGCCGGTGAAAGTGGCGCAGGGGCCGCCGTGCTGGCGAAGGCGAAAGGATTCGATGTGTTCGTTTCCGATTTCTCGTCTATCAAACCCAAGTACAAGGATATGCTGGATGCCCACGGAATCTGTTGGGAAGAGGGCCGGCATACCGAAGCCGACATCCTGAATGCCGACGAAATTATCAAGAGCCCGGGGATTCCCGACAAGGCTCCCATTATAAAGAAACTGAAGGAGAAGGGTACGCCCATCATCTCCGAAATAGAATTTGCCGGACGGTATACGGACGCCAAGATGATCTGTATCACCGGAAGCAACGGCAAGACGACGACGACCATGCTGACCTACCACATTCTCCGACAGGCGGGAGTGGACGTTGGACTTGCCGGGAACGTCGGGAACAGCCTCGCCCTTCAGGTGGCTGAAGATCCTCACGCCGTCTATGTGATCGAACTGAGTAGTTTCCAGCTCGACAACATGTACGACTTTAAGGCGGACATTGCCATCTTGTTGAATATAACGCCCGACCATCTGGATCGTTATAACTACGAGATGCAGAACTATGTGGATGCCAAATTCCGCATCCTCCAGAACCAGACGGCCGAAGATGCTTTCATATTCTGGAATGATGATCCCATTATTGCCCGCGAAATCGCCAAACGCCATCCGCAGGCAACTCTCTACCCGTTCGCCGAGACTCATGAAGCCGGCGTAAAGGGTTATACGGAAGATAAAAAGATAATAATTGAAACCTCAAACGGAACGTTTACAATGGAAGAAGATTTATTGGCATTATCGGGAACGCATAATCTGTATAATTCGTTGGCTTCTGGTATCGCATCCAAACTGGTGGATATCCATGATGAAAATCTGCGGGCTTCGCTGAGCGACTTTACCGGGGTGGAACACCGCCTTGAGAAAGTGGCACGTGTGCGCGGAGTCGATTATATCAACGACTCGAAAGCAACGAATGTAAACTCCTGCTGGTATGCCTTGCAGAGCATGACCACTCCGCTGGTCCTGATACTCGGTGGAACGGATAAGGGAAATGATTATTCCGAAATCGAGGAGCTGGTGAAGAAAAAGGTGCATGCCCTTATATTCCTTGGGGTAGACAATACCAAGCTGCACGGTTTCTTCGACGGGAAGGTTCCTGTTATCGAGGATGCCCGTTCGATGGAAGAAGCCGTATCGAAAGCGTATAAACTGGCCGAAAAGGGAGATACTGTCCTGTTGTCACCCTGCTGTGCCAGCTTCGACCTCTTCAAAAGCTATGAGGATCGCGGCGACCAGTTCAAAGCCTGTGTGCGTAACCTGTAAAGAAAGAAGAAATGGATTTAGCAAGTAAACTGTTCAAGGGCGACCGGGTGGTATGGGTGATCTTCATGTTCCTGTGTCTGATCTCGGCAATCGAGGTGTTCAGTGCGACCAGCACGCTTGCCTACAAGAGCGCGACTCATTGGGACCCGATTGCACGCCATGCTTCGTTCATGCTGGGCGGCTTTGTACTCGTATTGCTAATGCATAACCTGCCTTGCCGGCTTTATGCCCTGCTTGCCGGAGGGGCGGTCGTCTCTGTGGTGTTGCTATGCTTGTTGTTCGTACCGGGAATGGCGGTGGTGATCAATGGGGAGCCACGCTGGTTGAACCTCTTCGGCTTCGTCTTCCAACCGTCTGAAATTGCGAAGATTTGTATGGTCGGATATACGGCTTTTATCATGAGCAAGCGGAGTTGGTTTACGGACAAGCAGATGTTTTGGTGGATACAGGGCGGGGCGGCTGTTATTTGTGGACTGATCGTAATCACGAACGGTTCTACGGCAATCCTGCTGTTCTGTGTTATCCAGATGATGATGTTTTTCGGTCAGATCTCGATTAAACGCTTGTTGAAATGCTGGGGAACCATGATTTTGATATTGATAACGGTCGTGACGTTGTTGATCGCTTTTCCACCGCTGAAGAGGTATATGCCGGATCGTATAGATACCTGGGTTGCGCGTATAGAACGTTTTGTCGGGATCGACAGGGATGAACAGGCGGATGGGAAAAACCATAAGGGCGAGCAGTTGCTGGTACTGCCGGATGGCAGGAAATATGATATGGACGGAGACGATCACCAGGTCGTACATGCCAAAATTGCTCTTGCTCGTGGCGGTTTGCTCGGAAAATTTCCGGGTCATGGTCAGCAGCGTGATTTTCTGCCGCAGGCTTATTCCGACTTTATTTATGCCATTATCATTGAAGAGATGGGAATTTGCGGGGGAGGGTTTGTCCTCTTCCTCTATATAGCCCTGCTTATAAGGGTGGGGATGATTGCCAGGAGGTGCGAAAAGTTGTTCCCTAAGTTCTTGGTTTTGGGGTGCGGCTTGCTGCTTGTAGTCCAGGCATTGATCAATATGGCAGTTGCTGTAGACTTGATACCGGTGACAGGGCAGCCGTTGCCGTTAGTCAGTAGGGGAGGGACGTCTACCATTATCTCGTGTGCCTATATCGGCATTATCCTTAGCGTAAGTCGTTTTGGCGCCAATATGGGGAATGAAGAGGACAAGGAGGAGCCGGCATCGGATGGTGATCCCATGAGCATCGAACCGGAAACGGACGGGCATCCGTCGGAAAATGGACTGGCACCGGATGCTACCCCTCTTGAAGCAGTTGCCGAATTGAAAGAAGAAACAACAACAGAAACTAAAATATGAAACAGTACCGAATCATCATAAGCGGCGGTGGAACCGGAGGACATATCTTTCCGGCTATCTCTATTGCCAATACCTTCAGGAAACGTTTTCCGGAGGCGGAAATACTGTTTGTGGGAGCTGACGACCGGATGGAAATGGAGAAGGTGCCTGCCGCTGGTTATCGCATCGTGGGGTTGCCGGTGAGCGGCTTCGACCGTGCCCACCTGACTAATAACATCCGTGTCGCAGGCCGCCTGCTCAAAAGCCTTCGGCTTGCCAAAAAGACGATACGTGAGTTCAAACCCGATATTGCCGTGGGCGTAGGTGGTTATGCCAGCGGACCGACGCTTTGGATGGCCGCTTCCTTAGGAATCCCTACCCTGATACAGGAACAGAATTCCTATGCAGGTATCACGAATAAGCTTCTGGCAAAGAAAGCCAGTAAAATATGCGTTGCCTACGAAGGCATGGAGAAGTTCTTCCCGGCCGACCGTATCGTTGTGACCGGCAATCCGGTCCGTCAGGATCTGGAAGAGGCGTTGGACAAACGTGAGGAAGCTTTGAAGTTTTTCGGACTCTCCCCGAATAAAAAGACGATCCTGGTGGTCGGTGGCAGCTTGGGAGCACGGACGATCAACCGCAGCATACAGGGCGATTTGGATAAACTCTTCGCTTCGGATGTAGACGTACAGGTGATCTGGCAAACCGGGCGCTACTATCATGAAGAAGCGTTAAAGCACCTGAAGGCTTATAGGGGAATGCCGGTCTGGTGTTCGGATTTCATCACCCGCATGGACTATGCTTATGCGGCGGCCGATCTGATCATCTCCCGTGCAGGCGCCAGTTCCATATCCGAACTCTGCCTGCTGAAGAAACCGGTGATCCTGGTTCCTTCTCCCAATGTGGCGGAAGACCATCAGACGAAGAACGCCTTGGCTTTAGCGAGCAAAGATGCCGCTGTCATGGTGGCTGACAAAGATGCCGAACAGCAATTGGTCCCGAAGGCGCTCGAAATCATCCACAACGACGAACGTCTCCGTACCTTGAGCCGCAATATCGCAACACTGGCCCATCACCAGAGCGCGGAACGCATCGTAGACGAGATCGTCAGGATCATTGAATAAGGGAGCCTTATCCCCACGCTTGACGTATGGGTACGGAGGAACAGGCTATGGCCTTTCGTCGGAAAACCTATAGTCTTTGCCTGAAAAAGCTATAGTCTTCTATTACAAAACCTATAGCCTTTTCCGAAGAAGATGCCGGTCTTTTATAACAAATACGATACGAAGATAGTATCTTTGTAACAAATAATAGTAACGAGTAAGAGAATATGGATATAAACAATATAACGGCTGTCTATTTTGTCGGAGCCGGCGGGATCGGGATGAGTGCCTTGATCCGCTATTTCCTTTCGAAGGGAAAGAAAGTGGCCGGTTACGACAAGACCCCTTCCGGTCTGACGGAACAGTTGAACTGTGAAGGAGCCGTCATTCACTATGAAGACAATGTGGACCTGATCCCCGACGATTTTACCGATCCGACAAAGACACTGGTCGTCTATACCCCTGCCGTTCCCGAAGACCATTCGGAGCTCTGCTATTTCCGGGAGAATGGCTTCGAGGTGATGAAGCGTGCCCGTGTGTTGGGCGAGATCACCGGTTGCAGCCGGGGATTGTGTGTGGCCGGTACGCATGGCAAGACAACGACCTCTTCGATGGTCGCTCACCTGCTGAAACAGTCTCATGTGGATTGCAACGCTTTCTTAGGCGGTATCCTGAAGAACTACAACAGCAACCTGATGCTTTCGTACAAGAGTGATCTGACCGTGATAGAAGCGGACGAGTTCGACCGTTCTTTCCACTGGTTGAAACCCTATATGGCCGTTATCACAGCGGCCGATCCCGATCACCTGGATATCTACGGAACTCCGGAAGCCTACCGTGAAAGTTTCGAACATTTCACCTCGCTGATCCGCCCGGACGGTTGCCTGTTGATGAAACAGGGCATCAACGTCACCCCCCGCCTGCAAGAAGGCGTAAAGCTTTATTCCTACACCGGCGAATTGTCAATTGTCAATTGTCAATTGTCAATCAATAAGGCCCCCGACTTTTATGCCGAGAACGTCCGCATCGGTAACGGAGAAATCTTCTTCGACTTTGTCGGTCCCGATGTCCGTATCCCTGACATCCAGTTGGGTGTACCCGTGAAAGTGAATGTCGAGAACGGAGTCGCCGCTATCGCCCTTGCCTGGCTGAACGGTGTGACACCTGAGGAGATCAAGCACGGTATGGCAACCTTTGCCGGTCCGCGCCGCCGTTTTGACTTCCATCTCAAAAAAGAAAATATCGTCCTGATCGACGACTATGCCCATCATCCTGCCGAGTTGAAGGCAAGCATACTTTCCGTGAAGGAACTTTATGCCGGACGTAAGGTGACCGGTATCTTCCAGCCGCACCTTTACACCCGTACGCGTGACTTTGCCGCCGACTTTGCGGCCAGTCTTTCGCTCTTGGATGAACTGATACTGTTGGACATCTATCCGGCACGCGAAGAGCCGATACCGGGTGTCACTTCGCAGATCATCTTCGATGCTGTGACCATCGCCGACAAGCGGTTGATCCGCAAGGAGGAACTGTTGGATGTGGTGGCTGCCGAAGCCGGTAAGCTCGAAGTCGTCCTGATGGTCGGAGCCGGTAATATTGAACTGTTGGTAGACCCGGTAAAACAAATATTGGATAAAAAAGAATAAATCGTGATCCGTATCGTATCCATAATCGTTGCAACACTGTTGTTCTGCTACATCGTGTTTGTCTCCTTCTTCTTTCGGGAAAGCAGGCAGAAGGAGTTGTGCCGTGACCTGCAAGTAGTGGTCGTGGACAGCCTTGACAAACATTTTGTGAGTGAGAATGATCTGGTGTATATCCTCAAGAAGGCCGACTTGAACCCGATCAGGAAGCCGATGGACGAGATCAACACCGACCGGATTGAAAACGAACTGCTGAAAAACGAAATGATTGCCCGTGTGGAAGCCTATAAGACTCCTTCCGGCATGATTAAATTGGAAGTAGAGCAAAAAATCCCTATCTTGCGTGTGATAAGTCCGCGAGGCAACTATTATGTGGATAATTTGGGAAGCACGATGCCTGTCAGCCGCCGTTATGTGGTACACGTTCCGGTTGTGAGCGGATATGTGGAAAAAGAGCTGGCGGTAACCGAC
The DNA here is from genome assembly GCA_019411205.1 of Parabacteroides sp. GTDB lineage: Bacteria > Bacteroidota > Bacteroidia > Bacteroidales > Tannerellaceae > Parabacteroides. The sequence continues at coordinate 10,009 of DXRF01000006.1, read as the reverse complement.
TTATACAAATTTGCATTATTTTTGCAGGAGAATGATTTCTGGAATAATCAGATAGAACAGATTTACGTTCATCCTGATAATGAGGTGGAGCTGATCCCGAGGGTCGGTAACCACCGTATCGTGCTGGGCTCCTTTGCCGATTTCGAGGAGAAGCTGGACAAGCTCCGGCTCTTCTACGAGAAAGCGATCCCGAAGGTGGGATGGGAGAAGTACAGCATTATCAGTTTAAAATATAAGGATCAGATTGTTTGTACTAAAAGATAGAGAATATGGCATACACAGACTTTATAGCGGCCATCGACCTTGGCTCTTCTCACATGGTCGGTATGGTAGGTACGAAAGGCCCTGCGGGGACCCTTTCGATTATTGCCTACGAAGTGGAGAACTCCGATACCTGTATACGAAGAGGATGTGTATATAATATAAAAGATGCGGCTGGCAAGATCGTGCGGTTGATCCGCAAACTGGAAAACAAGTTGGGCGGTTCCCGTATCGGTAAAGTATATATCGGAGTGGGAGGCCAGTCGCTTCGTTCGATCAACCATGCCGTGTCGAGAGTGCTTGGTAGCGGTACGGTGACTGAAGAGGTACTGAAGGAGCTGGACCAGGAATGCCGGCAGTATCGTCCCGATATGCTGGATGTGCTGAATATAGCCGCCCCCGTTTATTATCTCGACAACCAGCCGGAAACTCATCCGGTAGGTCTGGGTTGTTCGCGTATTGAAGCCCGCTATAAATTGCTCGTCGGCCGTCCGTCTCTCCGCCATGCCGTCACCACGAACATGTCGGAGCAGATCAAGCTCGATGTGGCAGGTGCCGTTGTCGCGCCGCTGGCGTTGGCAGACCTGATCCTGACGGAACAGGAGAAGCTGAAAGGTTGTGCGCTGATCGACTTCGGTGCAGGTGTCACCTCTGTCACGATGTACAAGGACGGTAGTCTGGCCGGTTTGTACGTTATTCCGTTGGGTAGCCATCTGATCACCCGCGACCTGATGTCTTTAGGTATACCGGAGAAGGAAGCGGAGCGTGTCAAACGCACCTACGGCAATGCTATTTGGGAAAAAGACAGCGAACAGCAGATGGTCATGGTCGATCTGGCCGACGGACAGCATTCGGGTGAGATCAAACTCTCGGATATCAACATGGTGGTGGAAGCCCGTAGTCGTGAGATCATCGAAAACATATATGCCCGCCTGGAAGATACGGGAGTGGCGAAAGAACCCGGTTACAGCATCGTGATTGCCGGTAACGGAGCTGCGCTGAAGAATATGCGCGAAGCTCTCAGCGAACGTTTCAAGATGGATGTCCGTTATGCTTCCGTCCGGAAAGATCTGATTGCCGATGGCGAGATGATTGCCAACAATCCCGAATATACGACTGCAGTCGCCCTGTTGCTGAAAGGCACGGAAAACTGTGCCCTTTATGTTGCTCCCGAACCGGTCCAAATAAAGGTCGAACCGGTTGCCGAGCCGAAAAAGGAAATGCCTGCCGGGCAGCAACAGACGAAGTTAGAGGTGGATATGCCGGAAAATGAAACCGACGTAGTGAAAGACGAAGACCGTTTCAAAGACGATAGGAAGAGCGATAAAGGCACAAGAGGTGGAAGGACGACCAAGAATCCGGATCACGAAGGGCCCAGTTTGTTTGGCAAATGGTTCTCCAAGACGATAGATAAAGTGGGAAAAGGCCTTGACGAAGCCTTGAAAGATGAGCAATAATCGGTAACAATAAAAGACAGACGACAATGGACGATAATACATACGATTTTGATTTGGCAAAAGCGCCTCAGACAATCATCAAGGTGATCGGTGTCGGTGGCGGTGGTGGTAATGCAGTCAGCAATATGTACCGGGAAGGTATCCGGGATGTATCTTTTGTATTGTGCAATACCGATAACCAGGCGTTGCAGAAGTCGGAAGTTCCCAATAAATTGCTGATCGGACAGAATACGACACATGGACTTGGTTCGGGTAATGTCCCGGAAGTTGGAGAAAAAGCTGCCTTGGAGAGTGAAGAAGATATCTATCGGATGTTGGATGACGGTACTCGTATGGCCTTTGTCACTGCCGGAATGGGAGGTGGTACGGGAACAGGGGCCGGACCGGTAGTCGCTAAGATCTCTAAAGATATGGGGATTCTGACTGTCGGTATCGTTACGATTCCTTTTGTCTTTGAAGGACGTCCGAAGATCGTGAAGGCACTCCGTGGTGTCAGAAATATGGCGCAGAATGTCGATTCGCTTTTGGTGATTAACAATGAGCGGTTGAGAAATTTTGCCGATATGCCGGTTCCACAGGCGAATCGTAAAGCGGATGAAACATTGACAATCGCAGCCAAGAGCATAGCCGAAATCGTGACGACCGATTTGGAACAGAATGTCGACTTTGCCGATGTCGACACGACGATGCGTAACAGTGGCGTAGCCTTGATCAGTATCGGTTTCGGAGAAGGAGAAGGTCGTTTGAGACAAGCGATTACGGAAGCCTTGGAGAGCACATTGGTCAACGATGTGAACAATATTTTCAATGCCAAACGGGTGGCGTTTGTCATTTATTATAGCCATGAAGACGAACTTCGTATCAGTGAAATGGATGATATACATGATTTCATGTCGCAATTCAAGACTGAATACGAGGTGAAGTGGGGACATGGTTATGATGATAGTTTGGGCCATAAGATCAAGATTACGATCTTAGTGACTGGTTTCGGATTGGAAGACATCCTGACCAAGACGGAACAGCAGGAGCTTGTCACGGAAGAACAACTGCGCGAAATGGCAGAGAAGGAAGAAGCGGAAAGGAAAAGACGAGCCGAAGAAGATGCTTTGATGGGACGTTATTACGGCGAGTATATCGATTCGCGTCCAAGTGCGGAAATCGTTGTTCTTACTCTTGACGAACTAGACGATGACGCCTTGATCTCTTTTATGGAAGACAAACCGGCCTACAAGCGGACTGCCAAAGATGTGCAGCAAGTACGCCGGAAAGGAGAGGAACCGGTACGTGCCCAAGGCATGTCGTTCACTTCACCTGCCGCTACCCAAAGCAAGAAACCTAAATCCGGCGGTACGGTAATCAGTTTCAGATAAATCAAAAATCATAAATCATTACATATATGGATTTGTTCGAAAGAGTCAGCGAAGACATTAAAAACGCAATGAAGGCGCAAGATAAAGTCGCCCTCGCTACATTGAGAAACGTGAAGAAGTTCTTTCTCGAAGCGAAGACCGCTCCGGGAGCCAACGATACATTGACTGATGCCGATGCATTGAAGATCATGCAGAAGCTAGTCAAGCAGGGAAAAGACTCCGCCTCTATTTACGTGCAGCAGGGCCGTCAGGATTTGGCAGACGACGAATTGGCACAGGTTGCCGTTATCGAAAAGTATCTGCCGAAACAGATGTCGGCCGAAGAACTGGAAGTAGAGTTGAAAGCCATCATCGCACAGGTTGGGGCCGCCGGTCCGAAGGACATGGGCAAGGTAATGGGTGTTGCTTCCAAAGTATTAGCCGGAAAGGCCGAAGGACGTATGATCTCGGAAGCCGTTAAAAGACTTCTGAATTGAAGATTGAAAATGGAAAATTGAAAAATAAAGAAGAAACGCTTTGCTTTTCAGTTTTCCATTTTCAGTTTCTTGTAAATTCCTTATCAATCTAATTATCAATTCTCAATTTTCTATTACCGATATGATTACTTTTGTTTGTTGCCTTATTGCACTCATCGTAGGTTATTTCGTCTACGGTAAATTCATCGAACGTATTTTCGGCATAGATGCCAAACGGCAGACTCCTGCCTATACACATCAGGACGGTGTGGATTATATCCCGATGCCTACCTGGAAAGTCTTTATGATCCAGTTCTTGAACATCGCCGGATTGGGCCCGATCTTCGGTGCCATCATGGGGGCAAAGTTCGGAACCGCCTCTTTCCTGTGGATCGTGTTGGGAAGTATCTTTGCTGGTTCGGTACACGATTACCTGTCTGGGATGTTGTCTTTGCGCCATAACGGGGAGAGCTTGCCTGAGATTATCGGCCGCTATTTGGGCGTGAATTTCAAGCAGTTCATGCGCGGGTTTACGGTGATCCTGATGGTATTGGTCGGCTCTGTGTTTGTGGCCGGTCCTGCTGGCCTGCTGGCAAAGCTGACACCGGAACATCTGGATACCACTTTCTGGATCATTGTCGTGTTCCTCTATTATATTTTGGCAACTTTGTTACCTGTCGATAAGATTATCGGTAAGGTCTATCCTTTGTTTGCAGCCGCTTTGCTATTTATGGCGATCGGCATTCTGGTGATGTTGTTCGTCAATCATCCGCCGTTGCCTGAGATCACGGACGGGATGCCGAACACCTATCCTGGTCATCTGCCTATCTTCCCGATCATGTTCGTCAGCATTGCCTGCGGTGCCATTTCCGGGTTCCATGCAACACAAAGTCCGTTGATGGCCCGTTGTATCAAGAATGAGAAGTACGGACGTCCTATTTTCTTTGGTTCCATGATTACGGAAGGTATCGTTGCATTGATCTGGGCGGCTGCCGCTACTTATTTCTATCATAACAATGGTATGGGTGAGAACAATGCTGCCGTTATCGTCGACAGTATTACGAAAGAATGGCTCGGTACGGTAGGCGGTATATTGGCAATCTTAGGTGTGATCGCTGCCCCGATTACTTCCGGTGATACGGCGTTTCGCTCGGCTCGCCTGATCGTGGCGGACTTCCTGCATCTTGAACAGCGCAGCATCTCCAAGCGACTCATGATTTGCGTTCCTTTGTTTTTGGTGGCTATCGCTCTTTTGCTTTACAGCCAGAAAGACAAGGATGGCTTCGATATGATCTGGCGCTATTTCGCCTGGAGTAATCAGACGCTCGCTGTGTTTACCTTATGGGCGTTGACTGTCTACTTGGTGATCTCGAAGAAGCCCTATATCGTTACGTTGATTCCGGCTCTGTTTATGACAGCCGTCTGCTCGACATACATCTTTGTTGCCCCTGAAGGTTTAGGCATGGAAAACGGCATTTCACAGATTATCGGTATTGTCGTAACAATCGTCGTTTTTGCTTTCTTCCTGGTTTGGAAGAAAAAGACCGGCAAGATATAATATAGCCCCCGTAGGGACGGGTTTCCAACCCACCCGATACCGACAAATAATAATCTGTGTGTTATCGGGCAGGTTGGGAATCTGCCTCTACGGAACGGCAATTATTTACCAGAAATCAAAGGAAAAATATCAGAACTGTAAACTGAGGCTTGGTGGTAATCTCTTATCTTTATCCACAGAAACATATAAAAGGATAACCACCATGAAAAAACTGATAAGTTTGATCAGCATCTTTTGCCTGTCGGCCTTTTTACCTTTGTCTGTTATGGGGGAACCCATTGACCGGGAGGCTGTTGTCAAGCGGCATCGCGTATGTACGACTGGGACGCTCCTGAAAAGTCCGGCACAAGTAGGTAACGGTAAGTTCGCCTTCGGGATGGATATAACCGGATTGCAGACCTTCGTCCCCTTCAACACCCTGTCTGACTGGAGCTGGCATAGTTTTCCCCTTCCCGAAGGAATGAAAGCCGAAGATTACCGTCCGGTTGTCGTGGAGACGCATGGTAAAAAGATCGCCTACGAACTCCGCAATCCTGATCAGCCCGAACTGTCCGAATGGCTGACCAAGAACCCCCACCGCTATAATCTGGGCCGTATCGGTTTCCGTCTGCTGCGTGAAGACGGTACGGAAGCGCAGGAAATCGACCTGGGCAATACCCGCCAGGAAGTCGATCTGTGGACGGGTGTTGTCTATAGTCGTTTCGAACTGAACCGCAAAGAGGTGAAGGTGCGCACGGTCTGCCATCCCGATAAAGATATGATCGGAGTCAGTATCGAGTCTGAACTGTTGAACGACGGCAATATAAGCATCTATCTTGATTTTCCCTATCCCGACGGACGTTATTTCAAACATTACATAGGGCGCTACGATACGATATCGGGCCATACTTCCACCTTTGAGAAGTTAGCACCGAACTCGATCCGTATTGCCCGTACGATGGATGACACACGCTACTATGCCGCTCTTGACTGGACTGGCTCTGCCACTTTCAGCCGTGAATCTGAAAAGACGCATAAGTTCCTTCTCCAACCCCGGCATACCTCCACTTTCTCCTTTACCTGCTGTTTCTCTCCTGAGCCGGTCGCCGATGTGACTGAGCCGGTTGCCTCTATCGAGCGGAAGAGTGCTACCAGTTGGGAGAAATACTGGCGTTCGGGAGCTGCTGTCGATCTCTCCGGTAGCAAAGATCCCCGCTGGCTGGAATTGGAACGGTGTATTGTCCTCTCGCAATATCTGATGCGTGCAAACGAAAGCGGTCTGCTGCCGCCTCAGGAATCCGGTTTAGTGAATAACGGATGGTACGGTCGTTTTCATTTTGAAATGATCTGGTGGCATGGTGTACACTACGGGTTGTGGAACAGGATGGAATGTTTTGACAACTACTTGAACGTTTATAAGAACTTCATGCCGGAAGCCCTTGAACGAGCCAAGAGCGAAGGCCGCAGTGGTGCACGTTGGCCGAAGTGCACCGGAAACTTCAACCGCGAATGGCCCGGAAGTGCCCATGCTTATCTGATTTGGCATGAACCCCATCCGATCTATTTCGCCGAAATGCAATACCGTCAGAAACCAGCTCCCGAAACATTGGAGAAATGGAAGGACATCGTACTGAACACGGCCGATTATATGGCGGATTATCTTTTCTACGACAAAAAGACGAAGCAATATGTCCTAGGGCCTCCCGTCGTTGTCGTTTCCGAGAACACGGACCCGTTGCAGACCATTAATCCGATTTTCGAGTTAGGCTATTTCCGCTACGGCTTGCGTACGGCATTGGAATGGGCGGACCGCTTGGGCCTACCGGAAAAAAGGACGAAGAAATGGAAAGAAGTCCTTTCGAAGATGGCCCCTCTTCCCGTTGCCGATGGCGTCTATACCACCTACGAGGGTATCCCCGATATGTGGACGAAATATACCTATGAACATCCGGCCCTGACCGGTGTTTACGGCATGTTGCCCGGTGACGGGGTAGACCTGCCGACCTTCAAGCGTACGCTGGAGAAAGTCAGCAAGGAATGGCAATTCAACCGCATCTGGGGCTGGGATTTCCCGATGTTGGCTATGGCTGCTGCCCGTACGGGACAGCCGGCACTGGCTATCGAAATGCTGATGCACCCTTCTGCCGGATTCCAGTTCGACGAACATGGCTTGGCAACAGGCGGTCCTTTTCCTTATTTCCCTTCCAACGGAGCGTTGCTGACGGCTGTCGCCATGATGTGCGGCGGTTGGGACGGTTCGGAGGGTGAGGCTCCCGGTTTTCCGAAAGACGGGAGCTGGACGGTCCGCTACGAAGGGTTTGTGCCGATGCAGTGATAATCTGGTTATAACTCTTCTCGAAAACAACTGTTATACTATCATCATCTGTTGTCAATTCATTGTAAATTAGTGAATAGATGAAATGATTGATCGTATGGCAATTGTTTTTTTATGATTGTATTATCTAAAAACAAGCACACCTACTTGAAAAAGAGATGGGAAAGATAATTGATCCCGGCTACAACATATGATACCTCTTCAACTCCTTCCTCAGTTCTGACGCTTTCCCGTCTGTGACTTTGTCCATCAATGCCCAGAAACGGTCACTGTGGTTCATCTCTATGGTGTGACAGAGCTCGTGGAGGAGGACGTAGTCGATCAGGTGCCAGGGCAGGAGCATCAGGGAGAGGGAGAGATTGATGCTGCGTCGTGGCGTGCAACTTCCCCAATGGGTTTTGCTGTTGAATATCTTTACGCCTGTGCAGGTGAAACCGTGCTGGGAGGCGAGGTTGAGCAACCGTGAAGGCAATAGGCGGCGCGCCTCGTGACGGAGAGCCTGCTCTAAGAAGTCTTTCAGGAGTTTTTGTACACGTTCGTCGGCAAAGTCTGTCTGTGTGGGACAGGCGATGTGCAGGAGACCGTTGTCTAACTTCATATAGAAGTTAGCCCGGTCGGTGCGGAAGATATGAAGGCGGAACGTTGCGGTCTGCATCTCCGTCTCATCCGTCAGGAGTGGACGGGCTGGATGTTTGGCAAGGGCTGTGAGAAGTTTTTTTCTGTTTTCGTGGATAAAAGCCAGCATACGTGCTTCGTCACCTCCCGGAGGCATGGTAGCTGTGATCGTACCTTTGGAGATTTTCAGCGTATAGTGGATAGCGCGGGAACTGGTACGGAGGAGGATAGTACCTAAGTCTTTGTCTAATATCTTCTTTTCCATATTGTTTACAAAAGTAATGTTTTTCGGGCAAACAATATATGCCCGGAATTGCTTATCTTTGCGTCCGGATAACGAAAATGAGTATAAACAATATAATAATTAAGTAATCATGAGCAAGAAAGCCCTTTTAATGATTCTTGATGGCTGGGGTATCGGCGATCAAGGTAAAGATGATGTGATTTTCAATACGCCTACTCCCTACTGGGATAGCTTGTTGGCGGCTTATCCGCATTCTGAGTTGCAGGCAAGCGGTGAGAATGTCGGTCTGCCCGACGGACAGATGGGTAACTCGGAAGTAGGTCACCTCAATATCGGCGCAGGACGTATCGTATATCAGGACTTGGTAAAGATTAACCGTGCTTGTGCCGACGGCAGCATCCTGAAGAACAAGGAAATCGTTTCCGCTTTCTCTTACGCCAAGGAACGTGGCAAGAACATCCACTTTATGGGATTGACCAGCAACGGCGGTGTGCATAGTTCTTTCGACCACCTGTTCAAACTCTGCGATATTTCCAAGGAATACGGTATCGAGAATACATTTATCCATTGCTTCATGGACGGTCGCGATACCGACCCGAAGAGCGGTAAGGGCTTCATCGAACAGTTGACGGCGCATTGCGAAAAGTCGGCCGGTAAGATTGCTTCCATCGTAGGCCGTTTCTACGCCATGGACCGTGACAAGCGTTGGGAACGTGTGAAAGTGGCTTACGACCTGCTTGTAAACGGTGAGGGAAAGGTTGCGTCGGATATGGTTCAGGCCATGCAGGAGTCTTACGACGAAGGTGTAACCGATGAATTCATCAAGCCGATTGTAAATGCCGGCTGCGACGGTACTATCAAGGAAGGTGACGTGGTTATCTTCTTCAACTACCGTAACGACCGTGCCAAGGAATTGACTGTCGTCCTAACTCAGCAGGATATGCCGGAACAGGGCATGCACACTATTCCCGGCTTGCAGTACTACTGTATGACTCCGTACGATGCTTCTTTCAAGGGTGTACATATCCTTTTCGATAAGGAAAACGTGCAGAATACATTGGGTGAATATTTGGCTGCCAACGGTAAAACTCAGCTCCATATCGCCGAAACGGAGAAGTATGCTCACGTAACATTCTTCTTCAACGGCGGTCGCGAAACTCCGTACGATGCGGAAGAACGTATTCTTGTTCCGTCTCCGAAGGTTGCTACGTATGACCTGAAACCGGAGATGAGCGCTTACGAAGTAAAGGATAAATTGGTTGAGGCTATCAATACCAAGAAGTTCGATTTCATCGTAGTGAATTATGCGAACGGCGATATGGTAGGCCACACCGGTATCTACGAAGCTATTGAGAAGGCGGTAAAAGCCATCGACGACTGTGTGAAAGATACGGTGGAAGCTGCCAAGGCCAACGATTACGAGGTAATCGTCATCGCCGACCACGGTAACGCCGACCATGCCCTGAACGAGGACGGTACGCCGAATACGGCTCACTCTTTGAATCCCGTTCCGTTTGTTTATGTAACGGCAAACAAGGATGCTAAGGTGGAAAACGGTGTGTTGGCGGATGTTGCTCCTTCTATCCTGCATATTCTGGGTATGAAGCAACCGGCTGAGATGACGGGTAAGGACTTGATAAAGTAAGTATTATTAGCATATTGAAAGGCGTGGATTATTAGTAATCCACGCCTTTTTCGTATTTTTGCACGCTTAAAAAAGAAGATGTTATGTTAC
>DXRF01000059.1:12202-13229 GCA_019411205.1 Parabacteroides sp. | reverse complement strand
CTCGATATCAGTGGTTCGTTGATCTGGATATCATAGAAAGCACGGATCGTCAACGCACGGCTCAAACCGTAATCAGCCGAGAACGAGATTGTCTTTGCTATGTTACCGCTGGTAGCCTGCGTCAGCTGCGTGTCGATTTTGCGAATCAACGATTGCATTTTATTGTATGAGAAATCCAGACGAACGGTGAGGTCATTGCTGAAATCACGTGTCTTCTTCATCTTCAACACCTTATTAAACTCGGCATATTTGTAGCCCAAACCGATCGTCACTTTCTTGGAAAGTGCTTCGACCAATTGGTAGGATGTCGTGTTTAGGCTCAAATTACGGGTAGTCGAGTAGTCCGCCCGAACCGTCACGTTATTCAACAAGGTTGCATCAGCCCCCAACAAAGGGCTAAACGCTTCGGTAAGGCTGACAGACGAAATCGAATAAGGAGATGACGGTGTCGGATTATCGTTCAAGATTGACTGGATATATCCCAATCCGTCCTGTCCAGCATCCACCCAGTTCAAGAAGGAGGTAAAAGCACCTACCGAATAGGAACAACGGTACTGGTGACTCAATGTCACGTTCTTGAAATATTTCTTGACAGCCGGAATCTTGATCAAGCCGTCGTAAGTAACGCGCCAGTTAGGCAACATGCTCTTCAACGAAGGGAAAGCCGTCAAACCCACCTTCTTCGGGTCCTTACCGGTATAAGCAGCCAAAAATGCAGGAATCAGGACATCAGCTGAATTCCGGTTGACACCGTTCACATTATCAGTTCCCGGATTATAAGGCATTCCTCCCAAACCTTTATCATGGATAAAGCCCACATCCGGATACTTCAAACCCGAATACTTGCTTTCGATACGCTGGGCAATAATCTCTCGGTTTGCCAACAACTTATCGAAAGCTTTCGAAGAATAGTTGTTCAAGGCATTTCCACTTCCCCCGAAGGCACTTCCCAGTGCGATCGTCGTCATGGTAAAGTTACCCCCCATAATTTCCGGCATGCCTTCATACATAAATTGTATTTCTGTAT
>DXRF01000059.1:0-12192 GCA_019411205.1 Parabacteroides sp. | reverse complement strand
TCTTTGTACTGGTCATGACAGCTGCATTTACATCTCTTTCAGTATCCGTAATCAGCCAACCTTTTTCATACGCCTCGTCTATGTAACTGCGACGCACATCACCGAACGCAAACCCGATACCCGGAGAAAGACCTAATGAAGAACGCCCCTGGCCAAAGATATCACCGATCTCCGGACGAAAACCAGGCAACATCATACCGGCAGAATTCGTAAACTGGATATTGAAACGGCGGACCATCATCAAGAAACGGGCGCTGTGTTCTACAGCCTTGTAAAAGAAATCCTCAGTAGGAGCCGGTCCAGGTATGATCGTCAGTTTTAAACGTACCGTATCCAAGTTCAATATCTTAACTTGTGCGAAGTTGACCGGTTTGAACTTGACTTTATAGACACGTCCGTCTGTCCTTCTGGCCGTGATTTGTACTTTCTTCGTAAACATTCCATGTTCGACAACAGTAGCACTGTCCGGATTCAGGACAATTTCTTTCTCCAACTTCGGCTTTTTCTTCTTCTTCTCCGACTTTTTAGCCGTAGCCCGAGTATTATTGAACTTCTGATTGATCTTCTTTAGATATTTGTTTTTGTTATAGAGTGATAACAGGTTCAAGTTCGCTTGCAAATCGAATTGACGCTGGTTTTTGATCGTGTTACCCATCTCGATATCTTCGCTTACCGTTGCCCCACGATCCCAGTTATAAGTAGCATTATAACTCAAAGAGGCATTAGTCCAATCCAAAACCGGGATCAGTTGCAACGGTAACTGCCAAGTCGCCATAAACTGCTGGTCGTACTTCATCGGAGTACCTAAATCAGCGATGCTCTTCTTTACGGAGTCTTTCCACAACTGATAGCCATCCGGATTTAGTTCTTTATTCACTTGCACATACGGTTCTTCGATACGAGCATTCGTTCCGGAATTAAACGTTATGTTCAGATTGTTTGTAAAAGCCCAATTCAAACTGAAAGCACGGTCCCAATAAAAGTTCTGGCTGAATGTCACCGGAATATCGTTAGTGACACCTGTTGCTGCTCCTGTCAAGTCGCGTAATTTTATTTCGTAATAATTCCGCATCATAGCCGTCTGGAAGTTGATAGACGGAGCCACATTAAACGCCAATTGCTTGGCATAGCGCGTATAACCATTATTTTTCTTCAATAACTTATCAAACGGTTTGATCGGCTTGACATAAGGCACATAACTATAGGCAAAATTAGCACGATAGTCTTTCGTCGTTTCATATTCCGTTTCCGGATTTTTCTTATCATTAATACTGTACGAATATCCGAGTGTAAAGTTTGCCGGATCATAAGGCATCGGATTCTTACTCTTGATATTCACACGCACGTTATTGAATGAAACACTCTTGATAACCGTCCTATCTTGAGAATAATCACGGATCGAATCCTTCTCAGCCTTTGTTTCTGCCTTATCGATAGCATCCTTCAGTTTAACATCCTGATCCAGCGGATTGTATTTCGGATCATATGTTTCTTTCGAATAGGCATAATAGAACGGGATGCTGACTTGCGCCTTTTCCGGAAACAGTTTACCCAATTCGATAGAGGTCGCCACGTTATACTGTTTGAAGTCCTCCATCCGGCGTTCATTCAAAGACTGGTCAAGAGCACCAAAGCCGGCCGTTTCGATACGTCCGCCCACATTCACCGTTCCCAAGTCGGAAAGCGCAACATTCAAATTCGCATTAGCAGCCCACCCACCTTCTTCATTGAAGTCGGTCAGGCGCAATTCGTTCACCCAAACTTCCCCGCTCTTTATTTCGTTCCGGGTATTACGTACACCGATCATAATTGTTTTCACTTCGGCAAGGCTCGGATTCCCCTTGACACGGATGATCCTTGAACCCCCTTCCTCATTATCATAATCAGGATCTCTTCCCATAAAGACGGTCTGGAAAGATACGCCATTCTCTCCGGAACGCTTCTGCCGGTTACGCTTCAGTTTCAAATCTGTCAATACCTCCAAACGGAAATTAAACATGTTTTCCATCGGCCAGACGATCTTCTGGTGTTCCGTATTATTATAGTTATACTCCCCATGCGGAGTCAACTTCAACGGGATTTCATATTCATAATAGTTGTTCTTATAGTCCGAACCTAAACGGATAAAAACAGAAAGATCCCCATCCTTCAAATCGTATATATCCAATTTCGGTGCCTCTGCGTGTGTAAATAGTTGTAAGCGCTTGTACTGGCGCAGATCGTAATTCGTATTCTTATACACAGCACGTGCATCCTGAGCAGCAAGATCCGTCACCTTTAATGAAAGCGACTGTTCGTTTTCCTGACGAATCTGAGGCTGGCTCGGGTCCAGTACACGGCTGACACCTTGGGGTAATGTATAACTGACCGGATCCCTGTCACTGTTTTCCTCAATATTAACAGTCGAGACTTCTAATTTACCTTTTACCGCAGGCGGCATTTTCGGATCAGACAAATCCTGTTCATAGGATCGCCATTCGCCACGTACCAATTGTAAAGTACCGAAACGCAATACGACCGATTCCTTAAATCCTGTCATATACATACGCATGAAACGAATCGTCTTGAAATCATTGATCGCTCCCACACGACGCTGGTATTGCCTTACCGGAATCTTAAATTGATACCAAGTAACGGATTCTGTTGTACCATCTGCCAATCTTACTGATGAGGTACGTTTATCCGCAATAAAGTTTTCACCGACAACCGTATCTTGCGGAGTGATCCGGACTTTATATTCGAAATACTTTTCATTTTTATTCAGAGTATTGTCTTGATTGATGTCTTCTACATCAGGCACGGCCTTGGAAGAAGTACTGTAGCGCTCACCCGAATCGTTAATATCCTTCGAGTTCCCTTCCGTCCCGTTATAGCGTTTGTAACGTGTTAAGATATCCACATTCTGAGAATCATAGTCCGAACCACGGAAATAGTGAAACTTGTCACCTGCCGGATCAAAAAAAGGAGACAGTTGCAACGGGTCGCTCTCCATCTTGGTAAGAGTTGTTGCATTCAATTTCTGACGCAATTTGTTCAGATAATCCTGATAGGCCGGATATTCTTTTTCTTCGTCCGAAGACAAACCGTTCAAGCCGACATCCTGTAATAAACGTGCACCAGCCGTATTATCGAATGCATAAACCGTACTCTGCTGCTTGGGAACCTTCCCCCAAACTGTATAATCGACTTTCGATGTATCTCCATCGATCGGTAATCCGTTCTCGAAGAACTTCTTTTCATCTTTCAATATGTCTTCCGATATCTCACCCAAATTAAAATACAGATCGCCACCTGTGGTCTGACGGTCATAGATAAACGGATCAAGCATCCAAAATTCGATATATTCGACATTCGCCGTCTCGAAATCACTTTGGTCTATCTTACGCATCATCCCACCAAAACGCTTTTCCGGGTTCTGCAATGTTCCATCAGGATTAATATTTTCGGCATCCAGGTTATATGGGCCACGCTCCTGCGGATAGTAAGCCAAGTTCAGGACTGTCAGCGTGTTACTTTCACTCATGCTTTGCTGTCGTTGCGGGAACAACTCTCTCGTCTCAATAGCACGGACATAATGGTTGGATAAATCTTTTGGCGTGATATATTTCGGACGCAAAGAAGAATTTTTGCGCGTAAACAATCCGTCGATCGTGTACCAAGCAAGCAAAGCACGACTTTTCCCGTAATCGATATTATTAGTCAGTCCGGCTTCCGGAAACAGCTGAGGCGTACCGTCATCATAAGGCACACTGGATAACTGCCAAGGATAAGGATCAGAGAGATCAAAATTACTCTGTGTCGACTCAAAATCATCCAAATACGAGAACCCGCCTGTATTTTTGTTCTCGTAATGCCCGGCAATCAAATGAGCAAACTCCGCATTAAAAGATATCTGGCTGGGTTTGCTCAAATTCAACAACGGCAGCTTGTCGAACACGTTGGTAAGCCACTGGCTTTCCCCCTTATAAGACATATTGACACCCCAAAGCGTATTTTTGATCGCCTCGTCGCCCATCGTCGTTTTAGTGGTTAACGGCATTTCAGACATATGCATGATGGTAGCACCTAACATCAGGTTCGGATTGAACTGATAGTTCAAGTCCAATCCCATCATAGTCTTACGCTGCATACTATAGGCTGTCTGGTTTTCCAATGAGACGCTGACCGGCGTACCTGCAGAAATAATACTTTCATTTAGGATGGTTACCACACCGGAAGTATAGTCGACGGTATAATCCACATTCTCGGTCAATATCGCCCCACCAGCCGTTACCTTGACTGAACCTCGGGCCACATTGGAAGCCCCCAATTGTATCTCGGCACCCGAAGAAGCCTTGTATTCTCCTTCCAGTTTGAACTTATTCTTTTCCGCAATTTGCCGAGCGACAGTCAATGTCGAGTCATAGAGTTCCTGGAACACATATTTATCAGCAATCGCATCATTGTTAATCTTTTTACGCAAATAAGAGCCGAACGGTTCCACACTCGGAAAGATGATCTTTCCATTATCAGCCAAGACGGTCACACCTTCAATGAAGTCATATATACCATCCGGATGCGGTTGATTGTTGGAATCATAACTATCCAAATTCAGTACCCGTAACAAGATTTGATTGGCAATCGCCCCTTCCGGTAAATAGTTGACATACGTACCGGTTGTATCACTTTGATACATGATATTCAGTTTGAACTTCTCCTTTTGGACAGAATAAGCTCCTAACGAATAGATATTTTTCATCATCAAGTCCCAGAAAGGCATATCGGGCGACATAGTAATTCCTTTCAGCAACTTCACATACAAGCAAGAAGCTGCCGAAGACGGATTGTCAGTCGAGAATTCACCTACCTGGTATGTCTTTCCATCCGAATAAGTATAATTATAAGCTACAGCCAATACCTCATCCGCCTGCAACTGTGTTTTCAGCGAGATATATCCCAGCTTTGTATTGACCGTATATTCGGACGCATCCAACAAACGAGCACTTTCCACTTCTTCATACTCCGTACCGTTAACAAAAGTCCCTCCCAACGCCTGATTTACCGTACTGATATCACGAGCACCGACAAACTGCTGGTTAAGAGTATTATATAATGTATTCGTATTATTATAGGGAATAGACAGCGCACCCGAAGGAGAAACGACTGCCGTATTCGAAATATTAGCATGCTCGGCCAGATCGGCAAAAGCGACCACGTTACGCGCCTGGTCATAAGTAGCCCGTTTGTTTGTCACCCAGACCTCCACCTTGCTAATCGTAACGGGAGAGGAAATCGTATTCAGGTTCTTCACCGCCTCATCATAACGGTCACGAAAATAGTGCGACAAGAAAAAGTGGCGATTCTCATCATACTGGTCAATCGTCAATTCAAAAGGTTTTGTCTGTACGCCCCCTTTAGAACTAACCGTTTTCGATTCCGATTCCTGCTGTGCAAACAACGCATTGACCCTCAGTTTCCCGAACTGGAGATCCGCTTTCATACCGAACAGGGCTGCCCCCCCGTTGATTAAGGAGTTACTGGTTGTCATACTCACGTTTCCAGCTTCCAGCGATTTGATAATTTCGTCTTCCTCCCCGGTGTAAGCTAATTTCAGTTTTTTAGAGTCGAAATCGAAAGAGGTTTCGGTATTATAGTTCATATCGAAATTCACTTTGCTACCGACCGAAGCCTGCACATTCAATTGGACATTTTCATCAAAATTAAAAAAGGTACGGTTACGAGCACGTTCCGGTAGAGACGGATTTTTGGTTTTATTCTGCTTCAAACCCAGTTCTACTTCAGCCGATCCTTGCGTCTTCACCCGGACACCGCCCGGCCCGAAAATACGCTCTGCCGCACCGATATTAAACTGCATATCAGCTAAGTTGAACTGCTTATTAGCCGCCTTTTGAAATTCCTCCTCGTTTTTCTGGCGATAATAGGATTGAACGGATTTTTGGAAACTATAATCCTGGTATTCTTCGGGAGTCAACGAAATAGGGGTAGTCAGATCAGCATCACCTAACTTGGTACGGACCACATACGTCCCGGTTCTGATATCGTATTCGACCACTGACTTTACGTTATCCGGCGTCTTCAAGTCAGCAGGTGACTGTTTGGTAAGATCCTGATATTCTTCAGGAACCGTCTTAGCAACCGGAAAGCGGGTGCGCACCTTCGGCACCGTATCATCCGGAACGACCGGCTGTTCAGCATCCGGCAACGACATCTCATAGGCCAGAAAATCCGTATTCATAGAATACAGACCTGCACCAAACAGTAGAATTGTTATCCAGAGTATAAATTTTAGTGTCCTTCTCATGTTAATTGTCAATTGTCTATAGTCAATTGTCAATTGCTTAAAGCATTCTTAGAGCAGTTTTGATCACTTGCTCGACAGCAAGCGTGGGAGAACCTTTGAGAATCGTATGGACCGCCTTTTGTGAAGCGACTTTCTGAAATCCCAACATGACCAGTGCAGCAACAGCTTCTTCCGCCACGGCATTATTCGACACGGAAGTTTTGGATGTACTCACAGCTGTAAGTCCTTCGATCGCTTTCACCTTGTTCTTAAGATCCACAAGAATACGCTGGGCTGTTTTCGTTCCTATTCCTTTGACTGCAACCAGAGAGTTTTCATCTTTGTCGGCTATCACACGGACCAGTTCGGATGGTGACAGAGAAGAAAGGATCATTCGTGCCGTGTTGGGTCCTACCCCCGGCACGGTGGTCAGCATCAAGAATAGTTCGCGTTCTTCTATCCCGGCAAAACCAAAAAGTACGTGAGCATCTTCTCGTATGATTTCGTACACGTAGACCTTACCTTCTGCCTTTCCGTTGTAAAAAGTATATGTGTTCAGGGAAATATTCAGTTCGTAACCGATCCCGGCACATTCCAGCACCATCCTGGCAGGAGTCAGTTCAACGATTTCTCCCTTGATATATTCGATCATGTTCTTCTTTGTTTGGGTAATTCGTATCAATTATAACGCAAAATTACGGAAAAGCGTATATATGACGACAAAAAAACTTTGATACGGCTACAGTTTTAATAATCTGAGGACATTCCGTAGAATTGTTCTACCGCCGACAAAGCCCACTCTTTACAAACGGGCTTATTACGTTTTGTTGTACAAGTACAAAATGTCAAAAGCATCGAATGAAATCAAAAGCTTGACTTCCCCCTCAAACCTACTTGATTAATTATTGCTTCCAGAACCCAGGCAACAAGATTGTCAGCACCGTAAAGATTTCTAAACGTCCGACCATCATCAGAAAAGACAAGAACCATTTCGATACAACCGGGACATCGGCATAGTTTCCGACCGGTCCCAAACTACCGAGTCCCGGCCCGACGTTGCCGATCGAAGAAATAGTAGCACCAATCGTCTCCTCAAATCCCATTCCGTCGATCATCAGCACCATACAGCTGACAAATATCAAAGCAATATAAGCAAAAGCAAACGCCAATACCCGGTGGACGATATCACCCGAAATAGCATGCCCGTTCATTCGTACCGGAATAATGGCATGTGGATGCGTCTGTTTTTTGAACTCGTTAAAAAGGTTCTTGGTCAAAATCACAAAACGCCCCATCTTCAAACCTCCACAGGTTGAGCCGGCACAACCACATACCACCATCAGGACCAGAGCCAACAACCAAAAGAACGGTCCCCACGGAATATAATCGACCGTGGCAAACCCACAGGTAGATACCAATGTCACAACTTGGAATATGGCCTGCCTGAAAGCTGTTCCGAAATCGCCCACTATCCCTTTATACATAATCCAGACTGTAGACATTGCTGTTATAATCAGCACAAACCAAAAGAACCAGCGAGTTTCTTCATCCGTAAACAACTTCTTGGGCTTTCCGTTAAAAAAGAAATAAATCAGGGTAATATTGGTCGCCCCAATAAACATAAAGATCGTAACGACATATTCGATATAAGCAGAGTCCCAGTAAGCAATACTGGTATTTTTAGTAGAATAACCGCCTGTAGAAATACAAGTTAACGCATGATTTACTGCATCAAACAGATCCATCGGCCCCGCCCATAACAACCCGATCAGTATAATGGTCAGAAACAGATAAACTCCCCAGAGTCGTTTGGCAACCTGCGTTATGCGAGGTCGAAAACGTTCATGTGTGATTCCTGGTGTTTCAGCATTAAACATCTGTATGGCACCACCCCCAATGATAGGCATCAAAGCAACAGTAAAGACAATCACCCCGATACCCCCCTGCCATTGCGTGAGGCTTCGCCAAAACAATATCCCATGCGGAAGAGCTTCGATGTCGGTCAATATGGTAGAGCCTGTCGTCGTGAAACCGGACATCGTTTCGAAATAAGCATCCGTCACATTATCTATATACCCACCTAAATAGAAAGGTAACATACCTAATAGGGAGAAAAGAGCCCAAGTCAAAGTAACGGTCAGCATCCCTTCCCGGCGTCCGGCCGTATGTTCGTTTGCTCGTAGTCCGATCAGCATAAAAAGGACTCCCGTTCCGAACATAATGCCACTCGACTGGAGAAGTGGGTAGAAGTCGTTTCCTTCATATAGGAAAGCGACTGCCGTTGCAGCCAGCATAAACAGCGTCTCAAGGATGAACATCATCCCTAACATCTTAATTATAAAACGAATGTTCAGCATATCAATTAAAGTAGTCCTCCAATTTACGCATAGCCGTATCCAAACAGAACACCACAACGTGGTCATAAGCCTGGATATGTGTATCTCCCTTGATCATCATAGGTTCGCCGTCACGGATCAACCCGCCCAGCGTTAAATCTTTCGGGAGGTTCAAGTCTTTTACCTGCTTACGAGTAATCTTCGAATCGGGACGGGCAACAAGCTCCGCCACATCAGCATTGGCAAAAGTCAAGCATTTCACGTTCGACACGTCTGCATCCAGCAGGAATTGGTAAATATGGCTGGCAGCAATCAGTTTCTTATTGATAACCGAGCCAATATCCATGCTCTCCGCTAAAGGTATGTAGTCGATATTTTCGATCTTGGCAATAGTCTTGAATACCCCGGCGCGTTTAGCAGCCAGACAAGCCAAGATGTTCGTACTCGAATTATCCGTCAATGCGATAAATGCCTGTGCATCCTTGATCCCTTCTTGCATCAAGAGGTCGGTATCGCGTCCGTCTCCATTGATGATCAAGACATTTCCAGGGACAACCTCAGCTATACGGTGACTCTTTTCTTTGTTCGTCTCGATTACTTTTACACGAATATTGTTTGGGAGGTACTGGCAGGTACGGATCGCAATACGGCTACCTCCCATAATGATGACTTTCTTTACTTCAGGGTCTCGCTTGCCCGCATGCAGCCGGACATCCTCGATGTGACTTTTAGTCGTTGTAAAGAAAACGATATCCCCCGATTCTATACGATCCGTACCACGAGGAATAATAGTCTCATTCTGCCGTTTGATAGCAACGATATGATAGAGTTTCTGTTCGTTCAGCAGTTCGGACAGATGTTTGTTTACAAGCCGGGAATTATCACGCACCTTTACACCGATCAGGATCAAAGCGCCTCCGAACAACTCCCAGTATTGCCGAGTCCACGGACGTTTGACAGCCGTAACTATTTCCTTAGCGGCCAGCATTTCCGGATAAATCATGGAATCAATCCCCATCTTTTCGAACAGTTCCTTGTTTTTAGGGAGTAAATATTCGTAATTGTTGATACGTGCCAACGTCTTATGTGCTCCTAATTTAGAAGCCAGAATACTGGCTGCCACATTGGTCGTCTCTTCCGGCGTGACACTGACAAACAGGTCGGCCTTTCTGATACCGGCTTCTTCCAGGTCCCGAATGGATGTCGGATTACCCACCATAGGAAGGATCTCCATGCTTGAATTCGTAAAATTCAAACGTTCCTCATTCGGATCCATCAGGATAATATCCTGCTTCTCCTGTGATAACATTTTTGCCAAGTGAGTTCCGACTTCACCGGCTCCGGCTATAATAATTTTCATTTTATATAGAGATTAATTATAAGGATATATTATCATCCTCTGATAACCATCTTTTTTATTTCTCCTGCTATACTTTTGGCATCCATGCCACACAATTTATATAGTTCGGAAATCGGTCCGTGTTCGACAAACTCATCCGGCACACCAATCCGCTTAATCTGAGGAGTATAGCCATTATCAGCCATAAATTCCAGAACAGCACTGCCCAATCCTCCTCTGATCACGCCGTTTTCAACAGTAATGATACGACTAAACTTCTTACCAACTTCATGCAACAGTTCTTCATCCATCGGTTTTAAATAAATCATATCGTAATGGGCAATTGATATACCAATACCTTCAATCTCCTTTATAGCCTTTATCACTTCGTTACCAATAGGGCCAAGCGACAAGATCGCAATATCATTCCCGTCACGGAGTTTCCGACCTTTTCCGATCGGCAAAACCTGCATTTCATTCCTCCAATCTGCCATCTCTCCCTTTCCGCGCGGATAACGGATCACGAACGGACCGTTGTTTTCTTTATATCCGGTATACATTAGGTTCCGTAAATCCAGTTCGTTCAAAGGGGATGAGATAACCAAATTCGGGACAGGACGCAGATAAGCAAGGTCGAACACCCCATGATGTGTCGCCCCGTCTTCGCCAACCAAACCGGCACGATCCAAACAGATCACCATATGAAGATTCTGGAGAGCGACATCATGTATCACCATATCATACGCCCGCTGCATGAAAGAAGAATAGACATTACAGAAAGGAATCATCCCCTCTTTAGCGAGTCCGGCAGAAAAAGTTACCGAATGTCCTTCAGCAATCCCAACATCAAACGTCCGCTTCGGAAACGCTTTCATCATATAGGTCATGGAACAACCCGTCGGCATAGCAGGAGTAATTCCCACAATCCGTTCGTCCTGTTCAGCCAACTCAACAAGAGTATGTCCGAAAACATCCTGATAAAGCTGGGGTTCGTTCAACTTATGAACAATGATTCGTTCTCCTGTTTCCTTATTAAACAATCCCGGTGCATGCCATTCTGTCGCCGACTTTTCAGCGGGTTTGAATCCTTTTCCTTTTTTAGTTTTGATATGTAACAGTTTTGGACCTTCCATATCCTTTATATCATTCAGTACCTTGATCATATAACCGACATCATGTCCGTCGATCGGACCAAAGTAACGGATGCTAAACCCCTCAAACAAATTATGTTGTTGAGTAAGCAATGCTTTCAGGCTATTGTTAAAGCGAAGAATATTTCCCCTGCGGTCATTATTGATCAGTTTCATCTTCCGCAATCCACGGTACACATCATAGCGCATTTTATTGTACGCCTGACTGGTTGTGATATCCACCAAATACTGACTCAACCCACCGACTGCATGATCTATTGCCATATCATTATCATTGAGAATGATAAGCAGGTTGTTTGGATTAGCCGACGCATTATTCAGACCTTCGAACGCCAACCCACCCGTCATGGCTCCATCGCCAATCACAGCTATCACGTGTCTGTCTTTTTCTCCTTTTAGAGCAGAAGCGACCGACATACCCATAGCTGCCGAAATGGAATTTGAAGCATGTCCAGCCACAAACGCATCATAAGGGCTTTCCTGGGGATTAGGAAAACCACTGATTCCTTTAAATTTTCGGAGTGTATGAAAAGCCTCCCGACGTCCGGTCAGTATTTTATGACCATACGCCTGATGTCCTACATCCCATACAATACGGTCATAAGGAGTATTAAAAACATAGTGTAGTGCAACCGTCAGCTCTACCGTACCGAGACTTGCCCCAAGATGTCCTGGGTTCTCCGATAATACATCTATTATATATTGACGCAACTCTGCACATACCTCTCCCAATTTATCGGGGGACAACTTGCGCAAATCCTCCGGACAATCAATGGAATTTAACATGTGTTCATCCTTGCATTCTGTCATAACCGCTATAATTTTGTGGCAAATGTAAAGAATTAACGGGAGATAAAATAGTTTTAGTATGTCATTCTTCAACAGTATGACACAATTAAACCGCTTCTTCTCCTTTCCTTATAATCAAATTTAATCCCATTTTGTTTTTTCGTAGTAACGAACAAACTCATTTGCTATAAAAACAAAAAAGCAGCCACAAATAATTGTAACTGCTTGATTTTTTCAGTGGTACCACCAGGAATCGAACCGGGGACACAAGGATTTTCAGTCCTTTGCTCTACCAAC
>DXRF01000058.1:11174-13370 GCA_019411205.1 Parabacteroides sp. | reverse complement strand
GTCCGGCATAAATCTTTCTGCCGTGAACAGGTCCCCAGACCATCGATCCGTCAAAATTATCTCCACGCGGATTCTCGGCGTCAATGATCGGATGCGGCTGTTTATAATCGAAAAGGTTTTCCGCTCCGACATAGATAGACCAGCGGCGAAAATATTTCGTAATCTGGGCATTCACGACCGTATAGGCTTTAAAATCGGGTTCCCACAAGGGATTTACGGCATCCGGTGTCGGCATTCTTCCACCTCCGTTAAACTGTCCGGTCAGATCGAACTGCCATTTCTTCAACGGAGTCTGATAAGAAGCGGTCAACAAACCTTTGTAATCGCTAACCAACGGCTTTTTCAACCGGCGGGTGACACCTTCCGCATTCCGGTAATCCGTTTTCGCATCCGTATAGCGATATGCAGCTGTCAGGGTAAAGCCACGGAAGAACGGATAAGTAGCCTCTACCTGCAAACTGTTGGAATAAGAACGGCCATCCAGGTTGTAGAAACTGACAGCATGCGGATCGCTGTCCATATCCACAACCACCTGTTTCTGGAAATCCGTATAGTACCACTCGCCATTCAGAGTCAGTTCTTTTCCAAACAGCGGTATGTAAAACGAAAGGTTCACACCTGTATTCCAAGCCTCTTCCTGATCCAAATCGGCAGCTATATTCATTTTGCGGCTACTGGACAAAAGGTAATTGTTTTCAGCCAGCACATTCGCTGTCCTAAATCCCTTTCCTGCCGAAGCACGCACATGAAACCAGTCGAAAGGATTATATTTTATATGTAGGCGGGGCGTTACAAAAAAATCATACAACGAACTGTAATCCGCCCGCAATCCTGCCAGAAGGATAAACTTGTCATTCAGGTTATACGTATATTGTGCATAAGCTCCGGGCACGACTTCAGTCCGATTGTAAGGTGTCCGCACACCATCGAGCGTCAGGTTTTCGTCAAAACCGTCATAATTCAAGCTCAAGCCCGTGCTCAGGCTATGCGCCGGAGAAAACTCCTTTTCGTAGAGCATGCTGGCATACACATTGTTCTGATACACATTGTAAGGCGTCCGGTCATACATGGATTTCTGCTCGTGATAAGAACCGGAAAGAATCAACGCCACACTCTCCACCTTTTCCTTATCGATTATATAAGCTTGTTTAGTGAACAGCTCCGCACGGTTCGTTTGCAATCGCACACGGTAGGGATCGGCAAAGTCATGATGTTTCGTAGACTGTCCTCCCGTACGGTTCTCATGCAGATAGCGCACGCCGTACTGGGCGACATAATGGTCCAGCTTATGATACCAGCGGTTCATCAGGTTTACCTGCTCTTTCAGGGGAGTGTCCAAAAAACCGTCGTCGTTACCGTCGTGCTGCATCTTATCATTGGAATAATGCACCAGCAAACCGGTCGATACCTTGTCGTTTATATGCCAGGAGGCATCAGCATTCCCTTCATAGCGGCCGGCATCACTGCCGAACAAGTTGACAGAAAAAATATCGGCCGTAGGCGGTTTCTTAAATTCCACATTGATCTGTCCGGCCAATGCTTCGTAGCCGTTCTTGACAGAAGAGGTTCCTTTCGAGACCTGGATACTTTCCATCCAGGCGCCAGGTACGTAGTCCAAACCATACAGAGAGGCAGCTCCCCGGAAGTTAGGGTAATTCTCCGTCAGCATCTGAACATAGGTTCCGGCAAGCCCCAACAGTTTGATCTGGCGGGCTCCGGTAGCGGCATCCGAATAGGAAACATCGACAGACGGGTTCGTTTCGAAGCTCTCTGCCAAATTACAGCAAGCCGCCCGGCAAATCTCGTCATAGGTGATCTTCTGGGTCTGCAATACGCTGGTACGAGAAGCGATCGTCCCCATTTTGCGCTCGCTGATCACGACTTCCTGCAAAGCGACTTCGCCAACCAGCACAATGCGCAAGGGCTTGCTTGTATCCTCGACCGGCACAACCGTCGTCGTATATCCGATATAACTGACGACCAGATTCTTCACATTTTCTTTCCCTTTCAGTTCGAAATACCCGTCAGCATCGGAGGTCGTCCCTTGTTGAGTGCCTTCCCAATAGATGTTCGCTCCGATTATCGGTTCTTCCTGTTCATCCAAAACATGTCCTTTCACCAGCTTCTCGGCAGAAACCGGAACTGCAATAAGAAATAATAAAATTATAAAATAGAGTTGTTTCATCATACATTCCT
>DXRF01000058.1:5071-11164 GCA_019411205.1 Parabacteroides sp. | reverse complement strand
CATGAGGGGATTCATTGCATTCCCTTATTTTCATGCAAAAATAAAGCGTCAGCAATGCAACCCGTTTGCAAAAACAGGCAAAGGCGATCCCACAAACAGAGATGCGCCGACAAAGACTAAATCAAAAGGACTGTCAGAAAAGAAAGGTATGTTCCAGCATCGAATCCGGGAGGAGATTCCCGTTCAATTTTTCCTGCCTTGTTTATAATAGGGACAGGAACAAGTGATAAATGTGAACTGATATGCGAAATCAAATCGATTGCTACAGGCTGCAAATTGAACAGATGACCGTGAAAGACATTCCAGTCGAAACTGACATACTCGACATCGCAACAGCAGTCATCTTGACTTACGCACCGGGCCTGTTCATGTATCTCGCAACATTTGTTTTCCAGCAAGACAGTGACACCCTCCATCCGGCAATCCCCACAGCAATAGGTCACCAGACTGACACCAGCTCCTCCGTAAAACACAAGTGTCGCCAGGAATACGATAAACAGATATGTCACAGTCTTTTTCATCCGGCACAAAGATATAGTATTCCAGGATTTTCTTCCAAACCGTTAATATTATTTAGGATATTTGGAAAGATAATAATAGGTTTCTTTCGATAGCGCACTTTCAATATGATAGCGGGTGGAAGATGAAACGGAAAACGTATATCCCCGCTCCGAAGCCGTATCGACAGGCAGGTAGATAGAAGTATCCCGAATTCCCGTCATCAGGATATTCCGGGCGGATGCCGGGTCGATCGAATCTGTCAGCGAATAATAGACGGTATAAGTCAACACGTCCTTTTCCGAATCCGGTCTTCGCCAGGAAAGCTTCAATTCGCTCCCTTCCTTTTCCACCCATATCTCTTTTGGAGCGGTAGGAACCGTATCGTTCAACCAGGACAAAGGCGGAAGTTGGGCCGGATATTTATAATATTTATCCTTCAACTCGTCATACAGCCCTTTCGTATTGTCGAGGATGTTCGCACAACGGAAGAACGTACAGCCAGCCCCTCCGTAGTAACGGCTGTAATCGATCTGGTCCGTTATATCGTTGACGTTCCAGTCCGCCTCTTCTTTCAGCATCCGGTATGCACCCAATCCGGGAACCACAAGCCGTCCGTTGCAGTTATCGACCCAATTGTCGACAAACGGGAAAAAGTTATCATGCAGATAATACATCATCGGGACGATCATATCCTGCTTCCCATTCTGCATCCACACTTTCGGGTCCTGGAAAACACTTTCGTAAGCCGTCCATCCGGCATTCGGGACACGTTCGATGCGATTATACTTGCCGAGCGGCGAACTGCTGACCTGCACCCAGGGCTTGACCGATTTCACCCAATCGTAAATGCGGTAAACCATCTTATTGATATTCTCCCGGCGCCATTCCGCCAACGAACGTTTCTTGCCGTATTTAGCATACTGGGCTCTATCGGGGAATGATTTTGCCTGTTCCGGATAGCGGATATAATCGAAATGGATACCATCAATATCGTATCCGTTCACCAGCTCTTTCACCAAAGACAAAATATAGTCGGAAGTTCCAGGAACGCCGGGATCCAGATACCATTCGCCGTTATGGCGCTTACAGAGTTTCGGCTGGCGCCTGACAACCGAGAGCTTTCCTTGCTCTTTCACGCTTTTGTCCGTTCCCAGCGGGAAAGTGACAAACCAGGCATGGCATTCCATCCCACGTTTATGGCACTCTTCGATCACGAAAGCCAGCGGATCATACCCCGGCATCGTTCCGTATTTTCCAGAGAAAGTCTTACTTGCCGGTTCAATGGCCGAACGCCAGATGACGTCGCCACGCAAACGGACCTGCAGAAAAACAGTGTTGAAATTCGCATCCTGCAAACGGTCCAGCATGTCGCAAAGATCGCGTTGCTGCACCATCCGCCCCGCCTCCGTCGTTGCCGGCTTACGCGGCCAGTCCAGACCATAGACAGTTGTCAGCCATACGCCTCGAACCTCACGCTTGGGAGGTTCGATCGCATTCGAAACTTGTATCGACAACAGGAGCAATAACGACAAGCAATACTTTCTCATTTCACACATTTATTCAACGGTACAAATGTACTGCTTTTTGCGCTTCTTCGGGATAGTCGGTAGTCAGAAAGTCCACACGCTTCTCGATCATCTCTTTCATCACTTGGGGATCATCGACCGTCCAGACATTGATTTTCAATTTCAGCTCTTTTGCTTCGGTAAACCATTCCGGATGTTTCTGCATCACCTTATAATTATAATCGAGACCGGCAAAACCGAGTTCTTTCAACTGCTTTGGAGACAAGTCTCCGTTCAGGTAGTAGACCGGTGTCTTCGGAGACAAGCGATGCAGTTCCTTTGCGGCTTCCAGACTGAAAGCGATATATTCGGTACGCTTCGTCAATTTCTTGGCGTTCACCATGTCGACGGCTATCTTTGCCGCTTCCCGATCCCGCTGAGGAGTTGCATGAGATTTCAATTCGAAGATCAGCTTGGTCTTTTTCAGCTTCTTCGCCCTGTCCAAATATTGTTCCAATGTCGGAAGTGTTTCGCCGTTCGGGAGTCTCAGGTCTTTCAGTTCCGCATAGGAAGTCATCTGGATATCCTTTCCTTCTATTTTCCGGTCATGGAACACAACCGGAACATTATCGGCAGTCAGATGCACGTCGAACTCAGAGCCATAGACTTTGATCTCATTCGCCCGCTCCAACGAACGAATAGAGTTCTGGGCGGCACCTTCCGTTTTCCAATAACCACGATGGGCAATCACCTTCGTCTTTCTTTTTGCTGACACGGGAACCGCCACCAGCACGCACAAAAGAAAAAGGAAAGAGAGTTTCAAGGATTTCATAATGCAATTATTTTCCAATCTCCGACAAATAGCGTTCCGCCTCGATTGCAGCCGTACAACCGCTACCAGCAGCCGTAATGGCCTGGCGATAATGAGGATCGGCCACGTCACCAGCAGCAAATACACCAGGTATTCTTGTCTTCGGCGTACCCGGAATCGTCTTGATATAGCCTACCTCGTCTGTTTCGACCCAAGGTTTGAATATCTTGGAGTTCGGAGTATGACCAATAGCCAGGAAGAAACCGTCGATTGCGATATCCACTTTTTCTTCGTCCGGTTCACCCATTCGTTTTACCAAATGTGCACCTTCGACACCGTCTTCACCGAAAAGACCGATCGTGTTATGTTCGAACAAGACCGTGATATTCGGAGTGTTCAGGACACGTTCCTGCATGACTTTCGAAGCACGCAAATACGGTTTGCGGACAATCAGATACACCTGTTTCGCCAAGCTGGACAGATAAAGCGCTTCTTCACAAGCCGTATCGCCACCACCGACGACAGCCACGACTTTCTTGCGATAGAAGAAACCGTCGCAGGTCGCACAAGCCGAGACACCCATTCCGGCATATTTCTGCTCGTCCGGCAATCCTAAATATTTGGCAGTCGCTCCGGTCGAGATGATCAGCGTTTCCGTCTCGATCACTTTCTCGCCATCGATCGTCACCTTATATGGAGCGGTAGACAAGTCTGTTTCAGTCGCAATACCGATGCGGATATCCGCCCCGAAACGGGTAGCTTGCTGTTTCAAGTCTTCCATCAGTTCCGTACCGGTAACACCTTCGGGATAACCGGGGAAATTCTCGACTTCGGTCGTAGTCGTAAGCTGTCCGCCCGGCTGAATTCCTTCATAGAGAACAGGAGACAGATTTGCACGTGAAGCATAGATAGCCGCAGTATAACCGGCCGGGCCCGAACCGATAATCAGGCAACGCACTTTTTCATTCTGAGTTGTATTCATCGTTTTATGATTTTATGAGTTATGATTGAAAATTTATGAGTTATGATTTATGCGTCAATAATAAATCATAATTCATAAATCACCTCAAATCTATTATTTCAGCATCAGGATAGTCTTTTTCATTAAAAACAAAATAGCTATCCGGTTGGTTTACTCCCGTTTTCATTTTACTGATACGGATCGTACTGCTGATCCCATTCTTTGAAAAAACGGCGATAGAGGCCGGAAGACCGGAAAACTTCTCTATCTGGAGTTCCACCCGTACGATATCACTTTTCTTTTTGGGAACCAGCTCGATATCGTAGGCTGCTTTACCGTTCGGAGCCGTGCTCTCCCCCTTATATTTTGCAGTAAATCCCTTTTTATAGGAACGGAGCAACAAGGCCGGATTCGTAGCCTGCAACTCCTCACCGGTCGGGGTGGAAACGTTGACTTCCTCGTTGCGCTCGACAAACGACCATTGTGTCGTTCCATCGAACCAAGTAATCATGTCAGGGATCTTCAATACGAATTTATCCCCTTTGATATCGACCGTGCCGTCAAAACTTTCCGACACTTTCTGTACATCCGAGCGTGTCTGCATCGTAAAATAAGCAGTCAAGCCGTTAGAATCTTCATAAGCGGAAGCGGCCTTATCCAAAATGGAAGTGGCGTTTTGTGCCATTACCTCCATACCTGATACAACCCAAAAGCACAGGAAGGCAGCAACCAACATGCGGCAAACTTTTATTTTATTCTCTCTTTTCATCTGATCATAACCTTTTTCTTACTTCAACGCATTCAACAATTGCTCCAGGTTGTATTCGTCCTGGATCAGGACCTGACGGGCTTTACTGCCTTCGAAAGGACCAACGATGCCCGCTGCTTCCAACTGGTCCATCAGGCGGCCTGCACGGTTGTAACCGATTGCGAACTTTCGCTGGATAAGCGAAGTCGAGCCCTGCTGCTGGATCACGATCAGACGGGCGGCTTCGTCGAACAACGGGTCGCGATCCGACAGATCCACCGTCCCGGCTGAAGAAGACTCACCGCCTTCACCTATATATTCAGGCAATAAGTAAGCCGTCGGATACGCCACCTGTGCACCGACATAATTCACGATATCTTCCACTTCCGGCGTATCGACAAAGGCACACTGAACACGCGTCGGCTCGCTGCTTCCGGTAATCAGGATCAACATATCGCCCTTACCGATCAGACGGTTGGCACCCGGGGTATCCAGAATCGTACGGGAGTCGATCTGTGACATCACCTTAAATGCGATACGGCTCGGGAAGTTACTCTTGATCGTACCGGTGATCACTTTCGTATCCGGACGCTGGGTGGCCAGAATCATATGGATACCTACCGCACGAGCCTTAGCCGCGATACGCGAGATCGGCAACTCGATCTCCTTGCCCGAGGTCGCAATCAGGTCGGCAAACTCATCGACGATTGCAACGATATAAGGTAGGAACCGATGTCCTTTCTCCGGGTTCAGACGGCGGGAAATGAATTTCTCATTATATTCCTTTATATTACGTGCCGAAGCCTCCACCAGCAATTTATAACGGTTTTCCATCTCGATCACCAAAGAGTTCAAGGTCGCCACCGCATCGCCCGGCTCCGTCACAATCGGTTTGTCGGCATTCGGCAATTTCGCCAGATAATGACGTTCGATCTTCGAATAAATACTAAATTCCACCTGCTTGGGATCGACCATCACGAACTTCAGTTCAGCCGGATGCTTCTTATACAGCAAAGAGGTGATAATCGCATTCAAGCCGACCGATTTACCTTGTCCGGTCGCACCGGCCACCAACAGGTGAGGAGTCTTGCACAAGTCGAACATGAACACTTCGTTGACAATCGTCTTTCCGATCGCCACCGGCAAATCGTACGAACACTCCTGGAATTTACGCGAAGCGACCACCGACTGCATCGAAACGGTCTGCGGTTTATTATTCGGAACCTCGATCCCGATCGTCCCCTTACCCGGCATCGGTGCGATAATACGGATCTGCAAGGCTGAAAGGCTCAGAGCGATGTCATCTTCCAGGTTCTTGATCTTGGAAATACGGACACCGGCTTCCGGGATGATCTCATAGAGTGTAACCGTCGGTCCGACCGTCGCCTTGATAGAAGCGATATTGATACCGAAATCTTCCAACGTCTGCTTGATCATCTGCTGGTTTTCTTCCAATTCCTCGCGGTTCACCTCGACATTGCCCGAATCGTAAAATTTCAGCAGGTCGAGCGTCGGGAACATATAGCGGGACAAGTCCAGGCGCGGATCATATTTACCCAATTGGGAC
>DXRF01000058.1:0-5061 GCA_019411205.1 Parabacteroides sp. | reverse complement strand
AATTGGGACTGATCGAAAGTTTCCTCGTCTTCCGGCACTTCCACTTCAAAACTCGTACCGCCACCGGCTGAGGCTTCGACAACCGGATCATCTCCCCTGGCTACTTCAAATTCAAAATCATTCTTTTGCGGAATCTCCTTTTCTACCGACATTTTCTTTTCTACCGGCATTTCTTTTTCCTCCTCGGCTTTCCGCATCTCGGCTTCCGTATCGAAAACATATTCGTCCGGCTCGACGATCTCCTCTTTTGCCTCTTGATATACAGCAGACAGAGGAGCTTCCGGCACTTCCGGCGTTTCCGGTACATCCAGCACATCCGACGCTTCCTGTGTTTCCAGTGTTTCACTCTTTTCATGTTTCAAACCGTTCTTCAACCATCCGAAAGAGAAAACGTTTTGCAGGAACGGAATCGTCCGTTTGCTGGTAAAGATCGCTATAATCAGGAACAGGCCGACCAGCAGCAGGATCGTACCCGGTATCCCGATATTATTCATCATCACCTCCGACAAATAATATCCGTGCTGACCGCCCAAATAGATAAATGTATCTTCGTATCCGCGGATAAAGATAAAAGCAAAAAACAAGGATCCCCATATCAGCATGGCCGCACTGAACAGGAAACGTTTCATCAACGACACCCGACTCAAGTTCATCAGCTTCGCCCCTACCGAACCGAGAAAAAACAAGATCAAGAACGAAGAGATCCCGAACCACCGGTTCATCAGCAAATCGGCAAGGAAAGCCCCACGCACACCGGTCCAGTTCTCTACCGATCCACGATTGACCACCAGGTCCGACAACGGGACATTTTCGATCTTGCTCTGATCAGCCCCTCCTGTAAAGAAAAACGAAATCAACGCCAGACCGACATATATGGTAACAATGGAAATAACTAATCCGGTGATAAAACGCGTCCGCTCACTGGTAAAGAAGTTTCGAATCCCCTTAAATTTACTTTCCCCGTTATTCGTATTTTGTTTTGCAGTCGTCTTTTTAGCCATTACACAATTAAATTTACAACTCGCAAATGTACATAGAAAATTTTAAGTTCCCTACGACATTCGCATTTCCATTAGGGAGCAATCTCAAAATTCCGGCAAAACGCTACCGAGCCCACTCAAGCAAAGATAATTTCGGTGCGGTATCCGATATTAGCTTTACAAAGAAAAAATTGCTACTTTTGCAGATTATAAACGCAAGGTATCTACTAAGATAATCAGCATGGAAAAAGAAAACAGCCCGATATACGAACGCAACACGCTGGAATTCGTAACAGTTGCACTGGAGTTTTGTACGTTTGTCGAGAATGCCGGCAATACCGGTCTCTTCGACTTTTTGGATAAGGCAGTCAAGATCTTACCTTTGCTGTATCTGAAAGCCACCCTCCTACCCGAAGCGGTAGAAGACGAAGATGCAGAGCCGGAACTGACTGTTACGGAAGACATGTACGAATCGGTCCGCAACCGGATTGCCGGATTGCTCGGAGAGAAAGACTCCTACCTCGAAACATTCCATCCGGACATGCAATACAGCGACACGCCGATCGCAGCCTTCATCTCGGAGAATCTGGCCGATGTTTACCAGGATACGGGTAATTTCATTTCTCTGTTCCGCCAAGGCAATGAAGAAGTTATGCTCGAAGCACTCGTATTGTGTCGTAAAAACTTCAGCGAATTCTGGGGACAACAATTATTAAACGCATTAAAAGCACTCCACGCCGTGCGATACAGCGATGAAGAGTTTTTAGAAAAAAACGAAGAAGAATGACACAACAATATACACATTCGATAACAAAAGAGGCAATATCCGAGCTTCCCTTAGAGGAATTTACCGGACGGATCATCGTGATCGACACATTGAGGGATACGGAGAAAGCGATCAGCTACCTCTCCGAGTTCCAGGCGGTCGGATTCGACACGGAAACCCGTCCGAGCTTCAAGAAAGGGCAACGCTACAAAATATCGCTCATGCAAATATCGACCGACGAAGCCTGCTTTCTGTTCCGCTTGAACCGGATTGATATTCCGGAAGCATTGGAAGAATTTCTGGCAAATGAAAAGGTACTGAAGATAGGCCTTTCATTACGCGACGATTTCGGGGCAATGCGGAAACGCACGGACATACAGCCCGCCAACTTCCTGGACTTGCAGAACTATGTCGGGCAGTTCGGCATCGAAGACGCCAGCCTGCAAAAGATATACGCCATCCTCTTCAACAAGAAGATCTCGAAAGGACAGCGTCTGAGCAACTGGGAAGCCGATGTCCTCAGCGATGCACAGAAAAAATATGCAGCCCTCGACGCTTGGGCCTGCCTGAAAATATACAATCAATTGAAACAGATATAAATGAAGGAGTGTAAAGTATTTCTCAAACCGAAAAAAGAGGAATCGTTGCTACGTTTCCACCCGTGGGTATTCTCCGGCGCCATCCAGACGATCGAAGGTGAACCGGAAGAAGGCGACCTGGTAGAAGTTTACGGTACGAACGGACGTTTTTTAGGTATCGGACATTATCAAATAGGCAGTATCGCCGTACGCATCTTATCTTTCAAACCGGTCACGATAGATGCCACTTTCTGGGAAGAACGCATCCGCATTGCTTACACATTGCGCCAGGCACTGGAACTTGCCGGAGTGGAAAACAACAATACATACCGGTTGGTGCATGGCGAAGGAGATAATCTTCCGGGACTGGTCATCGACATGTATGCCCACACCGCCGTCATGCAGGCGCATTCCGTCGGCATGCACTACGCACGCCATCAGATTGCCGAAGCTCTGAAAGCCGTGTTGGGAGACTCTTTACAGAACATATATTACAAATCGGAAGCCACCTTGCCTTACAAAGCCAACCTGGGCAGCGAAGACGGCTACCTGTACGGTGGTGAAGTGGAAGATATCGCACTCGAAAACGGCTTGAAATTCTGCGTTGACTGGCAAAAGGGGCAAAAGACCGGTTTCTTTGTCGACCAGCGTGAAAACCGTTCGTTGCTGGAACGCTATGCCAAAGGCCGCTCCGTACTGAACATGTTCTGCTACACCGGCGGATTCTCGTTCTACGCCATGCGAGGAGGCGCCAAGGTCGTTCACTCGGTCGACAGTTCTGCCAAAGCGATCTCGCTGACCAACAAAAACGTGGAACTAAACTTTCCGGGAGATCCGCGCCACGAAGCTTATGCGGAAGACGCTTTCAAATATCTCGAAAAGATGGGAAGCAACTACGACCTCATCATCCTGGACCCGCCCGCTTTCGCCAAACATAAAAACGTGTTGCGCAATGCCTTACAGGGCTACCGCAAACTAAATGCCATCGCTTTCGAAAAGATCAAGCCGGGAGGCATCCTGTTCACCTTCTCCTGCTCGCAGGTGGTAAGCAAGGAAAACTTCCGTCTGGCCGTGTTCAGTGCAGCCGCCCAGTCCGGACGCAGTGTCCGTATCCTGCACCAACTGACACAACCTGCCGATCACCCAGTCAACATCTACCATCCGGAAGGAGAATATTTGAAAGGACTGGTACTTTATGTGGAGTGAGAGAAAAGTTTTGATGTATGATTTATGGATTATATAGCGATGATAAATCATAAATTTAATCAAGGCTAACACAAAATATATACGGAAATATTTCTTTATTTCGTAATAGGTTGTACCTTTGTCTCGCTTTTAAAAAGAGATGGAAGTATTATTATAAGTAAAACATATAAAACTTATTATTATGTCTAAAGTAACAGTTGTTGGCGCCGGTAATGTAGGTGCTACTTGCGCAAATGTTCTTGCCTTCAATGAAGTGGCAGACGAAGTTGTAATGCTAGACGTAAAGGAAGGCGTATCCGAAGGTAAAGCGATGGATATGATGCAGACCGCTCAATTGCTAGGTTTCGATACTAAGGTTGTAGGTTGCACAAACGATTATGAGAAGACAGCTAACTCTGACGTTGTAGTTATCACTTCTGGTATTCCTCGTAAACCGGGTATGACTCGCGAAGAACTGATCGGTGTTAACGCTGGTATCGTTAAGAGCGTAGCTCAGAACATCCTGAAATATTCTCCGAACGCAATCCTGGTAGTGATCTCCAACCCGATGGATACAATGACTTACCTGTCATTGAAGTCTTTGGGTCTGCCGAAAAACCGTATCATCGGTATGGGCGGTGCTTTGGATAGCTCTCGTTTCAAATATTTCTTGTCTCAGGCTTTAGGTTGCAATGCCAACGAAGTCGAAGGCATGGTAATCGGCGGTCACGGTGATACTACTATGATCCCGCTGGCTCGTTTGGCTACTTACAAAGGTATTCCTGTAAGTCAGTTGTTGAGTGCTGAAAAACTGCAGGAAGTTGTTGCTTCCACTATGGTCGGCGGTGCTACACTGACTAAGTTGTTAGGTACTTCCGCATGGTATGCACCGGGTGCAGCAGGAGCTTATGTTGTTGAGTCTATCATCCACAACCAGAAGAAGATGATTCCTTGCTCTGTTTACCTGGAAGGTGAATACGGTGAATCTGATCTTTGCATCGGTGTTCCTGTTATCCTGGGTAAGAACGGTATCGAAAAGATCGTTGAACTGGAATTGACAGCCGAAGAAAAAGAACTCTTCGCCAAGAGTGCAGCAGCCGTTCACAAAACAAATGAAGCTTTGAAAGAAGTCGGCGCTCTTTAATAGTCGAAAAAAAGGTTTGATAATAATATAGAAAAGAGGATAGTCCTTCGGGGTTATCCTCTTTCTTGTCTATACACCTTCTCCTCCTTAAATATAAATATCATATTAAATGATATAAGTTCACTTTTTAGCCGATTGAACCACAAATGAAGATTGGTCGCCATGATAGTTAAACATAGATTACACGGATTTCCAATTCAGCTTCACCCACCCTTGAGACCTTTTGATTATCATGTCACACAAGGGTGAAGGCAGACATCCGGACTGCCTTCACCTCAAAAATCTGCCTTCACCTTATGTCTCGTCTTGATTTGGGTTGGCCATGCCCCCTTCGGTTTCACCTCCATATATGTAAGTAAAAAACAAGGTGGCTACAATAGTAATTAATAAACAAATACACAGGTATTT
>DXRF01000057.1:6203-13571 GCA_019411205.1 Parabacteroides sp. | reverse complement strand
GTCCATCAGACCGAATATCTGGACAATTCGCTGAATTGGACGAAGCCTTTCTATCCGGAAACATTCCAGACGAAGACGCACGAATACCAGTGGAGCGTGATTGCCAAGCATCCGTATATTGTCGCTTCTTATTTGTGGAACACTTTCGATTTTGCCACTCCTCTGGCAAACCGCGGTGACCTTCCCGCCCGTAACATGAAGGGTATGGTGACTTTCGATCGCAAGACGAAGAAAGACTCTTATTTCTGGTATAAGGCGAACTGGAGCGAAGATCCTGTCCTCTACCTGACACAGCGCCGAAACGTGGATCGCGAAAAGAAAGTTACTTCCATCACCGTCTATTCCAATATTGGAGAACCGAAAGTCTTTTTGAACGGTCAGGAGCTGTCCGGCATCCGTAAAGGTTATACTGATGTTCATTATATTATAGACAATGTCATCCTGGCAGACGGGAAAAACATTGTGAAGACTGTTGCAAGCAAAGATGGCAAGACATACGAAGACACCATCGAATGGATGTACACCGGAGAGAAAAAACGAGAAGCGGATTCCTTTTCCATCAAAGGTGTGCATGCCGGGTTTGAATAAAATTTGAATAAAAAGACAACATATTAATTAGATATAGCTGGCCTTGACTGTAAACGTCACTAAAGCTTGCCTGGATCGTGCAGCTTTAGTGGCGTTTTTTCATGCCCGGTTATCTATTAAAATAGATATTTAAATTTAAATCGGGCAATATCCTTATTATAAAATAAATATTTGTCATAAGCCAGTGGTCTCTAATCCCGATGAATGACATGTACAGACGAACCTAAAGAAGGCAAATCTGATATTTTGCAAAAAAACAAAATCGCCTGTAAAATTTCTCATCACACAAGGAGTTATATTTAATTCCTTTTCTTATTTTTGCAAGAAACCGTATCAGAGATAGCAGATGAGTAAAGGAACGAAAAGCATAGCCTTTTATTTGATGATGATCCTGGTCTTTGGCTCACTCATGTATTTCATAGTCAAAGAAGGAGAAAGCCAGCAGGTTGGAACAGCCGTTCAGACTATGCAAAGCACCCCGAAAACAATGGGGGAAGGATTTCTTGTGTTCTGGGATTCGGTTACTCACCACATACAATCGTCGATGGGGATCCTTCTTCTGCAAATCATTACCATATTAATCGTCTGCCGCTTGTTCGGTTGGATGTTCCAAAAGATCGGTCAACCCACCGTCATCGGTGAAATCGTAGCCGGTATTGTACTCGGTCCGTCTGTGCTCGGCCACCTCCTGCCGGGGGTATCCGCGTTTCTTTTTCCATTCGAGTCATTAGGTAATATCACCATATTAAGCCAATTCGGCCTCATCCTTTTCATGTTTGCCATTGGTATGGAACTGGATATCGGCGAGGTCCGCAAAAAATTGAAAGAGACCATCCTGATCAGCCATACCAGTACAATCGTGCCGTTTTTCTTCGGTATGCTGACAGCCTATTATGTCTATGGATCTTATGCCCATAAAGGGACACCGTTCCTCTCGTTTGCCCTGTTTATCGGGATCGCTATGAGCATTACAGCCTTTCCCGTTCTGGCTCGTATTATCCAGGAAAAAGGGTTGACCAAAACACATTTGGGAACCATCTCATTGGCAAGTGCAGCCAACGGAGATATCACCGCCTGGTGCCTGTTGGCCGTTGTTATTGCCATCGCCCAGGCCGGCAGTATGTTGAGTGCCGTTTACAATATATTATTTTCCATCCTGTACATCCTTTTCATGTTTTTTGCTGTTCGTCCTTTCTTACGGATGATCGGGCATATATACCATAATAAAGAGGTAATCGACAAAGGACTGGTAGCTTTGATGTTCCTGTTACTGATCGTATCCTCTTATTTTACTGAAATATTAGGGTTGCATGCCCTTTTCGGCGCCTTTATTGCAGGTGTGGTCATGCCGGGAAATATCAAATTCCGCAAGATAATGACGGAAAAGGTGGAAGACGTGTCATTGGCGCTCTTCCTGCCGCTTTTTTTTGTTTCGACCGGATTGCGTACGGAGATCGGCTTGCTGAACACACCGGAACTTTGGGTTATGTGTGGAATTTTCATAGTGGTGGCTATTATCGGTAAGTTCGGAGGGGCTTTGTTTTCCGCTCGTTTTGTCGGTGAAAGCTGGAAAGACAGTCTTTACATCGGAGCCTTGATGAATACACGCGGTCTGATGGAACTGGTCGTGCTGACGATCGGCTATGAGATGAAGATATTGCCTCCTTCCATTTTCGTCATGTTGGTGTTGATGACATTGGTTACGACCTTTATGACGATCCCGTTGGTTTCTTTCATTAAATTCTGTTTCAAGACACGTGAAAAAATCAAAGAGCAGCAGGTTTATGCGGAACCGACCGACGGGATATTCAAGGTGCTCCTTTCTTTCGGACGTGCTGGAAACGGACAGATTATGCTCGATGTAGCCCATCAGATGTTTGCCCGTGGAAAGAATAAATTGGACTTGACGGCACTTCATCTGACCGTCGGGTCCGATGTCAATCCGTTGCATACGGATAATTTCGAGGAAGTAAGTTTCGGTCCTATCCTGTATGGAGCCAAAAAATTAGGCATGAATATCCATACACGTTACGAGGTTTCGAATAACGCCGGACAGGATATTTGCGACATCGTCAATAACGAAGGTTTTGACTTTCTGCTGGTCGGTTCCGGTATCTCCATGAGTGACTCGCCGGACGATATCGCGGCTACCCGCTACCGTACATCCTTCTATAACCGTTATTTCAAACGTTTCAAAGCTCCCGAATCCTGGTTTTATCCTGGGGCATTGCTGAAAGACAAGACCAAAATGTTTATCGGCCGTAGCAATTGTGACGTTGGTGTGTTCATCAATCGTAATTTTGTGAAGGCATCTAATACATTGGTAGTCATCAGTTCCGAAGAAGATCTCTTCCTGCTTGACTACACAAGGACATTGTTGAAAGCGACTCACGGTTCTGTAGGCATTATAGCCAAGATATCCACTACGACGCCCGGACATGATCAAATTGTCAAAGAACTTTTGGATTTTGTCTCGTCTACCCCGCAAACCCATCTGTTGCCGGATAAAGACCTGACGCCGGGATTGTTCAATAGTTATAACTTCATGCTGATTGGCTACAACACCTGGAACGATGTATCCGAACACCGTAAAGAGGCACTTCAAAAAATGCCGTCGACATTAATTTTGAATAAGAACAAACGGGGGGCTTCGGATAATTAACCTAAGCTTATGTATTTTATGTGAGTTTTTTCTTCTATCTTTGTCGAAATCAATCTCAAAAAATCATGGAGTCGCTAAATCTAATAAAGAATGACCCTTGGCTGGCCCCCTATAAGGAGGCAATAGAAGGACGATACCAATACGTGGTAGACAAAGAGAAGAGCCTGACTGGTAATGGCAGACAGACGTTGTCGGAAATGGCTTCCGGGTATCTTTACTTCGGATTGCATAAAACAAAGAGCGGATGGGTTTTTCGTGAGTGGGCACCCAATGCCACCGCTATATACCTGATCGGGACTTTTAACGGATGGAAGAAAGACGACCGGTATAAGTTGCAACGGTTGGGTAATGGTATTTGGGAGATTACGCTTACAGAAGGTTTGCTGCATCATGAAGACCTGTTTAAACTCCAGGTAGAGTGGGAGGGGGGCAGCGGAGAACGTATTCCTGCATGGATACGGCGTGTTGTTCAGGATGAAAATACCAAAATTTTCAGTGCGCAAGTATGGAATCCGGAGAAGCCTTATGTGTTCAAGCATAAGCGGTTTAAGCCAAATGTCTCTCCTTTGCTGATTTATGAATGCCATATCGGTATGGCTTCGAATGAAGAGAAAGTGGGCAGTTACGACGAATTCCGCCGTATGGTGTTACCTCGTGTTGCGAAGGAAGGATATAATGCCATCCAAATCATGGCTATCCAGGAGCATCCTTATTACGGTTCGTTTGGTTATCATGTCAGTAGCTTCTTTGCTGCATCTTCCCGTTTTGGTACGCCGGAAGAACTGAAACAACTGATAGACGAGGCTCATGGTATGGGAATTGCCGTGATTATGGATATCGTACATAGTCATGCTGTCAAGAATGAAGTAGAAGGTCTCGGACGTTTCGACGGGTCTTATACGCAATATTTCCTGGGCGGTGCCCGCCGCGAGCATCCAGCATGGGATTCCCTCTGTTTCGATTATGGAAAGAATGAAGTGCTTCATTTCCTGTTGTCGAATTGCAAATTCTGGCTGGACGAGTATAAATTTGACGGTTTCCGTTTCGATGGCGTGACCTCAATGCTTTATTACAGTCATGGACTGGGCGAGGCATTTTGCAATTACAGTGATTATTTTAATGGCCATCAGGATGGTGACGCCATTGCTTACCTGACGTTGGCAAATAAGCTTATTCATGAAGTTAATAAGAATGCGATTACGATTGCCGAGGAGGTAAGCGGAATGCCTGGATTGGCTGCCAAATATGAAGATGGAGGTTATGGTTTCGACTACCGTATGGCAATGAATATCCCCGATTACTGGATCAAGACGATCAAGGAAAAGAAAGATGAAGACTGGCATCCTTCTTCCATCTGGTGGGAAACGACGAACCGCCGTGCTGACGAAAAGACAATCAGCTATGCGGAAAGTCACGATCAGGCGTTGGTGGGCGACAAGACGATCATCTTCCGTCTTATCGATGCCGACATGTATTGGCATATGCAGAAAGACGACCATAATTTTATGGTGGAACGCGGTGTGGCTTTGCATAAAATGATCCGTCTGGTTACAGCCTCTACCATCAACGGTGGTTATCTGAACTTTATGGGGAATGAATTCGGGCACCCTGAATGGATCGATTTTCCGCGTGAAGGAAATGGTTGGTCGCATAAGTATGCACGCCGCCAATGGGATTTGGTCGATAATATGGACTTGAAATATCATTTCTTGGGCGATTTCGACCGCGAAATGTTGGAAGTGATCCGCAGTGTGAAGAACTTCCAGTCCACTCCGATACAGAAAGTCTGGGATAACGACGGAGATCAGGTTTTGGCTTATATGCGAAAAAACTTGGTGTTCGTATTCAATTTTAATCCGACAAAATCGTTTACCGATTACGGTTTTCTTGTGCCTAAGGGTGAATATGAAGTACTGCTGAATACCGATGCCACCCGGTTCGGAGGGTTCGGGCTCGCGGATGATTCGATTCACCATTTCACACAATTAGACCCATTGTATAAAAAAGAAAAAAAAGAGTGGCTTAAGCTATACATTCCGGCACGCAGCGCTGTTGTTCTTCGGAAAGTGAAATAATTTATGATTTATAATTTATGATTTGTGTGTTGATCATATCATAAATTATAAATCATAAACCTAATAAATCATAAATTAAAAATCATAAATCAATATGTTATATCCAATGACATTTAAGCCTATCCTTAAGAAAATTATTTGGGGAGGCTCTGACATCTGCCCGTTTAAGGGCATCACTCCGGTACAGGAAGGTATCGGCGAAAGTTGGGAACTTTCACATGTTGAGGGAAATTATTCCGTTGTGGATAATGGTGCACTCGAAGGTAAAACATTGGACGAACTGATCCGTACATATGGTAAACAACTGTTGGGGGAAAAGGTGGTCGAACAGTTCGGTTCCACATTTCCTTTATTGATCAAGTTTATCGATGCACGCGATGATTTGTCTATCCAAGTTCATCCGGATGACGAACTGGCTAAGAAACGTCATAATTCTT
Organism: Parabacteroides sp.; assembly: GCA_019411205.1. GTDB lineage: Bacteria > Bacteroidota > Bacteroidia > Bacteroidales > Tannerellaceae > Parabacteroides. The sequence continues at coordinate 7,809 of DXRF01000057.1, read as the reverse complement.
TCGGCAAGACAGAAATGTGGTATGTGATCAATGCAACCAAAGGTGCTGGCTTATATTCTGGCTTTTCAAAGCAGATCGATGCGGATGAATATGTGAAACGTGTCGAGAACAATACGATCATGGACGTATTACAGCGTTATGAAGTGAATCCAGGCGATGTTTTCTTCTTGCCGGCAGGCCGTGTACATGCGATTGGTGCTGGTTGTTTCATCGCTGAAATCCAGCAGACGAGCAATATCACCTATCGTATATATGATTACGACCGTAAGGGACCGGATGGAAAAGGGCGTGAATTGCATACTGAATTGGCAAAGGATGCGATCGACTATACCTTGTATCCGGATTACCGCACTCATTACAAAGCGCATACGAATGCGACCGTAGAACTTGCCGCCTGCAAGTATTTTACAACGAATTTACTGGATGTCGATACGATCATGGTTCGTGATTTTTCCGAATTGGATTCTTTTGTCGTTTATATCTGTATGGAAGGTAAGGCTTCTATCCGTGATAATAAAGGTAATGAAATTTATATTCATCAGGGACAAACGGTCTTGATTCCGGCAGATACGGATGTCGTGACGATTTCACCGGTTCCGGGTGCCAAGTTCATGGAGACGTATATTGGATAAAAACCCATAGAGTTATACCCTTTAACCCATAGGGTTAGGAGGTGGAAAGCATAGGGTTATAGAATAGATGAAATGCCGCAGATTTTTCCGGATAATCCGGAGATCTGCGGCATTGCTTTTATTCGATTGTCAGCTCTAACTTCTGCAAATCTTTGTCGTCGGATGAACCGCCGTAAAGTATCTGATACTTTCCGGGACGGACTTCCATCGTTTGTGTATTGTCGTTAAAAGAGTTGAAAACTTCGGGAGCCAGTTCGATGTTGACTTCCTGGTTGTTTCCGGCTTTTACGTGTACACGTAGGAAAGCCTTCAGCGCTTTGATCGGACCTTCCGGATCGTTCGGATTTTTGATGTAGATTTGTGCGACTTCGTCTCCATCCATTTTGCCGGTATTGGCAATGTCGAACGTCAGTGTGACAGATTGGTCTTTGGTAATCTTGTTAGAAGACAACTTCGCATTCCGATAGGCAAAGTTCGTGTAGCTCAAGCCGTATCCGAACGGATAAAGCGGCGTTTCGGTCATATAACGGTAGGTACGGCCTTTCATGCTGTAATCTTCGAAGTCGGGCAACTGGTCGATCGATTTATAGAATGTGACCGGTAGGCGGCCTGACGGGTTGTAGTCACCAAACAGGATGTCGGCAACCGCTGTCCCGGCTTCCTGTCCGCCATACCAGGCATTCAGAATGGCGTCGATGTTGGCATCTTCCCAGTTCAGAGCCAGAGCACTACCCGTACAAAGCACGTAAACAACCGGTTTACCCGTCGCTTTCAGTGCTTTTACCATTTCTTGTTGTACTTTCGGTATCTCGATATTGGTGCGGTCTCCTTTCTTGAAACCTTCCACATTGACCGGCATTTCTTCTCCTTCCAAGCGAGGTGAAATACCTCCGACATAGACAATCACATCTGCATCTTTGACTTTAGCAGCCGTGGCAGCGTAATCGACAGGTCGGCGCGTACCGATCTGGAAG
>DXRF01000057.1:0-6193 GCA_019411205.1 Parabacteroides sp. | reverse complement strand
TGCGTTGCATGTATTCGATCTTGATTGGATATTTCTTTCCTTTTTCTGCATTCAGCATATATGTCTTTTCCGCTCCGTATTCGTTTTCCCATACTTCGGCTACTTTTTCATCTCCGATAAAGAGGCGGAAAGCGTCGTTTCCTGATAATTTGATCTCGACCTGTTCTGTCTCAGGCGCTTCAAACTCTCCGATGAAACGTGCTGTGAAGTTTGTTAGGTTTACATTCGGTGCGAACTGTGTGTTTCCACCTGTCGTATAATGCAATTGGTTTGCTAAACCTTTGTAAACGGCTTCTCCCTTGAATTCTGTATTGTTGAAGAATTCGGAGGCAAATCCTTCTCCGGCAGGGGAGGTGATGTGGTTACTCAAGTCTTGGATTACAAAATCGGCCGCATGATTGCATCCTAATTCGTAGACAACTTCTGTATCGGGTACTTTGTTGCGGATGCCTTCCAATATCGTTACGGTATGTGTCGGGAAGCCATTGTAGTTCGCCCAAAGCATGGTCGAGTCGGCGGCATTTGGGCCGACAACGGCGATTTTCCGGATCGTTTTACTCAGCGGCAGTGTGTTGTTCTTGTTCTTCAGCAACACCATACTCTTATGTGCCATTTCGAGTGCTTGGGCCACATGTTCGGGGCTTTCCACCACGCTGTACGGTATTTGGGCGAATGGGACTCGCTCGTCCGGATCAAACATGCCTAATTCGAAACGCCCTTTCAGAAGGCGGCGGAGGGAAGCATCCAGATCATTTTCGGAGATTTTTCCGTCCTTCAGGGCTTTGGTCAAAGCTCGGTAGCTGTTTCCGCATTCCAGGTCCGTTCCGTTCAAGACGGCATCGGCAGAAGCACTTTCAGCATCGGGATGTGTCTCGTGGCGGGGTGTGCGTTCGTCCCGTTGCCAGAAGTCATTGATCGCACCGCAGTCGGAAAGGATGATGTTTTCATATCCCCAACTATTCCGAAGGATATCGATAAGCAGTTTGTCGCTGCTACAGCAGGGTTTGCCTTGATAGCGGTTGTAAGCACACATGACTTCCTGTACATTTCCTTCTTTCACCAGGGCCTCGAAAGCTGGCAGGTAGGTTTGCCATAAGTCACGGGGCGTCACTGTGACATCAAATTCATGACGGTTCCATTCCGGCCCGCTATGGACTGCATAATGTTTGGCGCAAGCATGTGTCTTGAAGTATTTCGGGTCGTCTCCCTGCAAGCCTTTCACTACGGCAACACCCATCCGTTCCGTCAGGTACGGATCTTCTCCATAGGTTTCCATGCCACGGCCCCAGCGGGGATCACGGAATATATTGATATTCGGGGTCCAAAAGGTCAAGCCTTTGTAGCGGTCGTATTCCTTGTCCCTTTGATACTGGTGGTATTTGGCACGAGCCTCGTCGCTCACCATTGTGAATGTCTCGTACAGTGCGTCGTCATCGAAAGTGGCCGCCATCGCGATCGCTTGTGGAAAGACAGTCGCTTTTCCTGCACGTGCGACACCGTGTAAGGCTTCGTTCCACCAATCGTATTGGGGAATGCCGAGGCGTTCGATTGCCGGAGTCGTATTCATCATTTGGCCGATTTTCTCTTCGGCTGTCAACCGCTTCAAAAGGTCGTCTATGCGTTCGTCGATAGGGAGATCGGGGTTGCGAAACGGATAATCTTCTTGTCTTTGGCTACAGGAAACAGACAGCAATAATGTCAGTGCTGCCACTGTCAGATGTTTCATTCTCATGTTATTAAATTTTAGATATTGTAAACTTTACGTTTTATCTTATTGTAAGATGTTTGTTATTAGTTATTTATTGTGATAAATTGTGTTACAAAACTAATGGTTTACTTGCATTTCTTCAAGTAGAATTACTTAAAATAGGTTACTTCGTCCGTTATTTTGGCAAATGTTCTATTTTTGTAAGATCGAATAATAAAAAGAAAGAGAGATGAAGAAATTTTTAAGTATGCTTTTGATAGCGGCAGGACTTGTGTCGTGTGGAGATGATGATAAGCCGTATATTCCAGAGTTGAATAAACTGACGAGTGTTACATGTACGAAAAACGGAAATGCTTTTTTTAATGCGGATATCACTTACGATCAGGACAAACAAATCAATCGGATTATATTGAATACGGGAGGAAATCAGTTTACTGATAATTATATTAGTGTAGACAAGACGATTTCCGTAAGTGGCGTGAAGATGATTGATGGTTCTCCGACTAATCCGTTTGTTCATACGGTTTACACGTTGAGCGGAAATATGATTGCAGTCAAGGAAGAAAAGTCTGAAAACAAGTATATGAGTAATGCTGTCTACACGGCTGTAGAAAACAGGTACACCTATAACTCCAATTGGTTGAAGTCGGTTTCGCAGGTTGTCCAGTGGCCGAATGAGGACGGATCGGGCTACCAGACAAGAGAAATAGGTGAGGTGGACCGCTATTCATGGGAAAATGGAAATGTGGTGCATTACGCTTGTCTGCCACAGAAAGAGATTACATATGAATATAATTCTCAATTGCGTCCGGAAAACTTTCCGTTCCGGGTTGTCAATTCATTTCAACCGGTCGGCTTTGATGTTATCTCTCCGTTGAACCTGCTGTATGGAAAGATGAATCAGAATCTGCCGACCCGTGCCTATTGGTATAATGTTTCCGAAGCTGCGGATATTTGTGCCGAATATACATTCCACTATACATTGACCGGCGATTATATCACAGGTATGACGATTGAAGAAAAGATCAACCCCGTGAATGGTGCTACTACGGAAAACAACACGTATGAATATGCGTTTGTCTATAATTTCGTGGTAGAGCAGCGGTAAAACAATTACTTCAACAGGTCGGGGCGTAACCGGGCAGTCCGTTCCTGGGCCTGTTGAAGACGCCACTCCTCGATCTTGCGTTGATGCCCGGATAAAAGGACATCGGGAACTTTCCAACCGTTATAGTCTGCCGGCCGGGTATAGACCGGAGGAGCCAATAAATTATCCTGAAACGAGTCGGAGAGAGCGCTCTGCTCGTCGCCGATTGCTCCGGGAATGAGGCGTATGACGGCATCTGTGATGATGGCGGCGGCCAACTCGCCTCCTGTCAGGACATAATCACCAACGGATATTTCCTTTGTTATCAGATGTTCGCGGATGCGGTAGTCGATTCCTTTGTAATGTCCGCAAAGGATAATCAGATTGTTCAGCATCGACATACTGTTTGCCATCGGCTGGTTGAAGGTTTCCCCATCCGGTGATGTGTAAATAACTTCGTCATATTCCCTTTCGCTTTTCAAAGCCGAGATGGCCCGGTCGATGGGTTCGATCTGCATTACCATGCCGGCTTCACCCCCGAAAGGATAATCATCTACACGTCGCCATTTGTTGGTCGTATAATCTCGTAGGTTATGTAAATGTATTTCAGCCAAACCTTTGTCTTGTGCCCGTTTCACGATGGAGCAGTTCACCATTCCCTCGATCATTTCGGGAAGTACGGTCAGTATATCTATACGCATCATATTTTATTTCGGATTTATGGTGCAAATGTAGGAGATTTCCGATAGTCTGCAAAATAAAGTTTCATGGGTATGGAACTTATTTTCGTTTTGCTGTTGTTCTACATATTAAATAATTATTTGTACTTTTGTCCGTCAATTTGGCGTAGGCCGGACGGCCCCGTCTCTTTACTGAATAAATTTTAAAGCGATGAATATATCTTACAATTGGCTGAAAGATTATCTTGATTTTGATTTACAGCCTGATGAAGTAGCAGCAGCACTGACCTCTATCGGTTTGGAAACCGGTGGAGTAGAAGAAGTTCAAACCATTAAAGGTGGATTGGAAGGGCTTGTCATCGGTGAAGTTCTTACTTGTGAAGAGCACCCGAATTCCGATCACTTGCACATTACGACTGTGAATGTCGGTGGTGCGGAACCCCTTCAGATTGTTTGTGGCGCACCGAATGTGGCTGCCGGACAGAAAGTGGTTGTTGCTGTAAACGGTACAAAATTGTATGATGGTGACGAGTGCTTTACGATCAAGCGCTCCAAAATCCGTGGCGTTGAATCGAACGGTATGATCTGTGCTGAAGATGAAATCGGTATAGGGACGGATCATGCGGGTATCATCGTACTGCCGGCCGATGCGGTAGTAGGTACTCCGGCTAAAGAATATTATAATGTAAAGAGTGACTATGTGCTGGAAGTCGATATTACACCGAACCGCGTGGATGCCACTTCCCATTTTGGCGTGGCCCGCGATTTGGCCGCTTACCTGAAACAGAACGGTAAGCCAGCCAATCTAAAACGTCCGAGTGTGGAGGCTTTCAAGATTGATGATGAGGTTCCGGCTATCGAAGTGGTCGTTGAAAATAAAGAAGCCTGCCTGCGCTATTCAGGTATTACGATTAAAGGAGTGACCGTAAAGGAAAGTCCGGAATGGTTGCAGAACCGTTTGAAGGTGATCGGTCTGCGTCCTATTAATAACGTGGTGGATATCACGAATTATATTTTGCATGGTGTAGGACAGCCTTTGCACTCTTTCGATGCCGATAAGATCAAAGGTAATAAAGTCGTGGTACGTTCAGCAACGGAAGGTTCCAAGTTTGTGACGCTCGATGGCGTGGAACGTACGTTAACCGACCGCGACCTGATGATTTGCAATGTGGAAGAGCCGATGTGTATCGCTGGTGTATTTGGCGGACTTGATTCCGGCGTGACGGAACAGACCAAGAATGTATTTCTGGAATCCGCTACTTTCCACCCGACGTGGATTCGTAAGACAGCTCGTCGTTTCGGTCTGAATACGGATGCTTCTTTCCGCTATGAACGTGGCTTGGATCCGAATCAAACGGTCGAAGTGATGAAGCGTGCAGCCCTGTTGATCCAGGAAGTGGCAGGCGGAACGATTACGGGGGCCATTCAGGATATCTATCCTGCTCCGGTTGCGCCCTATCGTGTGGAACTGACTTACAATAAGGTCAATACGTTGATTGGTAAGGTGATTCCGGTTGAGACGGTCAAGAGCATTCTGGAAAGCCTGGAAATGAAGATCGTTTCTGAAACAGCTGAAGGTTTGCTGATCGATGTGCCTGTATATCGTATTGATGTACAGCGTGATGTTGATGTGATCGAAGATATTCTCCGTATTTACGGATATAATAACGTGGAATTCAGTGACAATGTGAAGTCCAATCTGAGCTATCAGACTCCGACCGATCGTAGTTATAAATTGCAGAACCTGATTTCTGAACAACTATGCGGTTGTGGTTTCAACGAGATTTTGAATAACTCGCTGACACGCTCGGCTTACTATGACAATCTTTCCACTTACCCGGTTTCTCACTGTGTGATGTTGATGAATCCGTTGAGTGCAGATCTGAATTGTATGCGCCAGACGTTGTTGTTCGGAGGCCTGGAAAGTGTCGAACATAATGCGAAACGCAAGAATGGCAATATCCGTTTCTTCGAATTCGGAAACTGCTATGATTACAAGATCGACCATAAGAAAGAAGGGGAAGCACTGGCCGAATTCTCGGAAGATTACCGTTTGGGCTTGTGGGTGAGCGGTAGTCGTGTGGATAACAACTGGGCGCATCCGAATGAAAAGTCTTCCGTTTATGAATTGAAGGCATATGTGGAAAATATTTTGGTTCGTCTCGGCGTGAACTTGCAGAAGATCATTTGGGGCAATTTGACTAACGATATTTATTCGGCAGGTTTGAGTATTACGACTTCGTCTGGGCGTCAGCTTGGTACGATGGGTATCGTCAGTCCGAAGATATGTAAGGAACTGGATATCGAAACGGATGTTTATTATGCAGAACTTTCCTGGACATTGTTGATGAAGGAAATCAAGAAGAGCAAGGTCACCTTCTCTGAAATATCCAAGTTCCCGGCAGTGAAACGAGATCTTGCTCTGTTGTTAGATAAGAATGTTCAATTTGCCGAAATAGAAAAGATAGCAACGGAGAGTGAACGTAAACTGTTGAAAGACGTTGCTTTGTTCGATGTATACGAAGGAAAGAATCTGCCGGCAGGCAAGAAGTCGTATGCTGTCAGCTTCTATTTGCAGGATGAAGGAAAGACTTTGAATGATAAGCAGATCGATGCTATCATGAAAAAGATCCAGACAAATCTGGAACAGAAGTTAGGTGCACAATTGAGAGGATAAAAAATAATAAATAATAAATCATAAGATCATAAATCATGGGA
>DXRF01000056.1 GCA_019411205.1 Parabacteroides sp. | reverse complement strand
GGTAGCATCCGCCTTTTCAGAGAAACCGACAAGCGACTCTACAGTTTCGGGTGTCTCCCTGTCCGGTGTGAACACCGAGCAGACGATGTTATAACCGTTTTCATTCTTCCGGTTGATATCGACGGATTGCAGGTTGGCACGCAACGACAAGGGTTGAGTCGAGAATCTGAATGTAAAACAGTTGTCTTTCCGTTCCGTGTCGAACCACTCCGAAAGGTCTGCCTTTACCTCGTAACGGGTGTCACGCTCGAAACTCTTGGATGGCTTGAATACGATCGTCCGGTTGTTCTCAAATGCGAACTCGCCGACTGTCTCGGGTTTAATCCTGACCAGGTCGCGGAGTTGGTCAGGATTCATCCTATCAGCGGCTATTTCCTGATTGAAAATCAGATATACGGGCGTATATCTGGAAATCGTACCGGAGGTAAACGCCTCCACATAAGGACTGAAAGGAAGTTCTTCCGACTCTCCTTTACCTTTTCCTTCACATCCGCTGAATAAGAATAAAAGACAGCAGGCACAGATATAATACAGATATTTCGCCATATTCCCTGAATTTAACGGTTACACTTTCGACAAACAGACTGTCTGCGAATATAGGCATTTTATGTACATTAATGCGCCGAACTGATCATCTTTATCACGTTGACAGAGATTATCAGTACTGGTACAAAATACACATGGTGGTGAAATAAAGCTGTTATCCTTTGGCATTCCGCATCACCCGCTCTATCGCATCGTCCATCTGCGCGATGGATTCCAAACCAAGTGTCATGCAATGCAGATTGCTTTCGGTGACGGCAAAACGGATGGAACGTTCACGTTCGGCATCGGAAACATGTTTGCCTTCACCGAAAATTTTCATTCCGATAAGCCCTTTACCTTTCTTGCGGGCCTTACCTAAAAGTTCGTTTACGGCTTCAGTCGTACCATCCATATGGCTCTGGAACGGATTCAGACGGGCAAGGATGACGTCACACCACGGATTATTGACAGCCTCAACCATCGCATCCCAGTTATGACAAGAGACCCCAACAGCTTTCACGATACCGTCTTGTTTGGCTTTTGCCAGGCCGTCCATATAAAACTTACGGGTTTCCGCCCAATCGCCTTTTGTCATGCAGTGCAACAGGAGAATATCAAAATAGTCCGTACCGGCCTCTTGCCGGAAACGGTCAAGTGTTTTGCTGACCGGTTCACGTTTTTCCGAACCCTCGTCGTATGTCCACATTTTCGTCATCAAGGTGAGTTTCTCACGGGGCAACTCTTTCAAGGCTTTTCCGACAAATGGCTGCGAACCGTACATATCGGCCATATCAAAGAAGCGGATACCACGTTCATAACCGTGACGAGCCATCTTCACAAAATTATCCAACCCGAGCCGGGTCTGGTTGGACTGATAATTCCAGCCTTTCGTCCCGGTTCCCATAGCTATGCGGGAGACTTTCAATCCGGTCTTTCCTAATTTCACCCTGTCGACCGATATATCCGAAGGAACAGCCATCTGTATGTTGGCAAGTCCTGTGCGGGCTAAAGATAAACCGGCAACTCCGGCAATCCCTGTCTGAATAAATTTGCGTCTGTCCATCTCTATACTTTTTTAGGTAATACTTTCTTTAATATCAAATAACCGCACAAACCGGAAATGAACGAACCGGCAAATACGCCCAACTTCGCTTGATTCAATAGATCCTCTCCGATATCAGGTATCCCGGCAAAAGACAGGTTCGCGATAAAGAGGGCCACTGTGAAACCGATCCCACCTAACATCGACACCCCGAAAAGATTCCGCTTACTCACTCCTTCCGGCATCGTTGCAAGACGCAAACGGACAGAAACATAGGTAAACATGAATATACCCAACGACTTTCCGACAAACAGACCGAGGAATACCGCCAACGGGATTCCCGGTAACGAACCGATCCCGATATCTCCGAAAGTAACGCCTGCGTTAACAAAGGCGAAAAGCGGCAGGATCAGATAATTGACTAACGGATGAAGTTTGTCGGCAATGCTTTGCAACGGACTGATTGTTTTGTCTGCCAACGAATGGATATTGTTGAGTACTTGAATCTGTGTCGACGAAAGAACAGCTGCTTTCCGGGAATGGCGCACCTCGGTGTAATCCAGCATATTCAGATAACCGGTCATCTCACAAGTGAAATCATCCAGCTTGACAACCGGACGGGCCGGAACAGTGAATGCGACCAGTACACCCGCTATCGTCGGATGAATACCCGATTCAAGAAACAGCATCCACACGAAGAAGCCTATTACATAGTAGAAAGCGATGTTATTCACTCTCATCCTTCCCCCCACGTATAGCAACGCCAGCAAGGCAAGTGAGATCAGAAGCGGCTCAAACGCAATCTCACCACTATAAAACAAGGCGATAATAATGATACCACCGATATCGTCCACCACCGCCAATGCTGTCAAAAAGATACGCATGCTGAGCGGAACCCGTTTTCCCAACAGTCCTAAAACAGCCAAAGCAAAGGCGATATCGGTTGCCATCGGAATAGCTACACCACGCACTTCAGGCGCCGAATGACAAACCAGAAAATAAAACAATACCGGAACGACCATCCCGCCACAAGCCGCAATAATCGGAAGCAGTGCTTTTCGTATCGAACTCAGTTCCCCGATCAGAATTTCCTGCTTGATCTCCAGTCCAATCACAAAAAAGAAGACCGCCATCAAGGCATCATTCACAAAGGCCAGCATCGGCATTGCTTCTCCATGATGCATAAACGGTGTAAAATTGCCTATCTTCAAATCAATCGGATGCGACAGGATGTTATGATAAGACTCCGCCCAAGGCGAATTGGCGAATAGCATGGCAAGGATTGTAGCCATGAACAATAAGATACTTGCGTCCGGTTTCTGCATAGCGAAACGACGCAACGGTTTAAGGATAACGTTGATGGTTCTATCCATTGGTATTTAAATATTTATGGGAAGCATTTATACACTGCTTCCCTTTGAGTTTTCCTAACAACTGTCTGCCTACTTGCCTGCTTGCTCCAGCTCGTAAGCGCTGCGGGTCAGTTTCTCAACCCACACGACAAATATACCAGTTAAAATTAAATTAAACACTATGGTAAGCACGGAAATCATAAGCGCAGGACCTCCTAAATTGTAGCCAAGCGCGATAAAGATAATCCCAGCCCCTACTTCACCGCGTGTAAACATACCGATCGATAGCGCCAAACGTTCGCGCTTCCGTCTTTCTCGGTAAAAAAACAGCGGGAACAGTTTCCCGATATTGGACAGGAACGAAACAATCACGACATGCAGGAAGACTACCGGCCAGGACATCATGGGCTGCGCTCCGGTTATAGTTGTTGCCTCTGCAGACTGCGCTGCGAAGTCCACCCCGAAAAAGATCGGCATGCTGACTCCTACCAAAAACATAAAAAGGAACGATACAGCCGTCGCCACATTATGTTCGGCCTTCGTATCGATATGTTTATGCCTCATCACCATACCCAATACAAACGCAGGCAACAGAACCTCGATATGGATGCTGGCATCTTCGCCATAGAAATATTTGGACACCAAATAAACAGCCTGCGTGATCCCGCAGGTAAGGACGGCATAGAAAAGAATCGCCTTCCAGTCCTGCCGCATATCATAACTTCCCATCTTTCTCCATCCAATGGCCAACAGGATCATCACAATCAGAATAATAACGCCTAGCTGCCAACGCAAGCCTACCATCATGATCTGCAAAGGAATCATCAACAGGATCGTGTCGAGATCATCGAAGATCGCCAATACCTGCACCTTCTTGTATACCCAGGAAGATTTCAACCCCGCCGCCGCCAACATCGTAAACAGTATACCAGCCGAAGTCGGAGCTGCAAACCGGCTCAACAAAAGGTTTTCTTTCCAGGCCTCTCCACTGTTCCAGTAGATATCGGGAAGCAACACGAACATATAATATAGGGCCACGAAAATCCAAGGGAAAGCAGCTGTCGCCATTGCAATAAAATAATCTTCGGTATAGGACTTCCAGCGTTTTTTATCCATTTCGAACTCCCGCCCTACATTTATCATGATAAAGGCCAAACATACATACAACAGGGTGTTGGAAACTGTCTTCACCGACATATAGCCCTCACCAACCATCGCCGGCAGGAATTGGGATACAACCAATCCCAACACCAGAAAAAAAGAAAATAAAAGAATCTTCTTCATTATTTACGAATTGTTTTTGTTTAGATTTGTAATAATATAACAATCTGCTTAAAATTCGGTTCTGGGAATATAGGCACTTTCCACCTTCAATAACCGCGCTTTCAAACGTTCGGCCTCTCCTTTGCGGATACGAAGGGTCATTTCACAATCCATTTCAAATTTTTGGGAGACGATCATCGGGTTCTCCTCCTTGACAATACGCATGATTCCGTTCAGATAAGGGTATTCGAATGCAATGGTGATATCTTCATCAACAGTGCGCTCTTCTATCTCGGCGGCGGCTATCGCTTCGGCGGCAGCTGTCCGGTAAGCAACAATCAAGCCGCTCGTCCCCAATTCGATTCCTCCGAAATAGCGGATCACGACGATCAAGATATCCGTCAGCCCGTTCGAGTTGATCTGTCCCAGGATCGGTTTGCCCGCAGTGGAAGACGGCTCACCGTCATCGTTCGCCCGGAAAGTAAGGCGTTCAGGCCCTAACATATAGGCCCAGCAGACGTGGCGAGCGTCATAGTACTGTTTACGGTATTTGTCCAGCTGCTCTTTCACTTCTTCCACCGTACGCACCGGGATCGCATACGAAATAAAGCGGCTGCGCTTCTCCGTATAATACCCTTCGGCTACCTGCTTAATAGTCTTGTAACTGTCGTCCGCCATCTTTTAATCCGGTATATGAGTTTCCTGTTCTTCCCGGAAAGCCCGGAAATCTTTCATTATCTCTTCTATCTCTTCAATAAAGTAAGGATCTTTCACATGCTTCTTCACCTCCTCATAATAGGTTTCGATGGCCTTCAACGCACATAAATCCTGTCCACGCAGCAGGAAGTAAGGTTCTTCCTTCTCCACACATTGTTTAATCATCTGAATAGGATTCTTCATTTCTTATCGCTTTTTAATTCGTCTTTCAAAAATGGAGCCGTATAGCTCTTCGTTTTCGCTTTTATCATTTCTTCGGGAGTTCCGGTGAAAAGGACCTGCCCACCGTTACGCCCGCCTTCAGGGCCCATATCGATCAGATAGTCGGCACATTTGATGACATCGAGATTATGTTCGATGACAATGATCGTATTCCCCTTATCCACCAGTTTGTTCAGGACACCCAGCAAGACCCGTATATCTTCGAAATGAAGACCTGTCGTCGGCTCGTCCAATACATAAAGCGTCTTGCCCGTATCTTTCTTTGCCAGTTCGGTAGCCAATTTGACACGCTGGCTCTCACCGCCGGAAAGAGTTGTGGAAGGTTGCCCCAACTTGATATACCCCAGGCCGACATCCTGCAATACTTTCACTTTCGACAGGATCGACGGGATATTCTCGAAAAATTCCACCGCCATATTGATGGTCATATCCAGAATGTCTGCAATGGATTTCCCGCGAAAGCGAACTTCCAACGTTTCCCGGTTGTACCGCTTGCCATGGCATTCTTCACAGGGGACCAATACATCCGGCAGGAAATTCATCTCAATTGTCTTGTATCCGTTTCCCTTGCACGTCTCACAACGTCCACCGGAGACATTGAACGAAAAACGTCCGGGTTTGTAACCACGCACTTTCGATTCAGGCAGATCCACAAACAGATTACGGATATCCGAAAAGACTCCGGTATAAGTAGCCGGATTGCTTCTCGGCGAACGTCCGATCGGTGACTGGTCTACATTGACTATCTTATCGACATTGTCTATCCCCTCGATCGACTTGTAAGGCAACGGATCTTCCAAGGAACGATAGAAATGCTGGCTGAGAATCGGTTGCAAGGTCCGGTTGATCAAAGAAGACTTTCCACTGCCGGATACCCCCGTGACACAAATCAACGTACCCAACGGGAACGTGACATCCACATTCCGCAGATTATTCCCGCTCGCCCCTTTTATCGTGATGAACTGTCCGTTTCCTTTCCGCCGCTCTTCCGGAACGGCAATTTCTGTCTTTCCATTCAAGTAGGCCGAAGTAAGCGTGTCAGCTTTCAACATCTCTCCGGGAGTTCCGGCAAAAACCACTTCTCCTCCCAGACGACCGGCTTTCGGCCCCATATCGACCACATAGTCGGCATTCAACATCATGTCCTTATCATGCTCGACCACGACAACAGAGTTACCCGTATCGCGCAACTCTTTCAACGAGTTAATCAAACGGACATTATCTCGCTGGTGCAACCCGATACTCGGTTCATCCAGAATATAAAGCACATTGACCAGCTGGCTGCCGATCTGAGTCGCCAAACGGATACGCTGGCTCTCGCCTCCCGACAATGTCGCCGAGGCACGGTTCAAAGCGAGGTAGTCCAACCCGACATCCAACAGGAATTTCAGACGTGAACGGATCTCCTTCAAGATTTCGACAGCGATCTGCCGCTGTTTGGGATTCAACTGATCTTCGACACCATCCAGCCACTCATACAATTCGGAAATATCCATTGCCGAAAGCTCGGCGATGTTCTTTCCGGCTATCTTATAATGCAACGCTTCCTTGTTCAACCGTTGCCCGTTACATTCCGGACAGGTAGCCATCCGTATAAACTGTCCCGCCCATTTCTGTGCAGAAGCGGAAGCCTCGCTCTCCTGCTGCATCAGGATATATTTGGCAACTCCTTCATATGACAGGAAATAATTGGAAGTACCCAGCGAATCGTTTTTGATTTGCAAACGTTCGTCCGTCCCGTTCATGATCTCATCGATCGCTTCTTCCGGGATGTCTTTGATCGGGGTTTTCAGCGTTACGCCATATTTCTCGCATATAGCTTCGATCTGCCAAAATATCAAGGAATTTTTATATTTCCCCAACGCCACGATACCGCCACTGTAGATACTGAGCGACGCATCGGGTACGATCTTGTTCATGTCCAACAAATTGACCTGTCCTAATCCTTTACATTTCGGACAAGCCCCCTGCGGAGAGTTGAACGAGAAATTATGGGGAGCCGGTTCGCTATAAGACAAGCCCGTCACGGGATCCATCAACCGGCGGCTGAAATGACGCACTTCGCCCGTCTCGGCATCCAACACGAGTACCAAGCCATCGCCCTGCTTCATAGCGACACGCAAACTTTCTTTCAAACGACGTTCGTCCAATTCCGAAACGACCAGCTTATCGATCACTACCTCGATGCTGTGCATCTTATACCGGTCGAGCTTCATGCCATGAAAGATCTCCTTCATCTCACCGTCCACCCGGACATTCAGATACCCTTTCTTCCGCATCTGCTCGAAAAGCTCCTTATAATGTCCTTTACGGTTACGAACGAGCGGAGCAAGCAGATAGGTCTTTTTCCCTTTATACTGGTTCATAATCAGTTCCAACGTCTGCTCTTCGGTGTATTTCACCATCTTCTCGCCGCTCAGGTACGAATAAGCCTCTCCCGCCCTTGCATAAAGCAAACGGAAAAAGTCATAAACCTCGGTAGTCGTCCCCACTGTAGATCTCGGATTCTTGTTTGTTGTTTTTTGTTCGATCGAGATAACAGGGCTCAGGCCGGTGATCTTATCCACATCCGGCCGTTCCATATTCCCCAAAAAGTTACACGCATAAGCAGAGAAAGTCTCCACATAACGGCGTTGTCCTTCCGCAAAAATCGTATCGAAAGCCAAAGACGATTTACCACTACCGCTCATACCGGTAATCACAGAGAGCTTGTTACGAGGTATGTCGACATCTATATTCTTCAAATTATGGACACGGGCGCCTAAAACGGAAATGCGGCCGCCTTCCAATGCATTCTTATCCTTCATCATTTTCAGTTTTCTTATTTCACCACCCAGGCCGGATTATGCACATAGGTGTTAGGCGTCTTATAATACATATCAGATTCTTTCGGGATCTGGATCGTATATGTTTTTCCTGCCGTCAGCAATTTACGATCTCGCAACCAGGGATTGAAACGTTTCAGATCGGCATAGGTAATTCCATTCTTCTTGGCGAAACCAGACAAGTCTTGAATATCTGTCGAGACGGCAACACTCTCACATGCGATCGGTTTATACAGATCCTGTGTCTTTAGTACGAACCCATATTTATAAGGAGCTTCAAATATCTGCTTGATAGCCATGATACGATAGACATAACGGGTGGTCTCCTCCACCAACCAGAGATCGAACGAACTGTCTGCATCCTGCTTGACAAGCTCTCCTGAAATACGTCCCATACCGGCATTATAGGAAGATGCGACCATCGCCCAATCTCCATATTTTTCATAGGCTGCTTTCAGATAACGGCAGGCTGCTTCGGTTGCCTTTGCCACATCGCAACGCTCGTCGACCGTAGGCGTTATCGTCAACCCGTACTGCCGTGCAGTGCCTTCCAACAACTGCCAGGTTCCTACTGCCCGTGCAGGTGATGAGACACGCGGATCGAGATGACTCTCGATCACCGCCAGGTACTTGAAATCGTCCGGAATACCGTTGGCCTTCAAGATCGGTTCGATTATCGGGAAATAGCGGTTTGCCCGCTTGATCAGCAGCATGGTGGTAGAATGGAAATAGGTAAAACTACTCAATTCCCGGTCAAAACCCTCATGCATATTGTAACGCGTCAAATCGATATCCTTTCCGCAAAAAGAGGCGGAAGAAGGAATATCGGGCGACATGGTCACTGATGAAACGACCGGACGTTGGTCTTTCACTTTTTCCGAATCACTCGAACTGATGGAGAGGCAGGCAGTCAGACACACTGCACATCCCACCATAAAACCGGCTATACTGTTACTGTTCAATAATTTCATCATCAATTTTCTTGGGTCTAAGAATATTTATAGAACCTTTTTTATTATATTTAATGCCATCCGACCCCACTGCATCTATTACATAAAAATAAACGCCGGGAGCGACATATTTTCCACCTTTTTTGCCATCCCATCCTTCAGCCGGATTAGTAGAATGGTACATCTGTACCCCCCACCGATTGAATATCCAGCACTTATAGGTCACAAGCGATTTGTAGGCAACGCGAAACTCATCATTGATACCGGGCGTCGTGCCGGGCGAGAAAGCGTTCGGGATCTGCAATTCCGATTCGGCAATCTTGATTTCAATCGAATTGGAAACAGCCTCGCATTCTCCCGTCGCGTTACTGACAGTCACAACCGCCGTATAACTACCTTTCTCCGTAAAGGTATAATCGATCTCATCATCCCTATATTCCACCAACGGATTCTCGGCCCCGTTTTCCTGATCGCTCCTATATATCTTCCAGGTGTACAGCGTCACTACCGGATCATTGGCATACGCCCGAAAAGTGACCGTTGCCGGAGCTGAAATATATTCCCCGTCTCCCGCTGTCATATTCTCCGCATTATCCATCATAAACGTCGTATCGACATGCACTTCTACAGCCACCGCCTGATAGGTATCCGAAGTGATCGATTTCTCCACTCCGAAATGCTTCGCAAACTGGTCACCGGAAAGCGTGACTTCCGTATCGCACAACGGAAGTGTATTGCTATCGTTTATCTTTACCGAATACGGTCCTTCCGTCAACGATCTTTGCACGTTCTTAGGCGAAAAATACTTATTGTCTTCAGACCACTCCAATGTTTGATAAGTAACATCGAACTCCCGCTTCACCGCTAGCCGGCTTCCCGACGGAGTATAATAATACATGACCGGGACAGCCGGAGAACCTTCCAGCCAAAAGCCGTCACAGTTTCCTTTGACCGTAATGCTCTCGACATTAAAAGCGTATTTGCTATAATCGATGATCCATACATACCAGCCATTCAAGCCGGAAGCCGGATCCTCCACATAATACCCGGTACCCTCTTCTATATTCCGGATAACAGAAGTCGCTCCGTTCTGTTCACACGAAACAGGCTCCCGGTCCAATGCCTTTTGCTTATATCGATACCATTGATGATTGGTGGACGAAGATGTATAGCTAATCTCCACATTATCCATTCCATACACCAGATAAACCCGTATACGGTTTCCTGGATTTTCCAACAAATAAGGAGTCCCGTTTCCTCCCGTAACCGTATATTGCTGTGCCTGAATGGCCAACACCACAAACAAGAAGCAAATCAATCCTCCCAGTTTCCTAATTTCCGTTCTTAGCATATACATAACCTAATTAGCTTACAAAATTACTATTTTATACGGATTTATACGGAGATAAATGCCGTTTTGTTGGTTTGAAAAGAAATACTTGCTGTTCGGAAGGAAACACCTACCCATTTGAACAGCGGCAGGCATCCATTTTAAAACATATATGCTTTGATTTCAAAACACCTATGTTTCGCATTCAAAACATATATGTTTTAAACAAGGGATAAATATCCGGCAACTCCTTCCGCACACCGTTCGCCATCGATAGCGGCAGAAACGATTCCGCCAGCATAGCCGGCCCCTTCGCCGCAAGGGAAAAGACCTTTCAAGGTTATATGCTGGTAGCTTTCCTTATCGCGCAGGATACGGACGGGTGAAGAGGTACGGGTTTCCACCCCGATCATTACCGCGTCGTTGGTCAGGAAGCCTTTGGAAACTTTACCGAAATGGCGGAAGCCCTCACGCAAACGGCCAGTGACGAACTCCGGCATCCAGAAATGTAGCGGAGAGGCCAACAGACCGGGCGTATAAGAAGAATCGGGGAGATCGAATGAGTTCTTCTTATTCACGAAATCAACCATCCGCTGTGCAGGGGCGGTTTGCTTCATCCCACCGTTCAGCCAGCAAAGTTCTTCCAAACGTTCTTGGAAAGCCATCAATGCGAGCGGCGAATCTTTGCAGACCGCCTCCTCTTCGTGTTTCATCAATTCGGGATAGTCTTCCGGGCGTATCTCCACCACCATGCCGGAGTTCGACCAGCGGGAACCACGATTGGATGGAGACATTCCGTTGACCACTACCTGCCGGGGACCACTTGCCGCCGGGACAACGAAGCCACCGGGACACATGCAGAAAGAATAGACTCCACGCCCGCCGGACTGCGCCACAAAACTATATTCGGCTGCCGGCAAATATTTTCCTCTGCCTTCCTTGCGATGATATTGTATCTGGTCGATCAGCATCTGCGGATGTTCCAACCGGACACCGACAGCAATCCCTTTGGCTTCGATCGGGATTTGCCGGTCATGGAGGTAGCGATATACGTCGCGGGCGGAGTGGCCCGTTGCCAGGATGACCGGCCCCAGGAAACTTTCTCCGGTGTTCGTCTCGACCCCTATGACTTCCCCGCCCCGGATGACCAAGGCATCCATTCGTGTCTCGAAACGAACTTCTCCACCACAGCGGATGATCTGTTCGCGGATATTCTCGATCACTCGCGGCAATTTGTCCGTACCGATATGCGGATGTGCATCAGCCAAGATCGAGGTGCTCGCCCCGAACTGACAGAAAACATTCAGAATCTTATCGACCGATCCCCGTTTCTTGCTTCGGGTGTAAAGCTTACCGTCGGAATAGGCGCCGGCTCCCCCTTCTCCGAAGCTATAGTTGGATTCTTCGTTCACCTTATGTTCGCGACTGATCAAGGCGATATCCTTTTTACGTTCGCGCACGTTTTTCCCACGTTCGATCACGATCGGACGCAAGCCAAGCTCTATCAAGCGGAGAGCGGCAAACAAACCACCCGGTCCCGCTCCGACCACTACGACCGGCTTCCCGGCCGATACATCTTTATATTCCACCGACCGAAATTCAGGTTCGTCCGGTTTCTCATCGATAAAAGCACGTAGCTTGACATTCACATAGATAGTCCGCTGGCGTGCATCGATGGAACGTTTCAGCACCCGGACGGTGTGAATGTGCGGGACAGATGTTCCCGTTTCACGGGCTACCACCTGCTTCAACGACTGTTCGCTGGCTGCCTCTTCGGGCAATATACGGAGTTGTAATTCTTGTATCATCGTTACTTCTTTAAATTCAAATAAAAAACCAAACCGGCTTGTGCCCTGTATCCACTCCAGTCCACTTTAAAATCCGAATACCGGCTCTTAAGTTCCTGTTTCACAGCATCCCATTCATACGCAATATTCACGTTCAGCGCAACATGGCGGCACAGACCGAACTTGATACCGAAAGCAGGCTCCACAAAAAAATTCTTGCCTGAAAAATAATCTTCCTGCAAATATCCGGCTGTGGGAGCGGATTCGATAAACAGGCGGTTCGCCTCGTGTATCTTGTTCAGCACGACACCTGTCGAAAGCTGTATGTACGGTTCGAATGTAAAGATACTAATTTCTTCCTTAACCAAACGGAAACGGTAAAAAGCTCCGAGCTTATATCCTTTGTTGCGTAACTCGAAGTTGCAAAAACCGGAATAATCCGTTACCCCCTTCTTGCCTGCCGTATTCATATAGTTGAAAAGAACTCCTACATGGTGGCGGCTCCATTCGATCCCAACACGGGTATCCTGCGTCACATAACCGGGGAAATCATCCGTAATCTGCGCATTGGTCACAGGAAGCTCCATACCTTTCAAAAAATCTTTCATATCGGACATCTGATATGAGCCGTGGCCGATATTATATTCAACAGTCAAGGACTGCGCCTGTCCCGTCCGGACAAATGCAAGCAGAAGGCATATAAACAAGATGGCTCGCTTCATTTCTTCGGATTGTTTTCAGGATTAGACGTGTTATCGGAAACATCCAAGACTGCCTTACCGAGAGAGTAAGGACGGATGGTTTCGTCTTTGAAATAAATATAGACTTCGTAAGTTCCACCGGCGCCGGCATAAGTTTTGTCGACAAAAGAGCGCTGGTCAAAACGGGTGCTTCTCCGGATATAAGTCATATTATCATAACTATATTCAATCGTAAAATGATCAAATCCGTCACGAAGAGATTCGTCCACTTCCCAAAAGATTTCGGGATGTCCGTTTTCGTCCATCCGATACCGGAGGCTCTTGTCACTTCCCGTACGCGCATTTACCTTAAGAGGCCAACTGCGCTTTTCCACATACTGCTCAACCCCGACCTGCCCGGCAACCGTCCCGTTATTCGTCCGGGCGAAAACTTCGCACGACAACTCATAAGAGCCATTTGGAATCTGGTTCACATCCAACATGAAATCACATCGTGTCCCATCACTTACCCATTCCATCTCGCCTAAACGGACGATCATTCTTTCCACCTCGAACCCTGCCGACATATAAAGTTCGCAACTGGCAGCTCCGCTATTTTCGACAATATAGGTCTTTTCATCCGAATAATAGGCAAAACCATAAAACTGCACATCCGTCAAAACCGAATCGACCTGAAGCTTCCCAAAATCCATAAAATTCTCCCCCAGCCGGTACTCGCAGCTTGTAAACAGGAAGAAAACACTCACAAATAGATAAACAACACTTTTATTCATATACATATAAACTTATCCGAACAATTGCCGGAAAGCCTCCTCCACCTTGCGCACTTGCACGATTTGCATCTTGCACTTGGACGTGTCAAAGCCTTTCAGGTTATTGTGCGGGATGATAATGCGCGAGAAACCTAATTTT